>JAPKZA010000203.1:0-14216 GCA_026394015.1 Acidobacteriota bacterium
TCCGGCGCGGGCGGCTTCGACGGCGGCGTTGAGGGCGAGGATGTTGGTTTGGAAGGCGATGTCGTCGATGACCTTGATGATTTTCGAAATTTTGTTCGAGGAGGTGGTGATTTCGTTCATCGAGACGACCATTTGGGAGAGCGCGAGGTTGGCTTCTTTAATGGTGTCGGCGGCTTCGTTAGTTTTGCGGGTGGCGGACTCGGCGTTTTCGGCATTGCGTTTGGTCATCGAGTGAATCTCTTCGGTGGAGGCCGAGGTTTCTTCGAGGGACGCGGCTTGTTCGCTGGCGGCGTGGGAGACCGATTGGCTGGAGGCGGAGACGCGGCCGGCGGTGTTGGCCAGGCGGCGGGCGTTTTCGTTCAGTTCGGAGACCGTTTGTCGGAGGACGACCTGGATCTTATGGACGCTGAAGACGGCGGCGAGGCCGACGATGACGCTGAGCAGCCCGAGGGCGAGCATGCTGAGGAAGCTGACCGAGCGGGCGGTTTCGGCTTCACGGCCGACGATGCTGAGTTGGTGGGCTTGATCGTCGACCAGATGTCGGCCGCGGTCACCGAGTTGGGTGAGGCGGGGGAGAAGTTGGGTGTTCAAGGTGGCGATCGCGACGTCCATTTTTTGGTCGTTGAGAGCGCGGACGACCTGTTGGTGGAGCTCGATGGCGGCATCGAACTCGCTGGTCATCTGTTGGAGATCGGCGGAGACGGTGGCCCCATTAAGGCCACGAAGCTCTTCGAGAGCTTTGCGGGCCTCCTGTTCCTTCGTGCTCAGCTTTTGGCGGAGTTCTTCGACCGTGGCCGTCTGCTGGAGCATCATGGCCATAGCCACGCCGCGCTCGAGGGCGTCGATTTCGCTGACCCGGGTGCTGACTTGGCCAGCGAGCATTTGCTGTCGGGCCATTTGATTGATGGCGCGATCGAGTTGATTGCCCAGATGACTGGTTACCCACGCCGCGCTGATGCCGAGCACCACGGCGAGGCCGACGACGAGCGTAGTCGTGACCGACAGACGTTTTCCTGCTGACCAATTGGACATGCGAGTGTTCTCCTGAAAATCCTGAAAAGATGAATTGAGGTTAGAGCGATAAGCCTATTCGGGCTTGAAGGTGAATTTCAACTGGGTGATGGCTTCGCTCGAGAAGGGGGTGAACTTCCAATCCTTCAACGTTTTGACGACGGGGGCCGTCAGCAGCGCGTTGCCGGAAAGAACCTTGACGTTGTCAACGTCGCCGGCCTTGGAGATGCTGACTTCGACCTCGACGTCACCGGCGACGCGCATCTGCTTGGCGATCGGGCTGTAGGCGGGCGAGGGGCGCTTGACGGCTGCTTTTAGGGCTTCGGCCATCGAGACGCGAAGCTCGGCCCGGAGGGGGAGGCTCGACAGCGTGAAGAGCAGGCAAAGGGAAAGGGCCGGGAGAGCATTGCGGCTCCGTGCGGCCGAGACGAGAGAAGGGATAGAAATCATAACGGTAATCCTTTATTGCCGCCGGACTCTTGCGTTCATCTGGCGTTACAAGCCATATCGGTGGAGGTAGGAAGAGCATTAGCGAGAATTATCCCCAATTTTTTCTGCAATAAAGCGATCTCGCACCGATATGGATAGGGAATGACAACTGGCCGACCATGCCAGATCCGCAGCCAGAGTCGATCGGAGATGCTTTTATGAACAATATGAACACGCAACAAAGTGATACCCGCGGCGGGGTGCCGCTGGCGGTGCTGGGCGCGGCGAAAGGCCCCAGCAAACACCTAATCTTTAGCCTGGGGAAAGAAGAGTTTGCCGTCCCGGTGGCGAAGGTAAAAGAGATCATTGGCATGCTTGAGGTGACACCGGTTCCGCACACCGCCGAGTACGTCCGGGGAGTCATTAATCTGCGCGGCAAAGTGGTGCCGGTCATTGACCTACGGCTGAAGCTGGGGGTTCCGAGCGTCGAATACGACGAACGGACCTGTATCGTGGTCGTGCAGCCAGAGATGGCCAAAAGCGTGTTTTTGATTGGCGTGATTGTGGACGGGGTAAGCGAAGTGATGCCGGTGCAGAGCTCCGACATTGAGAAGACCGAGTCCTTTAGCCACGGCCTGATCTCGTCGGGTTATGTGCAGGGCGTCGCCAAGATCCGGGGCAAAGTCAAGATCCTGCTCGATCTGGACTGCGTGCTCTCCCAAGGCGACTTACAGCAGTTGATGTAGTTCGTTCCATCACCCGAAGAACTGAGATTTCGATGAGGAGCCCTTGTGTCTGTAGAAGCTGATCTGCTTACTTGGATTGATTCGTTAATCGTGGAAACGCTGGCCTTTTCTCCCGGGGAGGGAATGCCCGGCGGAGTTCGCATGGCGGCCCTGGCCGAGTTGTGCGCGAGGATTTCCCCGGCGGCAATTGAGCTGGAAATGATGGACACGGCAGCATGCGCCGCGGCCCTCGGTCGGCAAATTCAATCCCCCGGGGACAACTTCAGCGCGGTGCTCGAAGAACAAATCGAACGGTTGCAGCTGTTGGCCGATACCGAGCTCTCCGCCCGGTTATCCAAGCAGCGCGTGGCCGCGGGCGGATCGGCCGAACTGTTCCAGGATCTATCGATGATCGGCGACTTCATTGGCGAAGCGCGCGAGCATCTCCAGATGATCGAGCAAGAGCTGCTGTTGCTGGAGCAATCGCCCCAGAATCCGGAGCCGATCCATGCGATCTTCCGGAGTTTCCATACGATCAAAGGGTTGGCCGGAATCTTCAATCTGGGTTCGACCCGGGATCTGGCCCACGAGGTGGAGACGTTGCTCGATCTGGTGCGCAATGGCGCGCTGCCGGCGACGCCCTCGCTAGTCGATGTGGTTTTGGCGTGCGCGGACCGGCTCGGGGTGATCGTCGACTGTCTGGACGAAGATCGCAGCGGTGTTTCGGTGGTACTGCCCGACAACGGGGAGCTGCTCGAACGATTGCGCAATGAGATGATGCCGCCGGATGAGGACGTCGTCGCCTCTGTCGTCTCCGAAAGTGGAGGGGGGGCGACGGAATTTGCCGAGGTGGCTGCCTCGAAACGCCGCGGTGAGTCCGCCAATGCCCATGTGAAGGTGGAGACTTCGAAGCTGGACTATCTCGTCGATATGGTCGGCGAACTGGTGATCGCCCAGTCACTCGTGCAGCAGGACCCGTCGGTGATTCAACTCGGCGAGCCCCGGCTGGGGCGGAGTCTGTCGCAATTGGGACGCATTACGACCGACCTCCAGAAGATCGCGATGTCGCTGCGGGTGGTGCCGATTCGCCAGACGTTCCAGCGCATGCAAAGGGCTTTCCGCGACCTCGTGAAGAAATCCGGGAAACTGGCCGAGCTGGAACTGGTCGGCGAGGATTCCGAACTCGACCGCTCGATTGTCGAGCAGTTGGCCGACCCGCTGATGCATATGATCCGGAATTCGGTTGATCACGGCCTGGAAGCGCCGGGTGAACGAGAGAAGACGGGTAAGTCCGGTCCGGGTAAAGTTCGCCTGGTGGCATCGCATCAGTCCGGCAATGTGCAAATCGAAGTCTCCGACGATGGCCGGGGCTTGAACCGCTCGAAGATTCTCAAGAAGGCGATTGAACGGGGCTTGATCGCCGAAGACGCCAATCTGCCGGTGGACAAGATTCTGGAACTGATCTTCGAGCCGGGCTTCTCGACGGCGGACCAGATTTCGGATGTGAGTGGTCGTGGCGTGGGCATGGACGTTGTCAAGAAGCAGATTCAAAAGCTGCGCGGGCGAATCGAGATTCGATCCGAGCCCGGGGTGGGGACGACGTTTCTGCTGCGGTTCCCCCGCTGCACTGCGTGCACGAGATTTTCCGGCCGGTGGCGGATTCGATCTACCGCGTGAGCGGGAACCAGGGGGTGGTCATGGTCCGCGAACGGGTGGTGCCGCTGCTGCGGCTCTATCAGATGCTGGACCGGACCCCGGCTTCGACCGACCCATACGACGGCATCCTGATCGCCGCCGAATTGGAGGGCCGACGCTACTGCCTGCTGGTCGATGAGATACTCGGTAAACAAGAGGTGGTCATCAAGAGCCTGGGTGAGTATCTCGGCACGATGCCGGGGGTTTCTGGCGCGGCCATCATGGGTGACGGATGCGTCGGATTGATTTTGGATCTGGAAGGCATGCTGAGCCGGGAGAGCTTTGATGCCGCTGCCTGAGCTCGCCAGCCCCGAGATGGTCGGTGGGCTCCGGATCCCGGAAGCCGACTTCCGGGAGATCTGCGCCCTCGTGCAGCAGCGGTTAGGGATTGAACTCCGCACGGGCAAAGAGTCTCTGGTCACCCTGCGGTTGGCCGAGCCGATGCGGCGCGGCGGGTTTCGCACGGTGCAAGAGTATTTGCAGGCGGTGAAACGAGATCCGAACGGTCCGGCGATGCTGGAGTTCATTGACTGCCTGACGACGAACCACACGAGTTTCTTGCGGGAGTCCAGTCACTTTGAGTTCTGGCAGCAAGAGGTATTGCTCGTCCAGAAGCATCGACCGGAACAGCCGGTATGGTGCGCGGCGAGTTCTTCGGGAGAGGAGCCCTACACGATGGCCATGTGCGCCGTCGAAGCGTTGGGGGAGGCGGCTTATCGGCAGGTCCGGATTCTGGCGACCGATATTTCGCCCGGGATCCTGGAGCAGGCGCAGCGGGCGGTGTATCGGGAGGAGCGGTTGGAGCCGGTTTCGGAAGCTTGGCGACGGCGCTTTTTCTTGCGCGGGGAAGGGAAGTGGCAAGGCTATTTCCGGGTGAAGCCGGAAATCAAACAGATGGTCGAGTTTCGGCGGCTCAATCTCATTGAGCCGCTGCCGCCGATCGGCCCGTTTTCATCGATATTTTGCAGAAACGTGATGATCTATTTCAACAGTGCCACGCGGGGATTGGTGGTGGATCAGATGCGCGGGCGGCTGGAGCCCGGCGGATACCTTTTCGTCGGACATGCCGAAAGCTTGAACGGATTGGATTCAAAGATGGAGTACGTCAAACCTTCGGTGTACCGTTTGGCCGGGCTGGGCGCCGGCGCGGGGACGGGCACGCGAATGGGGAGGAAGACAGAGGAGCAAACATGATTCCCAAAGGAAAGAACGCGATTGTAATAGGGGTCTCCGAGTGCAGAACGACTAAAGACCGGGATAGTTATCTGGTTACTTATGCCCTCGGATCCTGTATTGGTTTGGCGGCATATGACCCCAAATCAGGAGTAGGTGGATTACTGCATTTTCAGTTGCCGGACTCGAACATGGATCGGGAGATGGCCGAGTCGCATCCGGCGATGTTTGCCGATACCGGACTGCAGCTATTACTAACCAAGATGACCCGATTGGGGGCGGACCCGAAGCGGACGATGATTCGAATCGCGGGTGGGGCGCAGATGATCGGAGGGCCGAAGTTTGCTGGTTTGCAGGGTCAGAGCCTGCCGAGCGAAGGAACCGGCGTGGGGAAGCAGAACTATCTGGTGATTCGCAAGCTGCTTTGGCGCCACGGGCTGATGCTGGAGGGTGAGGCGGTGGGCGGCGGCCAGGGTCGTACCTTAGGTTTAACGATTGGGACGGGCGAGTTTTGGGTAACTTCTCCCGAGCCGGGCGCGATGGCGATGTAATGTTGCCGATCTGTGCATTTGTTGCAATGAAACTAAGAATTCAACCGATGAAGAAGAGTAAGAGGGAAACTGGATATGGCACTAAGAGTATTAATTGTCGATGACGCGCCGGCGATGCGGCTCTACATCCGGCGAACGCTCCAGATGTCTGGTCTGGCCTTGAGCGCGGTGTTCGAGGCTGGCGATGGCAAGGAAGGTATCGCGGTTTTGGAGCGGGAGCACTTGCAAGGGGCCGGGATTGACCTGGTTTTTACGGATATCAATATGCCGGTGATGAACGGCGAAGAGTTTGTAACCCAGCTCCAACAGGAGGAACGCTTGCGTGAGGTTCCTGTGTTGGTGATTTCTACCGACGCGACGAAGACGCGGGTACTGCGGTTGCGGGAGTTGGGAGCGCGGGGTTACATCAGTAAGCCTTGTGCGCCGGAGATGATCCGGTTGAAGGTTGAACAAATTCTCGGGAGGGACTATGCTGCCGCGTTGTGCTGATGTGGACTTAGTGGATGCCGCCAGCGAAGTGCTGGGGATGATGTTTTTCACCGACGTCATGAATGGCAATGTGATCGGCGAGCCGCCGGACAAGCCTGTGACGGTGAAGGTGGAGTTTCAGGGTGCCAGTTCCGGGATGCTGCATATGAGCATGCCTCGGGAGACGGCCGAGGCTCTGACGGCGAACTTTCTTGGACTGCCGATGGGCGAGGTTCCGAGTGAGGAGCAGATGAACGACGTGGTGAACGAGCTGGGCAACATGGTTTGCGGTTCGTTTTTGAGTAAGCACGAGTCGGAGGAGTTGTTTGATTTGTCGAAGCCGGAGATTTTGGCGGCGGCGGCGGAGCTTCCCGCGCAAGTGGCGACTCTCCATCGATCGCTGGAACTCGACAACGGCAAGATGGTTCTGGCTTTGAGCTGGGATCGGTTGAACCCGGCGGCGTAGTCGCCGGCGGTTGGCTGAGCAGCGGCCTCCGATCGAAGTGGAGGCCGCGGGTTGGACAAGGACAAAGCGCATGGAAAACAAACGAATTCGGGTACTCGTAGTGGATGACTCGCAGAATATGCGGCGATTGCTGAGCGAGACGCTGGCGAGTAGTCCCCAGATTGAAGTGGTGGGAACGGCTGCCGATCCTTACGAGGCACGGGATCTGATTGTGGCGTTGCGTCCGGATGTGTTGACCTTGGATATCGAGATGCCGAAGATGGATGGCATCACGTTTCTGGGCAAGTTGATGGCGAAGTTGCCGATGCCGGTCATCGTGGTGAGCACGCTGTGTCAGCGTGGATCGCAGGCGGTGGTGGAGGCCTTGCGGCTGGGGGCGGTGGAAGCGCTGGTTAAGCCGGCGGGGGCGCGGGAGATTCCCGAGTTTCGGCAGCAGTTGCTCTTGAAAGTTTTGGGTGCGGCCGGGGCGCGCTATCGGGGGGCGTTGTCGGCGCTTTCGGGGGCGGTACGGCCGGCGCCGGTGGTAGCGGCTGGGGTTTCGGGGCGTCCGAGTACGCGGATTTTTGCGGTGGGCGCTTCGACGGGGGGGACGCAGGCGGTGGAGCGGTTGTTGTTGCAGCTTCCGGCGGAGATCCCGGGGATGGTGGTGGTGCAGCATATTCCGCCGGTGTTTTCGCGTAGTTTTGCCGAGCGGCTGCACCAGTGTTGTCCGCAGCGGGTGAAGGAGGCCGAGGATGGGGACTTGGTGGAGGATGGACTGGTTTTGATAGCGCCAGGGGGGTTGCACTTGGTGTTGGCTCGGCAGGGGATGGAGTATCGGGTTCGTTTGCGCAAGGGTCCTCCGGTGCACTACCAGCGGCCGGCGGTGGATGTCCTATTCCGGTCCGTGGCGGCGGTGGCGGGGGCGAGTGCGTTGGGAGTGATCTTGACGGGGATGGGATCGGACGGGGCGACGGGGCTGAAACAGATGAGGGACGGCGGTTCGTGGACGATCGCCCAGAACGAGGAGACGTGTGTGGTGTACGGGATGCCGCACGCGGCGGTAGAGGCCGAGGCGGCGTGTGAAGTGTTGGCGCTCGATCGCATTGGACAGGCGATGTTGCAGGGCTTTAGCCGCGGGGGGCGCGCAAAGCCGTATCATCAAGAGTTGGTTGCCACGAACACTTGATGGTGCCGCTCGGACTTGATGAATACCTGGAAAATTACCCTTGAATACGATGGCACCCGCTATCACGGTTGGCAGGAGCAGATTAACGCCCGCTCCGTACTCGGTGCCCTGCGCGAGGCGATGGAGCCTTCCTTTGGCGGCGCACCGCTCGAATTGATGGGGGCGGGGCGGACCGACGCCGGGGTTCATGCCTTGGCGCAGGTGATGCACGTGCGCTTGCCGCGGAGCGACCGTCGGACTCCGTTCTATCCAGTGGAGAAGTTGCGGCGGGATTGGAACGATCGGCTGCCATCGGATATTTCCATTCTCCGGGTGGAGGAGGCCTCACCGAAGTTTCATGCTCGGCACGACGCGATTGCGCGATCGTATGTCTACCAGATTGCGACACGCAAGTCGGCGTTCACGAAGCGCCACGTGTGGTGGATCAAAGAGCCGCTCGACGTGGCGGCAATGGAGGCGGCCGCGTTGCTGCTGCCGGGGCGGCACGACTTCGTTCGGTTTGCGGCCAAGGACCCATCGCGCCCGAACGAATCGACGATCGTCGTGGTCGAGGCGGCCGAGATCGCCGTTGAGGATCACATGATTGTGATCCGCCTGGAAGCTTCGCATTTTTTGTGGCGGATGGTGCGGCGGGTGGTGGGGATGCTGGTGAAGGTCGGAATGGGCGAGGTGACCCTGCAGCAGTTCGAAGCGCTGCTGCAAGGCCAAGGCGGTAAGGAACTCGACGTGGCGGCCTGGACGGCACCGGCCAGCGGCTTGTTCCTGGAGACGGTCACCTACCGAAGCTAACTGATGTGCGCCCCCTGGGCTTCTACGTACATCATGTAGAGGCTTTGGCTGCCGGTCATGAAAAGTTTGTTGCGCTTGGCTCCGCCGAAGCAGAGGTTGGAGCAGATTTCCGGCAGCTTGATTTGGCCGATGCGTTGGCCGTCTGGAGCAAAGATGTGAACGCCGTCGTAGCCATCGCCGACCCACCCGGCGCTGGACCAGATGTTGCCGTCGGTGTCGCAGCGGATGCCGTCGGCGAGGCCATCGCCGACGCCTTCGAGTTTCATATGGCAGAAGACGCGACCGTTGGCGAGCCGTTTGCCATCGACGATGTCCCAGACTTTGATGACGCGGGGGGCTTGGGGGTAGTGGGTGGCGCCGGTGTCGGCGACGTACAGTTTTTTGTAATCGGGTGAGAAGCAGAGGCCGTTGGGCTTGAAGATCTCGTCGGTGAGCAACGTGACTTGGCCGGTTTTGCCGTCGATGCGGTAGACCGCTTCCTTGAGAAGGAGCTCGCCTTTGTTGCCCTCGTAGTGCATGAGACTGCCGTAGCCGGGGTCGGTGAACCAGATGCTGCCGTCGATGGGATGGACGATGGCGTCGTTGGGGGCGTTGAGGATTTTGCCGTTGTACTTGTCGGCGAGGACGGTGACCGAGCCGTTGTACTCGTAGCGCGTGACGCGGCGGTTGCCGTGTTCGCAGGAGATTTGACGGCCCTCATAGTCGAAGGTATTGCCGTTGGAGTAGCCGACGGGTTGGCGAAAAGTGGAGACGGCGCCGTTTTCTTCAAGCCATCGCATTTGGACGTTATTGGGGATATCGCTCCAGAGGAGGTATCGGCCGACGCCGTTCCAGGCCGGGCCTTCGGCCCAGAGGCAGCCGGTATAAAGGCGGCGAATGGGCGTGTTTCCGAGCTTGTACTTGTCAAAACGCTTGTCGAGCGAGACGATGTCCGGGTCGGGATACCGAGCGGGTTGAGACCAATCGCGCTTTTGAGCGAGGGCGGCGCCGGTGGCGCCGAGGGAGGCGGTGAGAAAGTTGCGACGTTGCATATCGGAGTAGAAAAGTATACTGGAGAGCGAAGATGAAGACCATCGCCTTGCGTTTCACCCTTACTTTTCTCTTGACTCTGCTTGGGCTCGGAGCAGCACCGGCGCTGGCTCGACCGTGGCCCACGGTGATGGAGCCCGACCGCGAGTCGGGGCGATTTGTTGTGCGGGGCAAGGGCTTCGCGGTGCAGCTTTCGGCGCGTGAGATGCGTTTTGTGACCGCGGAAGCCGAGAGCCGTTTGGAGTGGCTGGGCGGTCGGCGGCAGGCGGCACTGGCGGGCGAAACGAAGGCGGGCGGGGTGGTGAACGACCTGCGGGGCAATGACCCACGGGCTTGGCGCCGGGACCTGCCGGTGTGGGAGACGACGCGGGCGACGGAGTTGTATCCGGGGATTGACCTGCTGTATCACAGCCGGGCCGGGGCGCTGGAGTTTGACTTCGAGTTGCGGCCCCATGCGGATCCGCAGCAGATTGCGTTTGCGCTTGCCGGGGCGGAGTTGACGGCGGCAGGCGAGTTGCGGATGGCGAATGGCATGGCTTGGAAGCGGCCGGTGGCTTGGCAGGGGAGCCGGGCGGTGGCGGTTTCGTTCGTCGCGCGCGGGGCGGATCGGTATGGGTTTTCGGTCGGTGCATACGATCGGACGAAGCCGCTGGTGATCGACCCGGTGTTGAACTATTCGACGTACTTGGGTGGGGCGCAGGTGGACGACGCGCGGGCGATTGCGGTGGATGCGCAAGGTAGCGCCTACATCATCGGATCGTCGACATCGCCGGACTATCCGGGGACGACGCGGGGGCAGACGTTTGGGTCGCAGGATATTGTGGTGGCGAAGTTGAATGCGACGGGTTCGGCGATTGTGTGGGCGACTTACCTGGGTGGATCGAGTGTAGACGTGGGTCTGGCGGTTGCGGTGGACGCGCAAGGGAACGTGTTCGGGGGCGGGTCGACGGCCTCGACGAATTTTCCGGTTTCTGACACTGCCGTACAGCGGGTGTTGGCGGGCGGGAGCGCGGTGACCGATGGGGTGGTGTTTCGGTTGAACGCGAATGGGAGCACGCTGGCGTGGTCGACGTATTTGGGTGGGTCGCAGAGCGATGTAGTGCGCGGTTTGGCGATTGACGGGGTGGGTGCGGTTTATGTGACGGGCCGGACGGATTCGACGGATTTTGCGAACACGAACCGGGAGAACTTGCCGCCGCGCGGCGGGGGGGACGCGTTTGTGACGAAGCTGAATGCGACGGGTTCGTCGGTTGAGTATTCGTTGCTACTGGGCGGGTTTGCACTGGACCAGGGGAATGGAATCGCGGTGGATGGGGCGGGTGCGGCGTACGTGGTGGGCGAGTCGCGGTCGGATAATTTCCCAACGACGGAGGGAGCGCTGCAAGTGACGCGCCGCGGGGGATCGGATGCGTTTTTGGCCAAGGTCCGTCCGGATGGGAGCGGATTGGTGTACAGCACTTATTATGGGGGCGAGGCGCAGGAAACCGGGATGGCGGTGGCGGTGGACACGCTGGGCAATGCCTTCATTACGGGGCAAACGTTCTCGGCGGAGCTGCCGGTGACCTTCAACGCCTATCAACGGACGGCGGCGCTGACTCCGGATGCGTTTGTGGCCAAGATCAGTCCTCAGGGGTCCAGCGTTTTCTACAGTACGTATCTAGGCGGTGACGCCGAGGATATCGGGCTTGCGATCGCGGTGAATCGGATTGGGGAAGCCTATGTGGCGGGGCAGACGAACTCGGCGAATTTCCCATTTCGCAATGACGGCCCGTTGCCGTCGGCGCCGTTAGCGGGAGGCTTTGATGGGTTCCTGACGAAGTTAAACTTCGGGGGCAACCTGGTGGTGTTTTCGACGCACGTGGGTGGGACTGGCACGGACTCGTTGAACGGGATCGCGCTCGATAACGCCGGAAGGATTTGGGGCGCGGGATCGACGGATTCGACGAACTTGCCGACGACGGCGGGGGTATTGGCGGCGAAGCTGAACGGGGCGTCGGATGGATTTGTGGTCCGGTACGCCGAGATCACCGTGCGGGTTTCTCCGGCGATGGCTTCGTTGGGCGCGGGGGAGAGTCAGCAGTTTCTGGCGGAGGTGACGAACACGGCGAACACGGCGGTTCGGTGGTCGGTGTTTCCGTCGTTGGGTTCGATTTCGACGACGGGACTCTATACGGCTCCCGCGAGTTTCTCGGGCACGCCGACGGTGACGGTGTCGGCGATTTCGGCGGCGGACGGGACGAAGATTGGTGAGGCGGTGATTACGTTGATCCAGCGGGTGCAGGTGTCGGTGAGTCCGGCGAGCGTGACGTTGACGCCGAACCAGACGCAGCAGTTTACGGCGACAGTCCAGGGATCGCCGAACATGGCGGTGACGTGGAGCCGTAGCCCGGAGATCGGGACGGTTTCGGGTACGGGATTGTATACGGCCCCGGCGGTGATCATTGCGCCGAGCACGGTGACGCTGCGGGCGGCGAGCGTGGTGGATTCGCAACGGGTGGCGACTGCGACGATTTCGTTGCAGCCGACGATGGGACCGGCGGCACCGGAGATCTCGATTGCCGGGGTGGCGAACGCGGCGAGCTTCTGGTCGGCGACCGCTCAAGGCGGCGTTTCGCCGGGGCAGTTGGTGACCTTCTTTGGGAAAGACATGGGCCCGGCGGTTTTGTCGGGGGCGCGTTTGGATGGGGCGGGTTTGGTGGCGAGTTCGGTGGCGGGAACGCGGGTGTTGTTTGACGACGTTCCGGCTCCGATCATTTACACGAGCGCGGGGCAGTTGTCGGTGGTGGTGCCGTACGCGATTGAGGGCAAGGCGACGACGCAGGTGCAGGTGGAGTTTGAGGGTCGGCGATCGAACACGATTGCGCTACCGGTGGTCGCGGCCGCGCCGGCGATTTTCACGGCTGATTCTTCGGGTCGGGGGCAGGGAGCGATTCTGAACCAGAATGGATCCTTGAATAATATTCGCAATCAGGCGGATAGAGGGAGCGTGGTGGTGTTGTATTTGACGGGTGAGGGGGCGACGAATCCGACAGGGGTTGACGGTCGGCCCAACGGGGCGGGCGCTCCGCGGCCGAAGCTTCCGGTGAATGTGAGCATTGGCGGGGTGGATGCGCAGGTGGAGTATGCGGCGGGCGCGCCGGGGTTGGTGGCGGGGGTGATGCAGATTAACGTCCGAGTGCCGCTGAGCGTGCAGGGCGGGGAGTTGCCGGTGTTGGTGACGGTAGGTAGCGCGGCGAGCCGGCCGAACGTTACGGTGGCGGTGAACTGATGAGAACGCTTTTCTTGTTGGTGCTCGTGGTGGGCGCGGGTTGGGCGCAGGTACCGCGGTATGAGGTGAAGCGGACGACCGGGCCGGTGGTGGTGGACGGCCGCGTGGATGACGCGGCTTGGCAGGGCGCGGCGGCGGTGGAGTTTCTGTTTCCGTGGGAGTTTCAGAAGGGGGCGAAGCAGAAGACGGTGGCGCGGATTCTGCGGGATGAAAAGTATTTGTATGTTTCCTACGTTTGCGACGATAGCGACATTACGGTGCAGTTTGAGAAGCGGGATGACCCGACGTATCGGGACGATGCGGTGGAGTTGTTCATCAACCCGAAGCCATCGCAGTCGAACTATTTTGGTTTGGAGATGAACGCTCGGGGGGTGTTGTACGACTACTTTTACTTGTTTCCGGAGTTTTTGTTGAAGCGGATGGACTTTACGGATGTGCAGGTGAAGACGCAGCGGACGGGGAAGGGTTGGTCGCTGGAGTTGGCGATTTCGTGGGCTGATTTTGAGGGGCTGGGGACGGGGAAGCCGCCGGCGCGGGGGGAGGTGTGGACGGCGAATATGAACCGGTGGGATGGGACTGAGCCGGCGCGGCGGTTGAGCCAATGGTCGGATTCCGAGATGGCGAAGCCGAATCCGCATAACCCGAAGCGGTTTGGGCAACTGGTGTTTGTGGACTAGGCGGTCAGCGTTGGCCGAGGCGGGTTTGTTTGAAGCAGCCCAAGTGTTTGAGGCCGTAACCGCCGACGCGGTCGAAGGCGATGTGCGCGACCCAGACGAGGCAGAACGGCAGGGGTAGTCGGGCGAAGTAAAAGGCGGCGGGGGCGAGATAGTTGTGGGCGGCGTTGTCGGCGGCGGCTTCGAGCCGAAGCCAGTTCGTAACGGTGTTAGGTCTGCCATTTCCGAAACGAATTGATGCGGCGGCGTTGGTGGCGGGGGAGTACGTGAAGTTTAGCCGCGTGGAGCCTGCGTTATTCGGTTTGCTGGTGGCGCAACCGGAGACGGGGAAGGCGGACGACACCGGTGCGGCGGTGGCTTTCTGGGCGTTTCTGCATGGGTTTGCGACGATTGAGGCCGCGGGGCAGTTCGGGGCGAGGGAGGCTACGAGAGGGGGGGCGCGGCGCTGCTGGGGGGGGTTACGACTTTGAGCGGAACGGCTTGTGAAGGCGGACGGTGCGGTCGCCTTCCTTTGTGAACTGGAAGTTGAGGATGCCGCCGGCGTCGGTCGTGTGCTCGGTGATTTCGTGGTCGTCGAGTTCGGCGTCGTAGGCGGTTTTGGGTTCAAGGCCGATAACGTAGATGTTTTGGAGTTCGTCGCTGTCGACTTTGAACTCCATGTTGTCGCGGCCGAAATAGACGACGGTTCCGGCGATATCGATGGGGGCCGGGGACTTCATACTGCGATCTTTGCGGGCCCCTTCCTCGAACACTTGCACTTTGCCGTCACC
>JAPKZA010000203.1:14253-23731 GCA_026394015.1 Acidobacteriota bacterium
CGAAGTGGAACCAACTGGCGTCGTCTTCCCAACTGCTGCGGAGGACGAGGCGACCGGCGGTGGACTGGTGCATGGCCAGGGGCAGGTGGTAGTAGCTGAGGCCCGGCTGGTAGGGGTTCGCCCAGAGGAGTTCGTAGGGGATGCCGAAGGCGCCGCGCATCAGGAACCGATCGTGGATGAGCCAGCCTTGGACGAACTGGGTTTCCTGGGCGTTGGTGTCAAAGGCGACCATGCTGAGGTCAGTGGCGCGGGAGAGGGCGGCGATGCGGAGATCGGGTTCGCCGTTGCCTTCGTAGAAGGGGATGCGGTACTCGTTTTCGGGGGCGGGAAAGGTGGCGGGGTAGTAGCTGAGGATGTGATACGCCGGGAGCTCTTTGAAGTACTTAGCGGCGTCTTCGCGGAGGTCGATGTTGATGTTGTCGCGGACGGCGTGGAGGAGTTCGAAGAGGGCGTGGCTTTCTTCGCGGGTGTAACGGAACTTGCCGGCTTTGAGGGCGGGGGCGATTTCCGCGCGCCACCAGTTTTTGACGATGGATTCGAGTTCGCGTTTGCCGGGGTCGCCGCCCAGGATGACGGCGGCGAAGGCGCGGTCGCGCATCACGGGGATGCGGCGGGAGGCGGGCGGGGCGGAGAGGAGTTTCGCGAGCTTGGTTTTGAGGGCGGCGGACTCGTTTTCTTTGAGGCTGGCTTGGGCCCAGTCGTAGACTAGGGCGACTTGGCGGACGTCGGTAGCCTTGAGCGCCCAGCCGATGGCCTTGCCCGTGAACTCCTCGTTCTTCGCTAAGAGGCCGTAGAGCCCCCAGGCGAGGCCGGGCTCTGGCATTTCGACCTTACCGGCCACCAGGGTCTCAAACTGCTGCCAGCGGACGGATGTGCGCTCGCGTTCGCGTTGTAGGAGTCGGAGGCGGCGGGCGGGGAGGAAGAGTCGCGGGTGTTCGGTGTAGACCTGGAAGTCTTCGTCGTTTTGGGCCAGGAGGGCCGCGGCGGCGGGGAGGGAGAGGAGAGAACGGCGCGAAATGCGGCTCACGCTTTTGATTGTGTCACATGGACACACACGTGAGTTATGTTGCCCGGAAAAGAAGTTTCCGCCGTTGCCCACTTGATTTATTTTCAACGGTTTGGTGGAATGTAGGGGTTGGCTACCCACTTGCTGGGTACTAGCACGAATTGATGAAGTTCACCTTTGAACCCGCCCTCTGAGGCAATGGGCTAACAGATTGAAGCGAGTGGGCTGAATGTAAGCATGCTTGCGGGAGCCGGTAACAAGTTCGAACCGCTCCTTTGATCTGTTGCAAGTTGCATCAGAGGGAATTTTTTCCCTCCCCGATTGGGAAATTTTTTGAATGTGGGTCAGGTGATCTCCGGTTCGCCAACAAACCAAGATTTTCGTGTTTTCCCCGACTATGTAAGTTTTTTAACCAGCTCTCCCTGGACCGCAAGTACCGCGTAGCGTTTGGCGTTTTCAGTCAGGATTTTGATTGGACGCGGGCCTGGCTGGGAACGGAGTGATCACAGCGGACACTCTGCCCCAATCGCGACGCAGCGCACGGTCCCGATGCCCCGACAGTTTCTCCAACTGGCTCCAGAGGGGTGACCGCATCGGAAAAGGTTTCCCATTCTTACACCCTTTTCCGATGCGGTTTTCTAAGACCAGTGCGTCGGAGGAACGAGCTGGCTCTTAAAAGGCTAAAGTACCAGAACGCGGTTTTTCGTCGGGATGGGGCAGGTAAACCGTGTGGCAACGCTCACACCGATAGACCTCGGCTTCCTTTCTTAACTGGGACGCGATCTCTTCCCCGAAAGCATACCAGCGTTTCAGGTGGCCCAAGCAGAACTTGTCCCCGGATGTACGCTCGTTGCAGGCCCGCATGCGGAGCAGGCGAACTTTTAAATTCGCTACGGGAACTGCCATGACTTTAGGAGAACTCAAGTGTAACAGATTGAGGAGTGGTCATTTTTTCAGGATGGACCACATGTTGGAGAAGCTATCGGTCCACTGGCGGAAGCCAGCGACGGGGAGGAGTGGCTTGCCGAGTTTGAGGAGGCTGGGGTTGAGGGCGAGCGAATCCTTCGCGAGGACGACGACCCAGGTGGAGCCGTAGCAGGCTTCGTCTTCCTCGGCGCGTTCGTTTTCGAAGGTGACGGCCGCCAGGCCCATGGCTTCGGAGTTGCCGGTGACGACGGGTTCGAGTTCGAGGTACTTGTTCGAGATGTGGACGGCGAGCATGCCGCCGGGTTTGAGGTGGCGGAAGTAGAGGGCGAAGGCTTCCTTCGTCAGGAGATGGACGGGTACAGAGTCGCCGGAGAAGGCGTCGACGAGGAGGACGTCGAAGGCCATGGGGGATTGGCGCTCGAGGGTGAGGCGGGCGTCGCCGAGGTGGACCTGCTTTTGGGCGGCGGAGTCCGGAACGAAGCTGAATTCGGCTTGGGCGAGGTGGATGACGAGGGGGTTGATTTCGTAGATCTGGTAGTTATCGCCGGGTCGGCCGTAGCTGGCCAAGGTGCCGGAGCCGAGGCCGATGACGCCGACCTTTTGGGGGACGCCTTCTTTGCGGGTGAGGATGGCTTGTCCCGCGCCGGATTCGGCGCAGTAGTAGGTGGTCGCTTCTTTGCGACGGCCGGGGTTGAGGTACTGCTGGCCGTGGTTGATGACGCCGTGGAGGAGTTGACGGAGGCGGGTGTTGTCGTTGAAGTCGCCTTCGTCTTCAATGCGGAGCATGCCGTAGAAGTTGCGTTGGACGACGCGGTAGCCCTTCATGTGACGCTGTTGGACATGCATCCACCAACCGGTGTAGCCGCCGAGGGCGGCGACGAGAGCGACGGTGACGGCGAAGCCTTTTTTCGATTTAAAGAAATCGCTGTAGCGGACGACGATCGCTATGGTGCCAAGTACCCCGGCGAGGACCCAGCCGAGGGGGAATTCGTAATAGGCGTCGAAAAAGGTGGGGGCGAGAAGGCCGACGAAGAGGCCGCCGACGGCGCCGCCGACCGAGAGGGAGACGTAGAAGGAGGTCAGGTAGCGGGGGTGGGGTTTGAGGCTGGCGAGTTCGCCGTGGCAGACCATGGAGCAGAAGAACATGGCGGCGGCGTAGCCGGCGATGCTGCGGCGGAGGGTGAGGTCGGGGGCCCCTTCGGCCTGGAACCAGCCGACCATGGCGAGGGAGGCGACGGCGAGGGCGACGTAGACCCAACGCCAGTAGAGCTTGTCGGTTTCAAAGCAGAGGATGAAGGTGAGGAGGTAGAGGACGAGAGGAAGGATCCAGAGGAAGGGGATGGCGGCGACGTCCTGGGTGAGGTGCGTCGTGACGGTGAGGAGGAGGATGGACGGGACGGCGGCGAGGCCGATCCAGAGGAGGCGGAGTTGGAAGGTGGGAGGGGCGGGAGCGGCTTCGGCTTCGGCGACGTAGTGGAGTCCGCCGCGGGAGCGCCAGGCGACGGTGGAGCAGAGAAGGACGAAGGCGGCGAAGACGCCAGACCAGATCCAGGCTTGGGTTTCGACCGTGAGTTGGGGTTCGACGAGGACGGGGTAAGAGATGAGGGCGAGGAGGGAGGCGACGTTGGAGAGGGCGAAGAGGCGGTAGGGGACGGCACCGGCGTTGTTGCGGGAGTACCAGGCTTGAAGGAGCGGGCCGGTGGTGGAGAGGAGGAAGTAGGGCAGGCCAATCGTGACGGCGAGGAGGCCGAGGATCAGGAGGGCGGGATTCTCATCACCGTTGGGCTTCCAGGAGGCGTTGGGGAGTATCGGCAGGGCGACGAGGCTGACCACGAGGAGGCCGATGTGGACTTGGGCTTGGCGCTTGGCGGGGACGCGTTCGAAGAGCACATGGGCGTAGGTGTAGCCGCCGAGCAGCGTCGCCTGGAAGAACAGCATGCAAGTGTTCCAGACGGCCGCGGAGCCGCCGAACCACGGGAGGATCATCTTGGCGATGATGGGCTGAACCTGAAACAACAGGAACGAAGAGAGGAAGATGGTAAGAGCGTAGAGAAGCATCGAGCGGTCTCGTTATCGTCGCACGATCGCGAACAGGTTCGAAAAGGCGTCGGTCCATTCGCGGAAGGCGGGGTCGGGGGAGAGGACCTTTGCATTCTTCTGGAGATGGGGGTAGCCGGCGAGGGCCTCCTTCGAAAGGATCAGCACGTAGTGGGAGTAGAAGCATTCGGCGTTGTCGTCACCCGGATCGTTTTCGATCTCGATGGCGACTTTGCCGGCGGCTTGGGCGGCGGAGGCCATGACGGGTTTGAGATCGAGGTATTGGTTTGTAATGTTCATGACCAGGATGCCGGTGGGTTTCATGTTCCGGAAGTAGAGGGCGAAGGCTTCTCGGGTGACGAGGTGGACAGGGATGGAGTCTCCGGAGAAGGCGTCCATGAACAGGACGTCGAAGTTTTGGGGGGTGGTTTCGCGTTCGAGCGCGAGGCGGCCATCGCCTAGAATTTCCTCGGTCGTGGCGGGGGTTTCGGTTAAGAACGTGAAGTATTTCCGGGCGAGTTGGAAGACATAGGGGTTGATCTCGTAGAGGCGGAAGGTGTCGCCTTTGCGACCGTAGCCGAGGAGGGCGCCGCAGCCGAGGCCGAGGACGCCGACTTTTTGGGGCACGCCTTCCTCCCGGGTAAGAATGGCGCGACCGGCACCGCTGGAGCGGCAGAAGTAGCTGGAAGGGATCATGCGGCGTTCGGGGTTGAGGAGTTGTTGGCCGTGGTTGATCATGCCGTGGATGAGCGCTTTCGCGGCGCCGGGTTCTTTCGCATCGCGGTCGACGCTGAGGTGGAGGTGGCCGTAGAAGTTGCGGACGGCGACGGGGGCATGGGAAACCTCTTCCTGTTTGATGCGGACGAGCCACCAGCCGAAGGCTCCCTGGGCACCGAGTAGGAGAACGAGCGCGGCGAAGCCGATGCGTTTTTCGAACCATTCGCGTTGGGAGCGGTAGAGGACTCCGATGGCGAGGGCGGAGCAGAGGAAGAGGCCGATGGGGAGTTCGTGGAAGGTGTTGAAAATGACAGGGGAGAGGAGGCTGACGAAGAGGCCGCCGATGGCGCCGCCGAGGGACATGGAGACGTAGAAGCCGGTTAAATATCGGGGGTGGGGTTTGAGGCGGGCGAGTTCGCCGTGGCAGACCATGCAGGAGACGAAGAGCGTGGCGGAGACGATGGCGATGCTTTGGAGAACGGTGAGGCTGTCGCCTTCGCGGTCGAGGACGCGGGCGAAATAGAGGTAGAGGCCGACGAGGGCGGGGAGGAAGACCCAGCGGTTGTAGATGCGATCGGTATCGAAGCAGAGGATGAAGGTGAGGAGGTAGAGGACGAGGGGGAGGACCCAGAGGAAGGGGATGGCGGCGACGTCCTGGGTGAGATAGCTGGTAAGGGCTAACAGGAGAACGGAGGCGACGGCGGAGAGGGTGATCCAGAGCGCGCGGAGGGTCCAGGTGGGCGGGGGGGCGTCTTCGAGGAGGACGGGCTCTTTGGCGTCGGCGAACTTCCAGGCGACAAGGGCGCAGAGGGAGACGAAGAAGAAGTAGCCGAAGCCCCAAAGGCGGGCTTGGAGGGGGACGGCGAATTTGGGTTCGACGAAGAGGGGGTAAGTGAGCAGGGCGAGGAGGGAGGCGGTGTTGGAGAGGGCGAAGAGGCGCCAGGGGACGGCGCCGCCGCTGGAGCGGGTGTACCAGCTTTGCAGGAGGGGGCTGGAGGTGGAGAGCATGAAATAAGGCAGGCCGATGGTGCCGGCGAGGATGAGGAGGATGCGGAGGGTGGGGTCTTCGGTGCCATTGGGCTTCCAGGCCTCCGGCGGCATGATGGGAGTGAGGGCGCTGAGGAAGAGGAGGACGAGGT
This sequence comes from Acidobacteriota bacterium, assembly GCA_026394015.1. Lineage (GTDB taxonomy): Bacteria > Acidobacteriota > Terriglobia > Bryobacterales > Bryobacteraceae. Next base: position 20,080 of record JAPKZA010000203.1, read on the forward strand.
GGATCTGTTTTTGGCGGGCGGCGGGCTGGCGTTGGAGCCAATGGGCGTAGGTGTAGCCGCCGAGCAGGGCGGCTTGGAAGAACAACATGCAAGTGTTCCAGACGTTGGCGGCTCCTCCGAACCAGGGCAGGATGGCCTTACTGATGACGGGTTGAATCTGGAAAAGAAGAAAAGCAGAAACGAAGATGGTGAGGGCGAAGAGGGGCATGGTTTAGGATTCGTAGCGGGCGAATATCGGGGCGGCGCGGTCGCCGGTGAGGAGGACGCAAGTGGACGAAGACTTGGCGACAAGGCGGCCGTGGCCGTCGCGGACGTCACATTCGATGAAGCCGGAGGTGCGGCCGCGATGGATGACGCGAGCTTCGGCGACCATGCGGCCGGTGATGACGGGTCGGAAGTAGTTGATCTTGAGCTCGATGGTGGTCATGGCCTCGCCGTCAGCGAGCGTTGTGAGCATGGCGATGCCCATGGCCATGTCGGCGAGGTCGCTGTAGACGCCGCCGTGGACGGTTCCAAGCGGGTTGTGATGGGCGGGGAGGGCTTCCATGCTGTAGATGACATGGCCTTCGGCGCGGTGTTCTTCGACCATGCCGAGGGTGATGGCCATGGGTACGGTGGCTACATCGATGAGATCAATCAGCCGCGACATAGATTCCCAGGGTGATCATGCCGGTGCCGGTCGCGAGTTGCTGGCGGCGGCGCCAGGTGCCGGTGAGGGTGCGGACGAGGGGTGCGGCGAAGGCGACGACGAGGAGGTCGGCGAGGGTGTTGAGGGTGACGGAGATGGCGCCGAGGAAGACGAATTGAGCGAAGGAGGGATGGGTGACGAATTGGGGGATGAAGGAGAGGAAGAAGATGGCGGTTTTGGGGTTGAGGGCCTCGGTGACGATGCCTTGGAGGAAGGGGCTTCCCTTGGGAGGGGGCGCGTCGGCGACTTCGAGGTGGCCGGAGCGGCGGATCATTTGGATGCCGAGGTAGATGAGGTAGGCGGCGCCGGCGTACTTGACGGCTTGGAAGGCGAGGGCGGAGGTGGCGAGAATGGCGGAGAGTCCGAGGGCGGCGGCGAGGACGTGGGCGAAGCCGCCGACGAAGGTGCCGACCGACGAGAGGAAGCCTTCGCGGGTTCCGCCGGCGAGGGTCCGCGTCATCACGTAGAGGATTCCGGGGCCCGGGGTGAGGGCGAGAATGGAGCAAGCGGCGAGGTAGGCGACGAGCCGATCCGTTTCAATCATAATGGAAGCTTAGGTTAGCTATGGTAACCTGAAACTTCAACACCGACACGGTGCCGTCAAAGGTAAGCGAAGCATTCGTCCTCCGATCCTATCCCTTCCGGGAAGCAGACCTGATCGTCAGTTTTTTGACGCGCGATCAAGGGCGGTTGCGCGGCATAGCTCGCCGAGCGCGGCGGCCGAAAGGTCCGTTCGGGTCTGGGTTGGAGCGGCTCTCCCAAGTAAACATGCAGTATTTTCAGCGGGAGAACGTTGAACTTTGCAAGATGGATGGCTGTGAATTGCTCCAGTCTCAATTTTCACTTGCCAACAATTATACGGCCAGCGTGGGTCTGGACTTCATCGCCGAAATTTGCGACCAGATTCTACCCGCGGGCGAGCCCAATGAAAGATTTTTTCGACTGTTGACCGCGATTCTCGAGTACATGCGCCAGGCGCCGAGCGACCGAACCGAGGAAGCTACCTGGACGGCAATTCAATATTTTTCCCTTTGGGCGGTCCGGCTTTCCGGCTTTTTGCCCGATCTGCGAGTGAGCGACGAATCCCGAATTTTGGCCCGCGAAATGTTGACTACCCCGATTCACAACCTAACGCCTCGCCCCTGGTCTCGGACCACTTCCCGGGATTTACGCCGCTTTCTTGTCACCACGATTGAACAACAAATTGAGCGCCGGTTGATCACGGCGCAGATGCTAGAAACCCTCTGAGTATGGATTCGTTTCAGGAAACTGTTTTTAAGCTGAAGAAGTATTGGGCGGATCGCGGCTGTGTGATCCAGGAGCCCTACGATATCGAAGTCGGCGCGGGGACGATGTCTCCGGAGACTTTTTTGCGGGTGCTGGGGCCGAAGCCCTGGCGGGTGGGCTACGTGCAGCCGAGTCGGCGACCGGCCGACGGGCGGTATGGGGATAACCCGAACCGGCTGTATAAGCACCAACAGCTGCAAGTGATTTTGAAGCCGACGCCGAAGGACGTGATCGATCAGTACCTGGGTTCGCTGGAAGCGATCGGGATTGATTTGTCCAAGCACGACCTGAAGCTGGAAGAAGACAACTGGGAGTCGCCGACGCTGGGGGCGTGGGGGATTGGTTGGCAGGTGATGTTGGACGGGATGGAGATTACGCAGTTTACGTATTTCCAGCAGTGCGGCGGGATGGACTTGGATTTGTGCCCGGCGGAAATTACGTATGGGCTGGAACGGATTGTGAGCTTTCTGCAGGGGAAGGAATCGGTCTACGACATTGAGTGGGCGCCCGGGGTGAAGTACTCAGAGGTTCGGTACTTCGATGAGTTGCAGCTTTCGGTCTACAACTTTGAGACAGCCGATGTGGAGATGTTGTGGGAGGCGCTGAAGCGGCATGAGGCCGAGGCGCAGCGGTTGGTGGACGGGTATAAGATCGTCGAGGATCCGGCGGAGAAGCGGCGGTATCCGTTGCTGGGCGCTTACGACCAAGTGTTGAAGTGTTCGAACCTTTTCAACTTGTTGGATGCTCGGGGGGCGATTAGCGTGACCGAGCGGGTGGGGGTGATTGGACGGGTGCGGAAGATCGCGGTGGGCGTGGCGCAGGCGTGGGTGGATCAAGAGCCGTTCCGGACGATGAAGGAGGTTCTGTAATGCTACCGTTCCTTCTGGAAGTGGGCGCTGAAGAGATTCCGGATTGGATGATTCCGGCGGCGCTGGAACAGTTGGGCAAAGATTTTCAGGCTGTGCTGGATGGGCATAAGCTGGGCGGGAAGGTGACGCGGACCGATGGGACGGGGCGACGCCTCGTGCTTTGGGCTGAAGGGCTGATCGCGCGGCAGGCCGATAGTGAAGAGATTGTGAGCGGGCCGCCGAAGGGCGCGAACCCGAAGGCCGTGGAAGGCTTCGCGAAGAAGAACGGCGTTCCTGTTGACGATTTGAAAGTGGAGACGACGGCCAAGGGCGAGTACTTCACGTTTCGACGGCAGGTGGCTGGTCGGGCGACGGGCGAGTTGCTGGCGGAGTTGCTGCCGGAGCTGATTCAGAAGCTGAATTTCCCGAAGTCGATGTTTTGGACGGGGAAAGGTGGGCCGAAGTTTATCCGGCCGATTCGATGGATTGTGGCGTTGTTGGGCGATGATGTCGTGACGTTTGAACTGGCTGGCGTGACGTCGGGTCGGGAGACGTTTGGGCATCGGCGGTTAGGTTCGCGGGCGGCGATTGCGGTGACGATTGCTGGCTACGAGAGCTCGCTCGAAGAGAACTTTGTGATCGTATCGAGTGCGGCGCGGCGGGCGAAGATTGACCGGGAGATTCAGGCGTTGGGCGCGGTGCAGGCCGATGCGAAACTGCTGGAGACGTTGACCTTCATCACCGAGTACCCGGCGGCGATTTTGGGTGGGTTCGATGCGAGCTATCTGACGCTGCCGAAAGAGGTGCTGACGATGGTGATGCGGTTCCA
>JAPKZA010000420.1:0-9049 GCA_026394015.1 Acidobacteriota bacterium
GGAACAGGAATGATCTGGGCCGACGCCACGGTCACCGGCGGATCGTCACAGGGATAGCAGTTCGGCACGGGAATGATCTGCGCCGACGCCACGGTCACCGGAGGATCGTCGCAGGGATAGCAGTTCGGAACCGGAATGATCTGGGCCGACGCCACGGTCACCGGAGGATCGTCACAGGGATAGCAGTTCGGAACCGGAATGATCCGCGCCGACGCCACGGTCACCGGAGGATCGTCACAGGGATAGCAGTTCGGCACCGGAATGATCTGGGCCGACGCCATCGTCGCCGGAGGATCGTCACAGGGATAGCAGTTCGGAACAGGAATAATGTCCTGCGCATTGGCAGCGGCAGCGCCGAGAATCACGAGCACAGCGGAAAGGAAAAAGTTTTTCATGATCGTCAGGTATCCTTTTAAGGGTTTCGATTGGGTTGAGATAAAAAGGACGGGTCGCCGGTTCCGTTCTCTAGGGACCGAACGATTCGCCGAATTCAGGAGTGCCGCAGATCCGGCAAAATCCCAAACTATAGTTCTGGGGGTACTGGAACCGGACGGTCATCGTGGCCACTATTAGTCGACTCGATGGATCCGGACAGCACCACAGATAGAATGATTGCGTTGTTCAGGCAGTGTAGCCGCTACAGGACTGCTAAGCGAAAAGCCGTAGACTCTTTCGGATTCTGGAACAGCGCCAAACCGCAATTTGGAACGGCCCATTTAAGGACTGGCTTCCAAAATAGTTCCCAATTTGAATTGGCGGATTTCGTGCTAAACGAATTGAAATGATGTAAACTGAGGTCGAGGTTAGCGAGCGTATGCGTGTCGCCCGGCCCAAAAGTCTGCTTGAACGAGACGCCAGACAAGACCTTTGGCTCCACACTCTCTCCCAAATCCCGACGCTGTTCGGGAAACTCCAGTACTTGGCGTCCTTGCGTGATCCAAACACAGGGACTTACGAGCATCATGGACTCTCGTTGGTCTTTGGTGAGAAAGAGGCGACGAAGGCCATGCGACAGAACCACAAGCGAACCTTCGCCGACTGGCTCGCCTTGGGCCTCGCTGAACAGGAGTCCGACCTCGAAAACTATCTCGTGGGCCTCCGCAGCCCATTAGGCGAGATCCTGGCCTCCTGGGAACTGCTCGAACCCTGGAAACTCTACGTCCCGCTCGGGGTGATGGCCTCAGAGAAAGCGCTCTACAGCGCTGACTTGCGCACTATTTGCCGAATCCTCACCCAGCGGTACGCCGCCGACGCCCCTGGTCGAGTCGCATAGCCACGCCAGTCACCTGGCCGACAACGTCGATCTCCTCTGGATAGACGAACACCTGCGGATTGCACATCGACGCCGGATGCGGCTGGAGCATCAACCGGTTGCCGTCCATGTTGCACCACCCTAACGCGTACCCCTCGCGGTGCTCCAAAAAATAAATTGGCCGCTCAAACTCGTTTGTCCATCCGGTGGTAACAATTTTCCGCTTCGTTTCATCGATCAGCAGCAGCGATCCTGGCTGCAGCAGAGGGTACATCGACCAATCCTCGGTTCCAACAAAGGCGTATCGGTGCGTCTTTAAGTCCAATCCGTGCAACAACATCAGTGGAAGCTTACCCCACCTCTGGATCATTCTGCTCAAGTAGGTCGTCTTGGTTAAGTCCAGACCAGGGTCAAGTGCTAAAGGGAGCAGAACCTCACCGTGGTTGTGCGACTGAAAATGGATCGCGTGCGTTTTCTCAAGCTCAATCGAGGCCGCGTCCGCCGGCAAATGCGACAGATCAACCCCGTACCACTGCAATACTTCGAGAATATCCTGCCGATAAATCGTACAGAGTGTGTACAACCGAAACACCGTCGGAACAGTGCCTTTGTTTTCAATATCAGACAGTCGGGACAGAGCGACAATGAACTCATCGTTTTGATGACGTTCCGCGATGCGAAGGCTAGCATCTTCTACGTCTCGGTAGCGCAAATTGAGCCGCTCCCGAACTCGCTTCAATTTTTGTCCCGCTTCGTCCATCATTTGACCAGATCCCGGCGGTCCGGGAGAAGCCCGCATCGGACGGTTGGACATATCACTTTCACCTTGGACCCACATTTTGCCTTCGGCAAAACTATCCGGAGTATATCAGTGGAGCGCCCAAGATGGAATCGAAAACTTACCATTCTGTTCTGAATTCAGAACAAAGATTCCCGGAATATGTGTTTTCCTTCCGCCGCGCCCCCTACCCGATTTTTCCAGAATCAACAAATCCCGGCCACCTGGTACACCATCCCGTAGCTTCCCAGTACTTCCTGCCAAAGGGTTTACCGCTTTTCACAACGCTTCAACATCCTCTATTCTAAGAAGCATTACCAAACCAATTTGTTCTGGTAGCGGAAATCGAAGCATCGGTTTCGCGGAGGGTTCCCACAAATGAAAGTCATCGTAGGCATCACCGGAGCCAGCGGCACCGTCTTGGGTTTTCGTCTGCTCGAAAAACTGCGCGAAACAGAAGGTGTCGAAACCCACTTGGTCATGACCCGCTCGGCCGAACGCACCGCCTGGCTCGAAATGGGGCTGCGGCTGGCCGCCTTTCGCGATCTCGCCCATCACGCCCACCCCATCGAAGAAATCGGCGCCAGCCTCGCCAGCGGTAGCTTCCAGACCCACGGCATGGTCGTCGCCCCATGCTCCATTCATTCCATGTCCGCTATCGCCCACGGCATCACCGACAACCTGCTGATTCGCGCCGCCGACGTGGTGCTGAAAGAGCGGCGCAGGCTCGTCCTCATGGTCCGAGAAATGCCATTTCATCTCGGCCACCTCCGCACTATGACCGCCCTTGCTGAAATGGGTGCCATCATCGCCCCGCCAATCCCCGGATTCTATGGCAATCCCCAAACCGCCATGGATTTAGTAGATCATTGTGTGGACCGGGTCATTGATCTGCTCGGCATTCCAAATCCAGGAGCCAAACGTTGGGACGGAAGCACCAGTCGATAGAAAAGCCCGTCAGGGCAGCATTTCAAGGCGAACGCGGCGCCTTCAGCGAGGAAGCCGCCAAACTTCTCCTCGGCCCGACCGTCGAGGTGGTTCCCTGCCCTCGCTTTCAACTCGTCTTCGAACGCCTCGCCGCCGGCGAAGTCGATCACGCCGTCGTCCCGATCGAAAACACCCTCCACGGCTCGATCCACGAGAACTACGATCACCTTCTCAATTTCCACCTGCCCATCATCGGCGAGGTCAATCTGCGCATCGTTCATAACCTGATCGCCGCGCCGGAAATGACTTACGCCAATGTACGCACCGTCTACTCCCATCCGGTCGCTCTCAATCAGTGCCTAAAGTTCTTCGCTGACCGCCCCCACATTGAGCGCGAAATCCACTACGACACCGCCGGCAGCGTTAAGATGCTAATGGAGACCCGCCAGCCCGCCGCCGCGGCCATCGCCTCCTCCTTGGCTGCCGATTTCTACGGCGCTAAAATCCTCAAACGATCCATCGAAGACGATCGTCGAAACTTCACCCGCTTCTTCCTCCTTGCCCGACCCGGACAATCCGCGCCAGCCACCCCCACAAAAGAATGGAAAACCTCCATCGTATTCACCATCCGTAACGTCCCCGGTGCCCTTTTCCGCGCAATGTCCGCATTTGCTTTACGGGACATCAGCCTCACAAAAATCGAATCCCGCCCACTGCGCGGCAAACCGTGGGAGTATTTGTTCTACGTCGACTTTTTGGGCCGAGCCGATCACCCGGCCTCCCAACGTGCCCTCGATCATCTGCAGGAGTTTACCGACGATTTTCACTTGCTAGGCAGCTATCCCAAAAGCGCGTAATCGACTCTGGAGAGAATCTCGATGAATCATCCCGTTGAGGACTGTATTATCATCGGTGCCGGGCTGTCCGGCCTCGCCGCTGCAAAATCCTTGGACGAAGCCGGACTCAGCGTTCAGCTTCTCGATAAAGGCCGTCGACCTGGCGGTCGCATGGCCTCTCGCGAGTTCGAAGGCGCCATGTTCGACTACGGCGCTCAGTTTTTCTCCGCCCGCGATCCAGACTTTCGACGCCTCATCGACAGCTTCCTCGGCACCGCCTTGGTCACCCCATGGTTCGAACGACCCGGCGAAACCCGTTACTGCTCCCCTCTCGGCATGAATGCCATTCCGGAGTTCCTCGCCAGTTCCCTCCGCGTTGTCTGCGGCGTCACCGTCAGCGCCGTCCGACGCGACGGAAATGTATGGCGCGTCATTGCGCAGGACGGCACCGTCTACTCCAGCGAAGCCTTGATCGTCACCGCCCCCCTCCCCCAAACCCTCGAGCTGGTCGAAATCCCGGCGGATGTTCGGGCCGCGCTAACCGCGATCGAGTACCACCGCTGCATCGCCCTTCTCGCCGTCCTCGACGGACCCTCCGCCATCCCCGAACCAGGCTACCTCCGCCTATCCAAACCGCCGCTGCAAACCCTTACCGACAATCGCCAAAAGGGGATGGAGGGTGAGGCCGTGGGGGTCACCATTCTCGCCGACGCCGTCTTTAGTCTCCAGCATTGGGATACGCCGAAAGAAGAAGCCGCGCGATTACTCCTGGCCGCCGCGGCTCCTTACCTCGGTTCCAACGTCTCCCATTGGCGCTACCACCGTTGGCGCTATAGCGATCCCGTCCAGACCTATCCCGAACGCTACTACGGGCTCGACCAAATACCCCCGCTCGCCCTCGCCGGCGACGCCTTCGGCGGTCCTCGCGTCGAAGGCGCTTTTCTATCCGGTCACGCCGCCGCCAACTGGTTACTGACGAAGTAACTTACTCAATCACGGCCAAACTGGCCACCGTCCGCGGTCCCATCCGGAGTTCGTTCACCATCACCCCGGCCGGGTCAACCTCCAGCAATCGTCGCCCTGTGTAGTCACTAATCAGCAAATTCCCATTCGCGAACTGCGCCAAGCCAGAAGCCCAGCCCATTTTGATGTCGTTCTTTGCCCCTCCAATCGCCCGCACCACCGCCCCCTGCGGATTCACAATCACCACCTCGCCCGGATCGGACAAACTCAGCAAGGTGTTCCCATCTGCCAACCGCAGCGCCTGATAGAGCCGGCGCTTATCCCCTTCCTTGGCTTGCCACTCCCAAACAATCTTGCCCTCTTTGCTCACCTCGATCACCTTGGCGACCGCCTCCACGCAAATCAGCGTCGTCCCGGCCGCCGTGCGCCGCACGTTCCGCATCCGCATGTTCGCTAAGTCCTCGGACTGGTAGTTCCAAACCCGATTGCCGCCCCGGTCCACCTCAATCACCCGGCCCGCCTTGGCATCCCCAATCACCGTATTCCCATTCGGCAGCCGCTGCGCCGCCAACGGATGCTCCAAACCCTCGCAACACTCCCAAACCCGCTTGCCGAACGCATCCACCTCATAAAGCTTCTTTTCCGGAGCAAACGTGTACAGAATATTCCCGCCCGGCAGCGGTTGCGCATCGTGTCCACGGCCATTGGGCACCCGCAGGTACTCCTTCCCGCTCGGCCAGTCCATCACCACCACCTCGCCCTTCGTCCCATGGTCGGAAATCAAAATCCGCCGCTGCGGCTTCGGTTTCAAATACTTATCGAACCATTCAAACAAGTGCTTTTCCGCCCGCTCGGCGTCAGCGCCCTTGAACCCGTGGCCGGCATCCTGCAGGGTGACCAGCTCATGCGTCGCCCCGGCCGCCTTCATCCGTTCATCCAGCCACTGGCCCTGCTCGTAAGCCACGTACGTGTCTTTGGTCCCGTGAACCGTCAGTGTCGGAGCCGCCAAAGGATTCACATAGTAAAGCGGACTCGCCACCAGGTGCTGCTTCCGATTGTGCGCCAAATCGTTGCCGATCCATTGCGGAAGAACGTCCTTGGCATCGACGCTGGCGTCGTAGGACTTCGTGAAATCCGTCGGGCCATAAAAATTAACAACCGCCTGCACCTGGCTCGACTGGTTCAGGTTCGGCCCCGATCCGTCAAAGGCGTTCAGTTGGCCCGTCAACCCCAACATCAGCACCAAATGCCCCCCCGCCGAACCGCCCGTGGTCCCAATGTGGTCCGCGTCCAAATTGTACTTCCGCGCATTGGCCCGCAAAAAGCGCACCGCCGCCTTGGCGTCTTCTACCGCCGCCGGAAACTGATGCCGCGGCGAGAGCCGATAAGATGCCGTGGCCGCCACGTAACCCTGCTGGGCCAGCTTGATACACAGCTTGTGATAACTGGCCCGCGATCCGGCCCTAAAACCGCCCCCGTGAATGGCCAGCACAGCAGGATGGGGGCCTCCCGTTTTCGGCCGAAAGATATCCATGGCCACCCGTTCTCCGACGCGGGAATACTCCACATCGAAATCAAGGGCTACATCGTCGGGTACCGCCGGGGCCACCGGCTTAGGGGGCTGCGCCAAGGCAGCCGTCGCGAGAAGAAGAAGGAGTGCAAACCGCATGAGTTCGCACAATATCACAAGCTGGCGTTTCGTTCCTTATCCAGCAACGCCTGCTTCCGGTCCAGTCCCCAACGGTAGCCGCCCAGCTCCCCCGTCCCGCGGATCACCCGATGGCACGGAATCACCAGGGCCACCCGGTTCGTGGCACACGCCCGCGCCACCGCCCGCGCCGCCGTCGGCTGACCAATCCCCCGGGCCACCTGCTGATAGCTCTGCACCTCTCCGCTCGGAATGCGCAACAAATACCGCCACACGCGACTCTGGAACGCGGTCCCCGCCACGTCCAACGGCAGCGCGCCGATCGGCGCTCCACTGCGCAAATAACCATCCAGTGCGTCCCGCCAAGCCAATAATTCCGGCGGCCATTCCGGCCCGCGAGCCTGAATCTCGGCCTGCGGATACTCCCGCCGCAACTGTTCCGGAGTGCCATCAAACTGTAAATAGCACAGGCCCCGATCGGTCGCCCCCAGCAGCAGCGGACCCAGTGCCGTTTCCAGAGTCACGTAGGTGATCGAGACGCCCCGTCCGCCCCTTCGATACTGGGCCGGCGTCATTCCTAATCCCGCGTCGGCGCGCTCATAAAGACGGGAGCTTGATCCGAACCCAACGTCATACATCACGGGCGTCACAGCCTCGCTTTCACGAACTGTCAATTTGAATAGCTCCATCCGAAGTCTCTCCTGAAACTGTTTTGGGGATACCCCAACGCTTGCCTTGAACTTGCGTTGGAGATGCGCGGGGCTCCATCCTGCCAGCCGACCCAGGTCTTCGAGCGAAAGCGGTTCGGCCACGTGTTTTCGAATATGCCGGCAAATAGCGGTGATCTTGGGTGTCGTTTCGTCCCCCGCCTGGCAGCGTTTACAGGGCCGAAAGCCAGCCTCGGTCGCCTCGCGCGGCGCATCAAAATACAGGACGTTGTCCTGGTTCGGACGCCGCGACGGACACGTCGGAGCGCAATAGATCCCGGTCGTCACCACGCCATACCGCCTCCCAACGTTCAAGCGGCGTCATGAAGAATCACCCCCAAAGTAAATCGCTCGCCCGCCGTCACCGGACTCACGCCGTGCCGCATGTTGACTCGGTGGAACCCGCTCGCTCCCCGACGCGGACAGTAGCGGTTCGCAAAAACGATCCCTTCGCCCTTCTTCGGCAATAAAGCCTGGGCCATCGATTGCGCCCGCGGCCGCTGTTCCACCAGAATCAACTCACCGCCAGCGAACTCCTCTCCCGGCTCGGAAAGCGATACGACGACTTGAAACGGAAACGCCAATGCGCCAAAGAGATCCTGATGCAGGCAGTTGTAGTCGCCCACTCCGTAGCGCAACAGCAACGGCGTTGGCCGCGTTTGGACCAAGGCGTGGCAGGCGGCCAGAAACTCCTCCAGCGTCGACGGATACTCGGTCGGCAGTCGCAGCATCTGATTCCAGGCATTGGCCAGCGGAGCCAATTCGGCGTAAAGACGCTGCCGCAAACGATCGACCGTCGGAGGCAACGGATAAGTAAAGTAGCGGTACTCGCCTTGGCCAAAACGATAGCGTCCCATATTGACGGTGGCCCGAAAAAGGGCGTCGTCGGCATACTCGGACCGAAGTTCCATATATTCTCGGGTCGTGAGCAGGGAACCAGCGCTTGCCCAGCCTTGCGAAGAGAAACACTCGATTAGCATAAACTCATCCTAGGGGTAGATTGAGGGCGAAAATATCCGGAATTTGTGATCGCATCCCCGGTTCCCAACTTTGTTGCCGTTGACACCTGGAAGTTGGTCCCCTATACTTCAGAAGTAGCTGATCCCCAACGCTTTATCGATTTCGTTGGGACATTTTCAAACTCGGCAAGCTGGCTGGCGCTGTTCCCTGGGATAGCACACTGTCTTCACGCTGCGCCCGGAGAGATGGCATGGCATTTAACCCCGACAGTTTAACACCGAACGAACCCGTTCCCTCCGCAGAAACCCGTCCAGTCCCTGGGTCTGCCCCGGCGGCCGATCTTCCTGGCCTGCCGCTCCCGGCACCGGAAGAAGAGGAAGCTGAAGAGACCTTCTCGATGGATGACGTCATTGCCAACGAGTCTCTCGAAGACTACGGCGATTTCACGATTCCCACGGGCGGCGAGGTCCTGCAGGGCTACGTCGTAAAGGTGACCGCCAACGAGGTTCTCGTCGATATCGGCGCGAAGTCGGAAGGCGCGGTGCCCATCGCCCAGATCCCCACCGTTGACGGCAAAGTTACCGTCAAGCCCGGAGACACGCTCGAAGTTACCGTCGAACGCGGACAACTAACGCCCGAAGGCTACGTCGTCCTCTCGCACCACAAGCAATCGAATTCGAAAGCCTGGGATGCTCTCGAAGCGGCGCTGAATGCCAACCAGATCATCACGGGTAAGGTCACCGGACGCACCAAAGGCGGCCTGATGGTCGACGTCGGCGTCGAAGCCTTCATGCCTGGCTCCCAAGTCGATGTGCGCCCCGTCTACAACGTCGAAGCCTTCGTTGGCCAGGATATCCCGGTCCGCGTCGTCAAGCTCAACCGTCGTCGAGGCAACGTCGTCGTCTCGCGCAAAATGGCGATTGAAGAAGACGTCAATGCCAAGAAGACCGTTCTCCTCGATCAGGTTCACGAAAACGG
>JAPKZA010000420.1:9084-12183 GCA_026394015.1 Acidobacteriota bacterium
TTCATCGACCTCGGTGGCATCGACGGTCTGCTCCACGTCAGCGACATGAGCCACGGCCGCGTGACCCATCCGAGCGAAGTCGTACAAGTCGGCCAGGAGCTCACACTTCGCGTACTCAAGTTCGACCGCGAAAAAGAACGCATCTCCCTCGGTCTGAAGCAAATGTTGCCCGACCCCTGGGAAACCGTCGTCGCCCGCTACCAACCCGGCACCAAGGTGCTCGGTCGGGTTGTCAGCGTCACCGACTACGGCTCTTTCGTGGAACTCGAAGCCGGCGTCGAAGGCCTCATTCATATCTCGGAAATGACGTGGTCGCGCCGCATGCGGCATCCGTCCAAAGTCGTTAAGCCCGGCGATCCGGTCGAAAGCGTTGTGCTTGAAGTGAAGTCCCGCGAACGCCGGATCTCACTCGGCATCAAACAACTCGAAGCCGACCCCTGGACCACGGTCGCCGAACGCTACGCCATTGGCAGCGTCGTCGAAGGCCGCGTCCGCAAACTCTCAGAATTTGGCGCTTTCATCGAAATTGAAGAAGGCATTGACGGTTTGGTGCATGTCTCGGACCTCTCCTGGACCAAACACGTCAAGCATCCCTCTGATCTCCTCAAAAAGGGTCAGATCGTCCAAGCCGTCATCTTGCAGATCGACGCCCCTACCCGGCGCCTGTCGCTCGGCATGAAGCAGTTGCAGCCCGATGCTTGGGAGAGCTTCTTCCAAACGCATCAGGTCGGCGATCTCGTCAAAGGCAAAGTATGTCGAGCTTCCACCTTTGGCATGTTCGTCGAAGTAGCGCCCGGCGTTGAGGCCCTTTGCCACAACTCCGAAGTCCCCGGCTTCCAGCGCGGCCAGGATGGCAAGACCCCCGCTCTCCCGGTCAACGAAGAGTTCTCCTTCAAGATTATTCGCCTGAACGTGGCCGAAAAGAAGATCGGGTTGAGCCTGAAAGCCGCGGCCGAAGACGAAGAGAAGACGCGGTTAGCCGACTACCAGAAGCAGGCCGCGGCAGCGACCACCACAATTGAAGAGGCGCTTCGGAGTAATGAGCCCGACGCCCAGCCGATGACGGAGAGCGGCGATTAGCCTCCAGGAGACCCTCGAATACTATGGCAATGACGAAAGCAGACTTAATCGAAGAGGTGTCCAAGGTTGTCGACATGACCCGGAAGGATTCCGAAGTCATCGTTGAGGCTATCTTCGATAGCGTGGTCCGCAGCTTACGGCAAGGGGACAAAATCGAAATCCGGGGCTTCGGTAGCTTCCGGACGCGTCAACGCCAACCCCGCGTCGGTCGCAACCCCAAAACCGGTGCCCGGGTCGACGTCCCAGCCAAACGCATCCCGTTCTTCAAGCCGTCGAAGGAATTGAAGGACATCGTCAATGGTCACGAAAGCCCCGAAGGGATCGATACGGACGACTAGAGATGCATCAGCTCTGGAGCCCCTGGCGGTATCGTTATGCTACCCAGGGCAAACCCCTCGTTCCCAGTGCCTGCATTTTCTGTGACAAAGCTGCCTCTACGCTGGACGAACAAAACCTCGTCCTGTTTCGAGGAAACCATTGCTATGTCATTTTAAACTTATACCCTTATACCAACGGGCATCTGATGATCGTGCCCTACGAACATGTCGACTCGTTGGCTGCGGCGAGCCCGGAAGCGTCTGCCGAAATGATGCACCTTGCCCGCCTAGCCGAAACGGCCTTGCGAACCGTCTATCAGCCTGGTGGAATCAACATTGGGATGAATCTCGGGGAATGCGCTGGTGCCGGTGTCGCCGCACATATTCACCTTCACGTTTTACCCCGCTGGTTCGGCGACGCTAACTTTATCTCCGTCATCGGCGAAACCAGGGTCCTGCTCGAAGAACTGCCGGTGACGTGGCAACGTCTCCGCGACGCCTTCGCCTCTATTTCTTCCTAGCGCCGCACGCCCCCCGCGCCAGATCCGTCTCCGCGCCAATCAAGCCAAACGCGCTCCAATTCTCTTCCGCAGTGATCCGCTTCAGCAGTTCGCAAGAACGCTCCGTCTGCCCTTCCTGCCGCTGGAACACCGCCACGCCATACGCCACCGTCGCGAAACCATTTCCCGCCGCAAGCCCCCCGATCGTCTGCTCCTCCGTCCGCAAACCCTTATAGAACAGCAACGCCCGATGGTAGGCCGTGTTCTCTTTTACGTCCATCTTCTCTGTAATCCGGTCCAGTAACTGCCGAGCTTCCGCCATCTTCCCCGCCCGGCGTAGAGCCCGATACGTCCAATCCGTCAGCGCCACCCGCGAGTCATCATCCAGCGCGTAGCAACTCCGCCAATCCGTCGGCAAACCGTGTAGAAAAGGCGGCTTCGGCTTGTCGCCCATCGCCAGGCACCGCGTATACTCCCGCGCCGCGTGGTTGTAGTCCCCACGCAGAAAATACGCGAGGCCCAAATGATACGCCACATCAAAACTCGACGGCACCATCGTCGACGCCGCCTTCAAATCCACCAGCGCCGCATCGAACCGCCGAATCGACAAAAGCCGATGTCCCCGATACCGGGGAAACCGCACATCGTCCGGATAGACCTGCATCCCACGCGTATAAATCGGAATCGAATCGGCAAACCGCAAAAACTGATCCCGCGCCCGCGCCGCCCCCAAAACCAGATCCGCCTTGTCGCCGCCTTGACCCAAAGCCAAATCCGCCTTGGCCACCACTCCGGAAGGATCAGGACGCGCAAAATAGGCCTTCCCGAGCGGTGAGTACACCTCCGGTTCAGTCCGTTGAGCCCATAAGGACGCTACGCAAATCAAAATGCTAAGGTAGGTCCCCTTCATTGTCTCTATTGACTTTAACGTACTGGAACCAGGAATGGGTGCTCTGGTGGGTTGTGATGTGTTTTAATGAATGCAAAGATTTTTGTCGTATCGGGATTGTAATGGGATTCAACTGGTCCGTACTGCGTCGCTACGCGTGGCTATTGCCGCTGCTTGCGTTTCTTTGTACCGCCACGTATTGGCGGTCGCTCAGCCTGCCGCTCATCAGCGACGACTACCTGCAAATTGAACTCGGTCGTAAATATGGACCGGTCTCTTCCTGGCCGGACCTCGCTACCGATGTCCTCTACCG
>JAPKZA010000023.1 GCA_026394015.1 Acidobacteriota bacterium
TTCCAATCGTTACTCGGTGCCGGCGACCTTTATTGGACGCCGCGTGGAGGTGCGCGAAACACGCGAGAAGATCGAGATCGAACTCGACGCCCGCCGCATCGTCACGCACACTCGCCTGCTCACGGCCGATCAACGCGTCACGCTGGGAGAACACCGTCCGCCACGCGGGGAAGGCGTTAAGCGGAACGATCCCCATCCAGACGAACAGGCGATCGTCAACGCCGCACCGGAGATCGCGCCTTATGTCGAGGACCTGAAACGCAAAAGCCGCAAGGTCATCGGACTCGTCTTGCGGCAACTGTTGCGCCTGTTGCGCGAGTATCCCCGCGAGCCGTTTCTGGGTGCCATCGACGAGGCCGCGCAATACGGACTCTACGATCTTGACCGCGTCGAACGCATGATTCTGCGCCGCGTCGAACGCGACTTCTTTTTGCTGGAGGGCAATCACGATGACTGAAGAACTCGATCAATTGCTGCAGAACTTGAAGCTGCATGGCATGCACGCGGTCTATGACGAACAACTGCGCGCGGCCGATCAAGAGCAGATCACTTACACCGACTTTGTCGCGGGCTTGTTGCGCGCGCAATGGCGCGAGCGGCAGGAGAACGCGCTGGAAGCGCGGATTCTACGCGCGGGCTTGCCGGAACGTTGGGCATTGGAAACGTTTCCGTTCGCCAAGCAACCGGGCGTGAATCGCAAGCAGATGCGCGCGTTCGCCGAACTGGACTTCGTGGCCAAGCACGAGAACCTGGTGTTTATGGGTCCGACGGCGGTTGGCAAGACCGGACTCGCCACCGGCATCCTGCTGAAGGCTTTGCAGAACGGATTGCGCTGCCAGTTCATTGACGCGCAAGTTCTGTTCGATGACATGTACGCTTCGCTGGCTGACCGGTCTTCGCGGCGGCTTGTCGACCGCCTGGGGCGCTTGGACATTTTACTGATTGACGAACTCGGTTACACGAATCTCAAGCCGGAGCAGGCCAACGTCTTTTTCAAGCTGATGGAGGAGCGTTATCGTCGGCATTCGACCATCATCACGACGAATCTTGCCTATGAGGAATGGGCGGGCCTTCTGGGCAACAAGATGATGGCCGAGGCCTTGTTGAGCCGCGTGCGGCACTACTGTCACACGGTGCGCATTGAGGGTCCGCCGCTGCGTGAGCCGCAGGGCTGATGGAGTCTTTCGAGTATGTGCGGGGCGTGCTGGATGCTTACCGCGCGACGCCGGGAACGTGTGGTGCGATCCGCAGAGCGGATCGCACCTTTGCTTTGC
Source organism: Acidobacteriota bacterium (assembly GCA_026394015.1). Taxonomy (GTDB): domain Bacteria; phylum Acidobacteriota; class Terriglobia; order Bryobacterales; family Bryobacteraceae. The sequence goes on from JAPKZA010000023.1 coordinate 1,275, forward strand.
GGTTGTTTGATCGCGGCGTGCCCTTGACGGTGGTTGAGAACGCGCTGGTGTTGGCTTGTGCGCGGCGGTTGGCGCGGCCCGCGGATGCGCCTCGGTTGGGTGTGATCCGTTCGCTGGCTTACTTTGCTCCGGTCATTGATGAGGTCCTCGGCCTGCGTGTCGATGACGCATACTTCGAGCATCTTCGTGCGCGGTTAACACCCCTGCGCGGCCAGCGATAGACGTCATCGGGGCACGCCTTCGGCGTGGATGATACTGTCCCCGCCAACAACGCGGCGGGACCCGCGCGCCTAGCGGCGCGGATGATGTGCCTTCCCGAGCATCTGTCGTTCCCAACACTGTTTCTAGTGGTCGCAACTTTATCCGAGCACACCTGGTCAAGTTTTGGTTAGCGCCGAAGCCCGTGGAGCGTCTCGTTCCATCGGTCTGACCTTTAGCGCCCCGCCGCAGCTCGTGCCCGTTCAGATGCTCGCCGCCGTAAAAGGCCAGACCTCCTAGCCGCCATTTCTCACCAGCATCCAGCTTTACCGTAAAAAGTGGCATTTTGGCCACTTTTGACCGAAAACGGAGAGGGCTCTCTCGTCTAGGCGAACTCAAGTCGCTTCGGCGGCCCGGAAATAGCGTGGCGGCGCTCTAATCGCTCGCCAATGGCCCCTTTCAGACACGGCTTCGCCCGCCGGACCCCCTCCGCCTTCTCCTTCTCGCTTTCGCCGCCCCTCCGGCCGCCCTTCAGCAGCGCAGTCGCGCCGCCGCATGCCAAAACACCGCCTGCAACGGGAACGCCTCTGATAAATGCACCCACACCCGCCGCACCGTAATCTTGACTTGCGCACCAATCTTCAGCAACCGCGAACGAATCGTCACCGCCTGCGACCGCGCCATCTCCGTCCCCGCTAATCCGATCCGTCGCAACGCGCTGATCAACACATACGCCATCCCCGCCAAGTACACCCGTAACTGGTTGGCACCCATCGTCTCCGCGCTCACCCGGTCCGCAAACAGCGACAGCTGCTCTTTGATCCGATTCTCCATTTCCCCTCGCGCACAATACAAATCCTCGTACAGAGCCCGCGCGTCCCACTCCTTCTCCGGCAACGAGCTCACCACATAGCGCGGGTTTTCCTTCCCGCATAACGCTTCCGCCTTGCCCACCACGCGCCGCTCGCGGCTCCAGCTTCCCGTCAACGTCTGATACCGCAATTCCGCAAACGCTCGTGCCGGCTTTTCTGTAATCGCCCGGATGGCACGCGCCTGTTCCATCCACGGAACTAGCATCGTTTCCAGCCGTGAGTTACGCGCCAATCCCACCACATAATCCACGGGCACCGCCTGGCTTTCACACCAACTGAGTAACTCGTCACGACAAAAACCCGAGTCACCCCGCACGATAATCCGCACTGTCGGCCACGCTTGCCTGATCCGCTCGACAATCGCCCGCACTTCCTCCACACACCCAGTCGCACCGTCTTGATTACACGGCCGCAACCGGGCGCAGAGTAAGTGCTCACCCGCAAACATGTAGAGCGGAAGATAGCAATATTCGTCGTAATAGCCATGAAAGAACCGCTGCTCCTGGTGGCCATACAACGGCAGATCGGTCGAATCCAGATCGAGGACAATCTGCGCGGGCGCGACCGAGTGCGCTTCCAGGAACACATCGACCAACAGACGGTCGATGGCTGCGGTGTCGCAGGATATTTTCTTGTAGCGGGTAACTTCGTCCGTGCTGAGTTCCAGGCGGTTGAGGGTGCTTTTTCCGGCCAGCGATGCCTGCCGATCGGTTTTTCCCGCCATGGCTCCGAGCAACGGATCGTGGCGCAGGCGGTCGTGATCGTTCAGATCTTCGTAGCCCAGGGCGAGGCCGAAGACCCGTTGTGAGAGCAGTTCGGCGACCGAGTGCTGGACGCGGGTGGGGTCGCGCGCGTCGCGAAAACAGAGGGCGAGCCGAGAGAGAAGATTGAGCTTCATTTCGGTTTGCTTGAGCAGCAGCAGACCGCCGTCGGAGGTTACGGTTGGACCGGCAAAATCCACGGTCATTTTCTTGCCGAACCCGCTTCCAAAATCGAATCCAGCTTGGATAGACTGTGTCATAGCGAAAGCCGTTGCTCCTGGTCTCTAACTCTTTGTCGTCAAACATAGTTATGCCAGAAACAACGGCTTTTTGCTAGCCCTTGGTGAGAAATCGCGGCTAGTTCCCGCGATAAGGCTCCGTTGTCGTGTACCGGCTGAGAGCTTCGAGCACGCGCTTTTCTGCCGTATCGATAAATCGACGAAGGTCGCGCAGCTTGATCCATGAAAGCACCATACGACCATCCTGCCCTGTCCGTTTATAAGCGAGCCCAACGCGCTTGCCGTCTCGCTGGCAAATTGTGAAATCCCCATCCGGAAGGTCTAGAAGTTCGTCAGGATCGCCGAGGACCCGAACCGAGTTCTCGTATTTATTAGCGTCAACCGTCAGCCGCGCTTTTCGTCCCTTGGTGGTTACCTGAGCGAAAGCGTCCGGCGCGACGGGGTACAGCCCCTGAACGAGAATCAACCGCTTTCCTCGTATCCAGGTAGGTCGGAGCTTTCGGACCACTTTTTTGAAATCGTCCTCAACCCATTTCAACTCCTGGAGCATCGCCTCCCAGTCGCTGTGTTTCAAGGCACCCAAAACGCTCGTGCTTGGGTTGACCAGCGATTGGGTGGTCCCAAGTCTTGTGAACGTCAAACTCTCCGGTCCTGAGGTCAAGGGACAGGGTGTAATGGTGGTCCACCCCTGACGGAAAAAGGATTATCTTGTCGCCTCGAAACTCAATGCCATTCTCCTACTTAGGGCGATGTGGGTCCAGCCCCTTTGCGAAACGTCCGTTGGGAGACTATCGCATTTCCGCCATTTCCGCCAGTGTTCAACGGCTGAACCTCGCATTATACTTGGTTCCAGCCTCGGAGCATACTCGCCTAAAAAAAGAATTGCAATGCGGTTTTCATTGAGCTTTTGCGCAAAAAGCACAGAGCCATGCATACCGAGTAGATTCAATAGAGCCATGGATGCTTGACACCCGTGAGAATCTATCCTTGTACAAAAGAGCGGCGAGCCCCACCAGGCCAGCCGCTCTTTTGTGCTTCAAGGGAGATATATGGATCAACTAGCAACTGAAGCCCCAACGTCATTGTTAAATGCGGGGGATGTAGCAAAAGTTCTGGGTGTCGCCAAGTCGTATGTATATCGACTAGCGGCAAACGAAGAAATTTCGTCCGTGAAAATCGGAAAAAGGGCCGTTCGATTCACAGTCGCTTCCATCAAGAAACTTATCGAGCAACGCTCGATTTAAGGACCTTACCATGTCACCAACCAAACACTGGGCACTCGTTGCCGAGGAGCAAGCGGGAATCAAGAATCATATAAAATTGCTTCGTTCTCGTTTCGCCAAAACACAGGAACAGGCTGACCTCGAAGGTCAGCCGGAAACCGACGACTACGTCTTCATCACCTCCCAAACATCGAAATCGAAAGGGGTTGTAGGAGGAATGGTAGTCGCAACAATAATCCGGAATGCCTCGATTCTAATGGTCGGCCAAACGCATCGCATCTCCACGGCGGCTGAGATCGAGCAGTATTTTGAGCAGATGAGCGCGCACCGGGCCGCATGCGAGCGGGCGGAATTGGAAAGGGATCAACGAACGCGCTCCACGACACTCGTTTTGATCGAGCCGGTGACTCCAATTATTGCGGAATTGTGAGCGCCCAGGCTAGTGCTCTGACCGCGGGAAACAGCTTACGTAAACATTTCAGCCGGCAAATGTTTGGAGTCATACTGAAGAAGGCCTTTGGCTCCGCTCCAGATCCAGCTCTCCTCCGACGATGACGTGCGACTGCAGACACTACTCGCCGGCGGCACTCAACCGGTTCGATGCACCTTGCGTGCCCTGA
>JAPKZA010000372.1:0-9197 GCA_026394015.1 Acidobacteriota bacterium
ATCGTCAAGAGTTGTGTGGAGGCGTGTGGGGGGAAAGTGGTTTGTCGGAATCGGCTGCCGGTGGGTTTGGAGGTGGAGATGCGATTTGCCGGGCTTCCCGGTTGATGCCCCGCAGCATTCCGCTGAACACGATGCCGTGCAGCGGGACGACGGCATACCAGTAAAGCAGGCCGAAAAGGCCGCGGGGCCGAAAGAGTGCGGTTTGGGTCAGGACGCTCTGACAGTCGCCGAGGGGTTCGATGCGGAATTCGAGCAGCGCTTCGCCGGGCAGTTTCATTTCGGCGCGAAGGGCGAGACGCTGGTCGCGGTCGTAGCCGACGACCCGCCAAAAGTCGAGCGCTTCGCCGTAACCGACCGACTCCGGGTCGCGACGACCGCGCCGAAGTCCGGGACCGCCTACCATTCGATCCATCGCGCCCCGGATCTTCCAGAGCCAATCGGCGGCGTACCAGCCGTGTCCCCCGCCCACGCGGCAGACGGCGCGAAAGGTGGCGGAAGCAGGGGCATCGATCGTCACGCTTCTTGCATCGCGAAAGACGGTGCCGCCGGCCCAATCGGGGTCTCCGGGAATCGGTCCGGCCATGGCCCAGTTGGTTTCTACGCTCTTCTGGGCGATCTTGACAAGGGCGGCTTGAATCGCGGCGCGGACGGTGAGAAGGGGCTGGGGAATGAGTTCGACGATGCGATTTTCGCGGCAGACGACGGGATTCTTCAGGCCTTCGGCCAGGGGCTTGGCGATGTCATTGCTGAGGGGGGTGACCAGGTGGATCCAGTAGGAGCTGAGCCGGGGCGTAAAGAACGGGATCGGGATGACCCAGCGGGGTGGGAGCCCCAGCTCCTCGGCCATGATCCGCATGATCTCGATGTAGGAGAGGGATTCGGGGCCGCCGATATCGAAGACTTGGCCGATGGTGGCGGGCGCTCGGAGTACGCCGGCAAGGTAACCAATGACGTTGCGGACCGCGATGGGCTGGCAAAGCGTCGTCACCCACTTGGGCGTGATCATCACCGGCAGACGTTCGACGAGATACCGCACGATTTCAAACGACGCCGAGCCGGAGCCGATAATCATCGCAGCCCGAAGGACGGTGACCGGGACGCCAGAAGAGCCCAGGGCGTGTTCCACCTCGCGTCGCGACGCCAGGTGCTGGCTTAGCGTCGGGCCGGTTTCGCCGAGGCCGCCAAGGTAGATGATCCGTTCGACGCCTGCCGCGCGGGCGGCCAGCGCAAAGTTCAGAGCCAGTTGCCGATCCTGGTCGGCATACTGCGCCCCGGCCGAGGTCATGGAATGAACGAGATAAAATGCCGCAAAGCAACCAGTCAAATTCTCGGTTAAGCAGGCAACGTCTCCCAAATCAGCCGACCGGATTTCGACTCCGGGCATATCGGCCCAAGGCCGTTCGCCTAACTTCTTCGGGGAGCGAACGAGGCAGCGGACCGCGTAGCCTTCTGCGATCAAGTGCGGAGCCAAACGGCCCCCGATGTATCCGGTGGCACCAGCGATCGCGAGAAGTTTGGATTGAGTAGGCAACAGAACGAGAGACCCTCCGTCACTGTACTCTCATCGAGGCTCCGGTGGTTAGCCGATCGCGGGAAGATCGAGGACTCACCGGCGGGCGTAGGCTTAGCAATGGACGGACAAGGGGACAGCCAATGCGGATGCTCGGCCAAGTTCGCCAAACAGGAGATTGGCGGATTGAGTGAAGACTAGGCGGACTTCGAGGTTTTCGACCGTGAGGTAACCGTAGGAGCCGTCTCGGCGTTGTTGCGTGGCGAGCCAAGCGGTACCGTCAACGACAAGGCGGTCTTCCGGGCCGACAACGGCGAGCAGGGCGCGAAGCGCCGTGGAGACCTCGTGAAGATGATAGGCGCGGATGGCTCGGCGGAGTTCGCCGGCAAAGCCGATGATCGTCGCTTCACGGAGGCCAGGGTCGGACCAGAAAATGCGTTCGGGCTCGCCGGCCGTGAGGGCCACCAAGTCAGCGGCGGAGGGCGGGGCGCTGAAGGTAACGGCTCGATAGAGCGGCAGGGTAAGGTGGCCGTGGGCGGCGAGCTGCTTCGCGTTGGCGTACGACCGGGGGTCGGAGAGGAGCAGGTCCGGGTCGAGGCCGGGGATGGGACATCCAAGGGAGACGAGAATTTCGGCGCCGAGGATGCGCGGATCGGCGTCAGATAGATGGCGCCCGACCCAGTCCGTGGCCGCGGGCTTGGGCACGTTGCGCGCGGGAGCCGGAGTGAGGGCGACCGAACAGAGGGGTGCCTTCGCCATCAGACTCGCGAGAACACCAACGATCGTGGTGTGATAAGCCTGCTTCCAGGCAAAGTAACCCGGCGGGTCGGTGGGCGCGGAGCGGACCACGCCGGCAGGGCCAGGAAGGCTCCCATCGGGTTGCTGCAGATCTGCAAGAAGCGTCCAGCCGGCGGCGGTGTTGGCGAGGCCGTACGGGAGGGCGCAGCAGAGGAGTTCGCCCGCCAGGTCAGCGTTGCGCTCGGCGATGGCCAGGCGGAGGAGAGCTTCGAGGATCCCGGGGACTTCCGCGGTGGTGGTGGCGGGGCGCTGGCCGAAGTCGGTGAGATAGAAGAGCGCGTGGGTGATCGCGTAGACGTCGCTATCGTTGAGTTCGACGACGTTGGGGGATTGGGCGAGAAGGGTGGATAGATAGGTCTCGTCAAGCTTGGCTCCGGCTGCCGGGTCGAGGCCAGAGATGAGCAGAAAGTGAAGAAGGTCCATCCGGCGATAGGGCAGGCGTTCGGCGGCGGTGGCGTAGCCGGTGGCGAGGCATTGTTCGACGACGTGGGCGAAATCTGGATTTTCCCGGCCGCAGATGCGGAGGGCAGCAAAGGTTAAAGCGTAGAGCAGCAGGGCGCGGGGATCGCGGGCAGCGGCTTCGATGTAGGCGGGGCGCCCGGCGATCTCATCGACGGTATCAAGCAAAGCGAGCCACTCGGGAGTCAGGGGCGTGGGGTCGAGTCGGTGGCGGTAGGCGACGAGCAGGGCCAGTTCGACGATCGCCTTCTTGGCGAAGAGCTGATCGTTTGGCAGGCGAAGGGTAGGGTCGAAGAAGCTTCGATGGGCAGCCAGCCAGGCTACGGCTTGGGGTTCGTTCCACATGGTTCATATCTCCTGGAAGAAGGTGCCGGACCCGCGCGGTGACGCGGGTCCGGGGGGTGGGTTATTGTGGGCCGGGGTTGGAGATTTGGTCCTGAATCTCTTCGGCCACAACCAGGACATAACGTTCCCAGGCGAGCACATAGCCGGCTACTTCGTCCAGTTTGGAGACGGAGCCGACGACGCGCTCGAGGGGCATCTTCAGGTCGACAAGCCCACTGGCGGTGAGAAATTCCATCGCCTTGCGAGCCTCAATTTTACGGTTTCGCTTTTCAGCCATTTTGTTGAACTCCTTTTCAGTTACTGTGCGATCCATCTTGGAAGCACTTGCCCGATATGTGGAGTTCAGCGCGAAAACGTTTTGTCGAGTTTTTAGGGTCGCTCGAATGGGGGCGGCCGTTAGACCTCGTTGAGGGGTTGGGTGGCGTCGCCGAATTGCGGCAGGCGGACGTTCATTTTGTCCATCATCGAAAGGTAGAGTCGACACATTTGGCGTTCGGGTTTTTCGCGATAGTCCAGGACGCGGCCACCCTGAATACGCCCGCCTCCACCGCCCATCAAAACAACCGGGAGCTGTCGGGCTTCGTGATTGCCGGTCAACATGCTGGAGCAGTAAAGAAGCATCGTGTTGTCGAGAAGGGTGCGGGGGCCTTCTTGAATGGCGTCGAGTTTGCGCGCGAGATAGGCCAGTTGCTGGAGAAAGAACTGGTTGACCTTGAGCCAATCGGCCGTGTCGGTGTGGGAAAGCAAATGGTGAATCATGTAGTCGACGCCGAGGTTGGGGAACCGGAGCGAACTATGATCGTTGTTGAGCTTCAGGGTCGCGATGCGGGTCGTATCGGTCTGGAATCCAAGCACCACGATGTCAACCATCAGCCGCATGTGCTCAGCGATATCCTGCGGAATGCCGTCGGCGGGCCGGGCCATATTGGGTTTATCAAGGGTGGGCCGCCAGCCTTGTAGTTCGCCCTTCTTGCCCGCGTTGGCGATGCGTTGTTCGACGTCGCGGACGGAGTCAAGATACTCGTCGAGCTTCCGCTGGTCGCTCGTGCTGATGTCGCGGCGAAGGCGGCCAGCGTCGGACAGAACGGCGTCGAGGACGCTCTGGTCGCCCTTGTTGGCTTCGTTTTTGAACAGCCGATCAAAGGCGAGCGCCGGATAGATTTCGAGCGGAGTCGGGGTGGTCGGCGAGCTCCAGGAGATGTGGGAGCTATAGAGCATCGAGTAGTTCTTGTGCACCGACGGGTTCGACTTTTCGCAGCCCAAGGCAAGGCTGGGGACCTTCGTCGAGACGCCGTAGCGCTGGGCGAGAAGTTGGTCAATGCTGGTGCCGGAACGGATTTCGCCGCCTGAAGCGAGCGGGGCGCCGGAGAGCAAATTGCCGGTTTGGGAGCTATGGATGTTGCCCTTCAGCGCTTCGGCGTTGAAGAGGCCGCGGATGACCAGCATCTTCTCGCGGAAGTCGTGGAGCGGGGCGAGCACCTGGCCCAACTCCATCTGCTTGCCTTCGCCTTTGGCCCACCATTCCTTGCTGTGGAAGCCGTTGCCAGAGAAAAGAACCCCAAGGCGCACGGGCGCTTCGCTGCCGCCGCTCTTGCGCGGCTCGTCACCCCAGACCGGAAACGATTCCAGCCACGGCAAAGCAACCGTGACACCGAGGCCGCGCAGAAGCCGACGACGTGAGAACTGATGAGGCTGGTTATTCATGACGGGATTACTCCTCCGGAGTGGCGTCGCGTCCGCGGATTTCGCGGAACTGGCGGCTGGTTACGATCTTCTCAATTATGGCGCCGACGGGTTGGCTGCCGTCGCCGAGTTGGGTCAACAGGGGTTCGTCGGAAAGCTGCACGGCGCGGCCGAGGGCGTATCCGAGCAGCTTCCGATAGAACTGGTGGACGAAGGCCGGCCGGCCCTTCGAGAGCAGATATTGGCGCAGGCCAGGGAGCCCTTCGATCTCGTTGCCGTCCATCACTCTGGTTTTCGTATGGATCGGGCGGCCACCAAGGTCATTCGTGCGCGAGCGGCCAATGGCATCGAACTGTTCGAGCGCATAGCCGTAGGGATCAATGCGCTTATGGCAAGTGGCGCAGCGCGCATCCGCGGTGTGTTTTTCGGTGAGCTCGCGCATCGTGAGCGTGAGGTTGGCTTCGTCTTCGGGAAGCTGCGGGACGTCCTTCGGCGGGCGAGGTAGCTTATCCCCAAGGAGCACTTCGGCCACCCAATTCCCGCGGAGGATGGGACTCGTACGGGACGCGCCGGACTGCTTGGCAAGCGTGCTGGCGAGGCCAAGGACGCCGCCGCGGCCGTAGGCCGTCATCCCGTCCACGCGACGCCACGCGGGGCCCGTGACGCCGTCAATGCCGTAGTGCTGGGCGAGGGGACCGTTCAAATACGTGTGGTCGGCGTTCAGGAGGCTTGTGACGGGCCGATTGGCGCGGAAGAAGTCTGTGAAGAACTGGATGGACTCTTCGTACATGTCCGCGCGTAGTCCGCGGAAAGTCGGGAAGTGACGCTCGCTTTTTTCGTCCAGCGCATCGAAGTCCCGGATGTGCAGCCAGGAGGCTCCAAACTCGGTGGCGAGGCGGCGGACTCGGGGGTCGAGCAACATGCGACGGACTTGAGCAGTTAGGCCTTCGGCCGTGCGGAGATTGGCGGCGCGGAGTTCGGCATCGGGCTGCGAAGACCAGAGAAAGTAGCTGAGGCGGCTGGAGAGCTCGGCGTCGGAAACAGGGGCCTGTTGCGCGCCGGGGGGTGCTTTCTCCGTGCGGTAAAGAAATGCGGGGCCAACGAGAACGCGGGCTAAAGTCAGGCGCAGAGCGTCTTCGTGGGGCAGATCCTGCTGCCGAAGACGCGCGTAAAGGGCGCGGAGTTCGGCGGTCTCGTTCGGCGTGATCGGTCGGCGATAAGCCCGATTGGCGAAGGCGATCACAGCGTCGACGTGCTTGGGTTCGGCGGCCACGAGTTGGCGGCGGAAGGCGGCGGCGCGATCGAGAATCGGTTGGCGAAGGGGTTCGAACTTCGAGGGGTCGGCGTCCTGGGTCGCGTATTGCCAGAGCTGCTCGAAAACATCCACCTGCACGAGCGGAGCCCGGCTGACAAAATAAAGCTGATCCCAGAGGCGGTCGAGGTGGGCCGTTTGCGCGGGGGTAAGCAGGAGACGCGACAGGTGTTGGTCTTCGCGATGGAAGAGCGTCAACGTCACCACCTCGTCCACGGGCACGATTTTGGAGTAGCAGAGAGAGGCGGGAAAGAGTTGGCGAAACTCATCGAAGGCGGCTTCGACGCGACGGCCGGCGGCGCTTTTTTCGTTCACGATCACCGGCATGCCGAAGGAGACCGATTGGTTGTTCGACGTCCAAGTGCCATCGGTGGTGCGGACGGACGTGCCGCTGGGACGCAGGCCGGGGCGGGTTTCCGGTGGAGTAGTGAGCAGTTGGAGCTGGACGCTGCCTTCAGCCCCGGCGACGGGATCGAGTAGGCCGGTGACAGAGAATTCGCCATCGGCGACGAGGTCGGCGGGCAGCAGAATTTCGATCACCCCGGGCGCTTGGACGCGGAGATCGGCGCCGTTGAAGCGGGCAGGGTCGAGGCCCCACGGGGAAGGGGCGACGGGGCCGGCAAGGGAGAGGTCGGCCAGGAGAGGGCTGGCCAGGGAGGTGAGTTGACGGAAGAGCGCGCCATCGGGAGTGTTCGGGGCCGGGGGCGATCCCAGAAGCAGCGCCTGTAAGTCGGCGGCAAGTTGGCGTTTGGCCTCCAACCCTGCAGCGGTTTGCCAACGGGCCAGCAGAGATCCGGCGGGGATTGTCCCGTTGTTGCCGACCGGCTCGCTGTAGAAGTACCAGGGGCCGTGGGGGTTTGCGGTAAGGACGTTGCTGGCGCGCAATGGCCAGTTTTGCGTTGGTGCGGCGACGGAGAGGTCGATATCGATGAGGTCGCAAGAGGCGTTGCCGTCGCGGGGATCGAGAACGACAGAAACGAGATCGCCGGGGAAAACGGCAATGCCGGAGAGCGGGCCAATCTTGACGGACCCGGTGCCGCGAGCGACGCCTTCGGCCAGGCGTTGGCGAGTGAGTTCCAGCGACCAGGCGACGCCGTTGCCACATTCGGGATGGGCCGGGGTCAAGGTCCCTTCAATGCGCAACGGGGCCGCCACGGGGCTGCGCCAGCCGATGGCGGCGACGTGGGTGGCCGATGGGGTGAAGGCGACCGCGTGAGGCTTCATGTTGCCGGGGATCCGCACGTGCTGAGCGGTCGAGTTCGCGAGCACCGAAGGAAGCTTGCCGCCACCCCAGCCTTGAATGAAATCAAACGTGCCGACTTTGGCGATCTTGTTCGTAAGAAGTTCGATCGTAGGAGGAAGGTCGTACGTATGATCGCGTTCGGCTTCGGCGTTCAGCTTGGCGGCGGTGGTCGCGAACACCTCTTGACGACGCAGGGTCAGCGCGCCGACCAGCGCCCGAACGTCCCGCAGGCGAATCGACGGGCGACCGGGAAACGTGAGCCGGGGCTCCTTCCAGATGACGGTGTCGCCCGCGGAGCCATCGCCCGCGTCGTGGGCGGCGAGATACAGTTTGATCTGGTTGCCTTGTTTCGGAGCCGGTAGCTTCAGCCGGAACTCCTGACGGGAAGCGATCGGGGAGACCGGCTCCATCCACGCCTTCGGCCCATCGACTTTACCGATATGCCCAACGCTGCTGAACTTCCAAAGCGTCTGTTGCCACTGCTCAATCTCGTCAGCGAGAGCGGCGACGTCGGTGCGTCGCCGAAGGGGCTGCAGCAGCGGTGACGACGTCGGGCTGGTAAGGGCCCTCCGGAGGATACCGAGGTACTTCGGACTGAGGCCGTTGCGATCCCCGGGTTGGCCCAGTCCGGCCGCCAGATAACGCTTCAGCGGAAGGGTGCCGCCGCGATCCTTGTCCAGCGCCATGCCTTGCTGGGTGACCGTATCTTTGCCGCCGGCCTCGGTGAACTGTTGATAGAAAGCACGGATTTCGGCAAGCGTTTCGTTGGTCCAATCGCGCGGCGAAGCCAAGGGCGAGAAGCGGATGCCATCGGGAAGCAGGACGGCATGAGAGGCAATGCCCTTCGCGGCGTCAAGATACTTCGAGACGAGCGCGGGGGACATCGCCAGCGAGTTGCCGGTGTTCGTGAATCCTTCGCCGGCGGCCCCGTCGGCCGGGAACTCTTTCGCCGGGTCAAGGGTAGGGACGCCAGTAAGGTCGCGGATCGTGAACGTGTATTCGGCGTTATTGAGGCGGCGAAGGACGACCGGCCCGGGGTCTCCGGCCCGCGCCTGGGCGGCCTGGGCGAGGCTACCGCGAACCCAGGTCAGTAGACGGGTTCGTTCCGCCGCCGTTGGCTGGGGCATGCCCTTGGGCGGCATCTCCCCGAGACTGACCTGTTCGACGACGGACTGCCAGACCTTGGGATGCTTAAGCACGTCAGGCGTGGAGGTGAAGCGTTCGAGATCGAGGTCGCCGGTGTGCTTGGCCGTCGAGTGGCAAGCGAGGCAATACTTCTGCACCAGGGCAAGTTCGGCTTGCCCTGGTAGACAACAAAATACAAACGCTAAGGCAGTCCTGACGATAACCATGTCGACTGCCATTTTACACGTCGATTAGAAGCCGATCTTCAAAGCCAACTGGAACTGCCGTTGGGCCCCGAAGTCGCCGCTGGAAACAGCGCCCGTGATCGTGCCGAAAGCGGGGCTGGCTGCGTTGCCAATGGGAAGCAGGAAGGTGGCTCGGTTGGCCAGGTTGAACGCCTCCACGCGGAACTGGGCCGAGATGCGTTCGGTGATGTTCACCTTACGGAACAGGCCCGCGTCGACGTTGATCGCGGTGGCGCCGCGCATGGTGGTGCGGCCCACGTTGCCGAACGTGTTGATGGCGTTGATCTGCCAGGCAGGCGTATCGCCAGCTTGGCAGTTGCGCCGGGTTCCGTTCGCGAGCAGAGTGCAGGGGTTGAACCAGCGGTCGGGACCGGGGTTCGAGACGCGCCAATCGCCGATCGCGTTCGGACGATCGGCACCGCCGTCGGTGTTGCTCTCGTCACGGCCGGCGGTGATGGTGAACGGACGCCCGGCCAT
>JAPKZA010000372.1:9248-19249 GCA_026394015.1 Acidobacteriota bacterium
GCGGTGAAAATCCCCGTAGTCTGCCAACCGGAAAGCACAGCCTTCAGGAATCGGTTGCCGCCAGCGACCTTGTCAAAGGGCAGGGTGTAGACGGCGGACAGCACCAAGCGATGGGGCGAATGAAAGGTGGACACGCCACGTTCGGCGGCCAGGTTGCGCGCATTCTGCGCGAAGGCCGGGGCCGCGGCATCGTCGGTGGCAACCCCAGGAGTGTAGTCGATCGACTTGGACCAAGCATAGCTGGCCAGCAGGCTGAGACCGGCGTCGAAGCGACGTTCCAGACGCGTCGCCAGCGAGTTGAAGTTGGAGTTGGCACCAGAGGTGATGAAGCCTCCCGAGATGCCGCCCCAGCCCGGATAGGGCCGACGGCTGTTGACCGTGCCGGCGCCGGGGATGGCCTGATTAATGTTCAACCCGACGGGGAGCTTGCGGCCCATGGAACCCATGTAGGTCACGTCGAGAACGACGTTCCGCAGCAGTTCCCGCTGCACGCCGAAGCTGTACTGCTGAATATACGCCGTCTTGATATCACGCTGGATACCGGGCACCACCGGCGTGCTAGTGGTGAGGTTGAACATGTCCCGCAGGTTCGTAAGGAAGGGCGGTGAAAAGGGGCCGGCCTGTTGGGCTTCACGGAACGGGGTGCTACGCGAAAGCGGCGTGATGCCGTTGCCGACCATCTGGATGTCGTAGAACATGCCGAAGCCAGCGCGGATCACGGTTTTGCCAGAGTTGGCCGGACGCCAGGCGAGGCCGATGCGGGGGGCGAAGTTGTTGAGGTCGGTCTTCTAGACTTGGCGGCCGACGTCGGCGCGGCTGCGAACGAGCACGCGCCCGCCAGGGCCGAGGTAGGCCTCACGGCCTCCGGCGACGATCAGGGTGTTGGTGGCCGGGTCGAAGCTGGAGAGCTTATCCACGCGTTCGGTCAGCGCCGGGTAGAGTTCGTAGCGGATGCCGAGGTTCAAGGTAAGCCGCGGAGGGATCTTCCAATCGTCCTGGAAGTAGGCGCCGGAAGAGACCAGCACGGCGTTGTGAAACGGTTCGCCAAGGGCGCGGCTGGCTTGGAAGGGCAGGCCGATGAGCAGGTCGGCGACGGAGTTTCCGGTGTAGCGGCCGTCGAAGCTGAAGCTGCCGCGACCGGTGGACGTGTTGAACGAGTTGTACAGGAAGCGGAAGTAGTCGCCGCCCATTTTGAAGGTGTGGGTGCCTTGCACGTAGGTCATGGTGCCGACGTAATGGTAAGTATTCTCGGCGCGGCCCTGGGGCTGGCTGGTGCCGCCGCCAAGCGCGCCGTAGCCGGTGATAGCGAGCCGGGGGGCACCGTTGTTGAACGGGGTCTTTCCGACGTCGGTGAGGCCTTGGATGCCGAGACGGTTGACGACGTCGACGTCGTAGTCCTCCTGCAGATTCAGCACCTTCAAACGCGAATAGCCGACGCGAACTTCCGACAGCCATTTGGGAGAGAAAATGTGCGTCCAATTGGCGACGGCGTGCTGCGTCCCGGAACTGCTGAGCGTGCCGTAGCCGGGCAGGCCAACGCCCGCCAGCGGCGAGCGGCCGCCGCTATCCTGCCATTCGTAAACCAGGTAGGCGCTGTCCTTTTCCGAGAAGCGATGGTCGCCGCGCACCATGAACTGATGGGCTTCGTTCTTGGTCGCGGCGGCGGTCGTGAAGTTCTGTACGCCGACCGTGTTGGGCTGGGGATAGAGAGCGAGAAGGCCTACGCCTTGGGGGCTCCAGGCGGATTGCGGAATGCGGTTGCCGGGGAACGGGGTGTTGCCGTTGCGGGGGTCGCGCAGGGGCGTCGTGAGGGCGCTGAAGTCGCCATTGCGGAAGGCGGTGGTGGGCAGATTGACGCGGCTCGAATCCTGCTGACCGCGGAGTTGGCCCTCGTAGCCGAGGAAGAAAAACGTCTTGTCGCGACGGATACGACCGCCAGTTACCGCGCCGAACTGGTTGCGCCGGAAGGGCGGTTTGCTGGGCGCGTAGAAGTTGCGGGCGTCGAAGGCGGAGTTCCGATGGAACTCCCAAAGAGAGCCGTGGAGATCGTTCGCACCGGACTTGGTGGTGACCATCACTTGAGCGCCAGAGGCCCGGCCATACTCGGCCGAGTAGGTTCCGGTGAGGACTTTGAACTCGCGGACCGAATCGAGGATGGGCGTATGGCTGGCGCCGTCGGAAGCGGAGTTGTTATCGATCCCGTCCTTGATATACAGGTTCGAAACCTCGTTCGCTCCGGCAATGTTCAGACCGCCACGACTCGCGTTGGCCGAGCCCTGCACGGCCGGAAGGACGTTCGGTTGCAGGGCAGCGAGTTGGAGATAGTTGCGGCCGTTCAAGGGCAGTTCGACGATCTTGCGTTGCTCGACGACGCCGCCGATGTTGGAGTTGTCGGCGTTGATCAAAGGAGCGGTCGCCTCCACTTCGATCGACTCGGTAACGGCCCCGATCTTGAGGCTGATATCGACGCGGACGTCCTGGCCGGTTTCGAGCACGATCTTACGAACCACTTCGCGGCGGAAGCCGTCGCGTTCAGCGGTGAGGGTGTAGGGTCCGGGCTCGAGTTGCGGAAGCACGTAGTCGCCGGTGCCGGTCGATTGCACCGATCGCTTCTGGTTGGTGTCGGTGTTCGTGATGGTGATCTTGGTGGCGGGGACGGCCGCATTAGAACCATCCGTAATGCGGCCGGTGACGGTGGAGCGGATGTTTTGAGCTGCAAGCGGCAGCGTAAGGCTTACGAGCAGGAGCGAGAGGAGTTTCATTTCATTTCCCTTGAGGTGTTGGTACGTTTAAGATGGCCTGCGCATTTCCGTTTCGCGGAAGGCAGACAGAGTGGCGAGAGCTTCGTCACCCATATCCGGTCGCCAACGGAAATACTTCGCCACAGCCTTTTCGGGGAAGAAATCTAACAGGAGAAAACCGTTTTCTTCAAGGCAGGACTGCTTTTCGTCAATGGCAAGATGATGCGGGGGTACGGCACGGACGCCCCGGGCGCGGGATGGCCAACTTTGACCAGTCCCGAGCGGCCCGGGCAGAATGGAGACTACAGGATTGGCCCGCAGGTCCACTTGGCCGCTGCGGGAGATGTGACCTTCGGCGATGGAGTGCATGTCGCCGCTAATGAATAACGGGGTTCGCTGGCGCTGGGCCGAAGCCGCCTTCATCAGGCGATCGTGCTGCGCCAACCAGCCAGTCTGCCAATAAGGCTTGGGCTTGCTCACGGTCAAGCTCCCGTCCGCAGCAAGGATATCGGGGTACCAATCGCCCCATTTACCGGCACTCCAACCCGGGGGCTGCGAGGGGATGTGGACGAGATGGTCCAGGGCCGGGTCGGACATGCGCGACATCACCCACTCCTCGGCTTCGCGCGGAATGACGAGCGAGTTGGGGCCAGCCAGGGACAGGTACCGACGGCAATCGTAAAGCAGCAGTTCAGCCAGACGACCGAAGCGCAGAGTGCCGAAACTTTCGCCCGTGCCAGCCGGGGTATCGGCGGCCGAAGAACCCGGCAGGCCAAGCGGCTGCGTGCGAACCGGCAGAAATTCGGGATAGTACAACCGACGCGTCGCGCGGCCCAGTTGGAGCATGAAATGGTCCGGAGGGAAGGTGACCATCTTGTCGTCGGCGTCGTCGTTTTCGAAGTAGTCGTGATCGTCCTGCAGGAAGAACACCGGCACGCCGCGGAGCCGAGTGCCATAGAGATTGGCGATCTGCTGGTCGCCCACGTGGCGGAGTACCGTTTCGTTCGGAGTGCCGAGAACCGGCAAATGCCGAACAAACTTGCCCGTGGCTTCGACGGCGGACGCCGTGTAGCGGGCCGGGTGCGTGGACTGACGAAGGTCCCAGTAGACATGGTCGCCGTTGGCGATGACGGCGTCGGGTTGGAACGACAGCGCGCGGTCGAGCAGGCGGCCGCGTTGTTCGAGCGAAAGGTAGTTCTTCTTTCCGTTGGTGGCGAGCAGGCGTTCGTCGCCGCCGGCGCAAGTGTAAATGAGTAGTCGAAGACGCTGCGGGCGATCGTCCGGATCGGGCAGCGTCTTCAGTGTCCAAGGGGCGCAGAGCGCCTTTTTAGCGGCCGAGACGAGTTGAAGATTGTAGGGCCGGGCGGGCTGGAGTTGATCGGCGTCGAAGGACCAGAAAAGCCCCCCGGAATCCGTCGGCTTGCCCGCGATGAGCCGTCCGTCGACCTTCAGAAACGGCGTCCGATCCTGCTTGCGCCGGAACGACACTTTAACGAGAATGCGCCGATCATTGGCCGTGGGCAGAATATGGACAACCTCGCCAGCCTCCCACGCCGAGGCCAAGGCCGTGGCCGCCAGGCCAACAAGCAGTTCTCTGCGGTCGATCGTCATCCGACTGCCACAAGGCTATCGGTGGTCCGGATGTAGATGGTCCCTTTCAAAAACGCGGGCGTCGCAAAACACGGTTCACCCATATGATTGCGGGCCAGCAATTCGAACTTCGGACCAGCCTTCACGACGTAAACGTCACCATCGAGAGACGGGATGAAAACCTTGCCGTCAGCGGCGACGACCGAACCATAGATCTGCGCATCCGGAGACAGACGCTGTTCGTAAAGCTTCTCGCCGGTCTTCGCATTCAAGCAGCGCAGCACCCCGTTGGTGTTGCCGAGATAGATGTGGTCACCGTAGACGACAGGCGTTGAAATGTAGGAGCCGACACCAGCCGCGGCCCAAACGAGACCCTCGTTCTTGTTCGTTTCCGAAGGGGTGAGGTCGCCTTTGGCGTCGGGACGAATCGCGTACACCGGGGCTTTGCCGCCGTGAGCATTCGTCAGGTAAATCCAGCCGTTGGCCGCAAACGGAGTGGGGATCGGGTTGTCGCCGCCCCCCCCGATCCGCCAGCGCTCTTTCCCGGTTTCGAGATCGTAGGAAACGCTCCACGGCCAGCCGTTCGTAACCACTTGCACCGACGAAGCGGTCGCGTGAATGTACGGCGTTCCCCAACTGCGCTCGCAGATTCCTTTGCGGGAAACACGCCAAACCTCTTTCCCGTCGGCGAGATTCAAGACCACCAGAAACGGGTTCGCAGGATCATCGCACAGCAGCGCAATCCGATTCCCATGGATGGTCGGCGAACTACCATAGCCCCAGCCGATGCCGTACTTGCTGATGTTGATCACGCCGAGATCGGTCGTCCAGATCAGCTTGCCGTTGAGGTCGTAGCAATAGAGGCCCTCCGAGCCGAAGAACGCGACCAGGTGCTTGCCGTCGGTTGCTAACGTCGTATTAGCGTGCGTGGCTTTTTCGTGGCGAGTCGCCCGTGGTTTGGCGCTGCGGGCGGTTTGCCGCCATAGCTCCTTGCCGGACTGGGCGTCGTAACAGAGCACCACCCAACTCTGCTCTTCGTTATCCTCCGCCGCGGTCGGTTCGCCGCCGACGGCCAATTTCAGCGGCGCCTTGCCGGCCGCTTTTCGCACGGCGGAGCAGACGTAGACGCGGTTCCCAATGATGATTGGACTCGAATGGCCCAAGCCTGGGACAGGGCTCCTCCAGCGAATGCCGACGAGCTTGCCGGTGCTCGCATCGGCGTTCCAAGTAGCGGGCAGGGGAAAGCCATCCGCCACACCCACACCCAGTCGCCCACGGAAAGCCGGCCATTCGGGATCGGCACCGAGTGCCGCGATGGGCAAGGTGGCCGCAAGACGCAACAGCTTCCGCCTGGACTGAATCATGGAAAAGACCTCTGCGCTCAAGATTTAAGTCAGGATACCCTGAATAGTGGTGATTAACAAAATCGCAGTTGGAATTCTGGCCGTCGCTCTGGCCTATCCGCAGCCTAACTTCGTGGGCCGTTCCTTTGATCGCGTCCTTATGCTCGAGACAAAAGGGGAAACCTCGGCCAGTGTCAGCCTGGGCGACATTGACGGCGACGGCGATCTCGACGTGATTCTGGCCAAAGGTCGCCATTGGCCGCTGGTGGACTTGGTCCTGCGCAACGACGGCAAAGGCCATTTTTCCACCGAAAAGCTGAGCGAAACCGCGGATCGGACTTACTCCGCCGCCCTGGCCGATTTGGACGGCGATGGCGATCTCGATATCGCCGTCAGCAACGATCGGCCCGACAAGAAGCTCATTTATCGCAACGACGGGAAGGGGCATTTCACCTTGGCGAGTGAGTTCGGCGACCCAACGTGGTCAACCCGATACATCACCGTCGCCGACCTGAACGGCGACCAGCGGCCCGATATTGTAGTTGCCAATCGCAGTTCGAAGCCGGAGCTGCCGCGGCCCAGCTTCTACTGCCTGAACGACGGTACGGGAGGGTTTCCAAAGTGCACGCCGTTGCCGACGCAATCGGCGACGATCATCGTGGCGGCGGACCTGGACGGAGACGGCTTCGTCGACTTGCTGATTCCGCACCGCGACGGCGGCCAAAGCCTCGTTTTTTGGAACGACGGCAAGGCGAACTTCAGCGCACCGATGGCGTTCGGCCCGGAGCACTCGTCGATCCGCGCTGCCGCGGCGGCCGACATCGATGGCGACGGCAAACGGGACATCGTTCTCGGCGACGAGAAGGGCGGCGTCCGCATCATTCCCAATCTGGGCAAGCGCACGTTCGGCGCTCCTCTTCCGCTCGGCACCAAACCGTCATCGCCGTATTCGATCGGCGTCGCCGATATGAATCGCGACGGCAAGTTGGATGTGGTCGTCGGGAACTTCGAAGCGCCCGGCTCCGTGTTCTTCAACGTGGGCCAAGGTCGGTTTGTCGAGACCGCCTGGGGCGATGGCCAGGGCGCCGTATACGGACTCGCGCTAGGCGACCTGGACGGCGATGGTTGGCCCGACATCGCGGCCGCCCGGTCAGAGGCTCCGAACGCGATTTGGTTCAACGGTCCCGCCCTCAAAAAGTAATGCGGGCGGCGAATTGAATCGCCCGCGCGGCGCGAGCGCTGCGGATGGTACCGAAGGCCGGGACCCCGACGCTGGCAGCGGGTAGGCCGAAGTTGGCCTTGTTCATCGCGTTATAGAGTTCACCGCGTAGCTCGAGTTTGTACCGTTCGGTGAGGGCGAAGTTCTTCATCAGGTTCGTATCGAAATTCACGACCCCTGGGCCGCGGAGGATCGAACGGCCGGAGTTGCCGAATTGAAAGGCAGCCGGGGCACGGAAGGCGTCGGTGTTGAACCAACGGTTAATGCTGCGGGTGCCCGTCGATGGGTCGCCCACCACGTCGGCTCGTAGACCGCCTGCGGGGAAGGCGTTTGTGTTGTTCACAGAGCTGAATACCGAAAACGGTGCACCGGCTTCAACCGAAGCCAACAGGCCCGTGCGCCAGCCGCCGAAAACGTTGTGGGCCCATCCGCCACGGCGGAAGAACGGCAAATCATAGACGCCGCTGAAGACGGCCCGATGCGGGATGTCGCTGCCGCTACGGCCCCGGTCCAGACGGCGATTATAGTAGTCCATGTAGCTGCCCGTGCTACCGATTTCGGTGAAGGATTCGACGTCATCGAGGAAGGCCGAATAGGTGTAGTGAGCAAGGATCGACAGGCCCCGGGCGAACCGCCGCTCCACCTTCACGAAGCCGGCGTGATAGTTCGAACTGCCGATGGCCGGGTTCACCATCGTGACGTTGTTGAACTGGGGAAACGGGCGGCGGGCCTGGGCGTTGCCGGCGGAGAGCAACTCCGGCCGGACCTGGTTAATCGACAGATCATTGGCGGTCAAGTGGCGGCTTAGGTTGCCGAGGTAGCCGACCTCAAGCAGCAGTCCGGGCCGGAGTTCGGTCTGAATATTGAGATTGAATTGGTAGCTTTCCGGGGTGTCGCGGTCGCGCTGGAAAAAGCTGACGGCTGTAGTTGGCGCTTGGCCCACCGGAACGGCTCCGAAACCGGCGCCGAGTTGATCGATGGAAGTCCGGGACGGTGCGGGAAAACCATCGCGAAGCCGCATTGCGCTCGATATGCCCACTTCACTGGCGGTGATCCGCGAGTCGGTCGAGAAGCCGAGCGTGGCAGCCGTGGCAACGATGCCGCTCACGGTGGGGCCGAAGAAAATCCCACCTCCGCCACGAATGACCATCTTCGGCCTCACCTTGTACGCGAACCCGAAACGAGGGGCGAAGTTGTTGCCGTCAAAGTTGTAGGCCGAACGCGGCACGCCGTTGCGACCGGCGAAAGTGATCACCCCCGGGGTACGCGACACGGGGTTGATCTGCGTCAGGTCAAACGCGTTCATGCGGTCGCCATCGACGGTGCGCGGAACCTCGGCCTCCCAGCGGACGCCAAGGTTCAAAGTGAGCTTGTCCGAGATACGCCAATCATCCTGGGCATAGACGCCGTAGTACCCAGCGCTGGAGGCGATCACGTCGGGACGGATGACATTGGCCGAGTTCACCTCGCCGAGCAGGAACGAGGCAAAGGCGTTGCCCGAAGCGTTGTTGCCGGGTTGGCCGGTGATCTGCGGGATGAACGCAAAATTTCCGGAAGAGGAAGTATCGGTGTCGTCTTTGTTGTACCCAAAGCGAGCCTCAAAGCCTGCTTTGAAAGCGTGTTTCCCGCGAAACCAGCTGACGGCATCCTGCACTTGCGTATCGAGAATCGGCGTTTGCAGCCGAAAAGGGGCCGCGCCCAGGCCGTTGTAGCCAGTAATGCCGATGATCGGAAAGGCCACGTCGGAGACGCCCTTCAGCCCGAGCTTGGAGGCATAGCTACCGTCGCGACCGGGTCGTTCATTGATGTTTTTGCGCCGAACGAACCCCAGCCGGAACTCGTTCAACAAGCTGGGGCGAAGTGTATGCGTCCAAGCGCCGAGCAAGCTTTGGGTGCGCCCTACGGTGCTGGTGGCGGCGGGATCGGCGGGCAAGGAGTCACCGTAAACGCCGGGGTTCGTGCTGGCGTTGCCGTTGATGTAGTAGCGGACCATTAGCGTATCCTGCGCGCGGAACTGATGATCGAAGCGGGTGACAAAGATGTCTCGATCGAACTGAGGACGCGTGTTCAGCGCGAAGTTGTTGGCCCCGGTGATGGTGCCGGGCTGGTTGGGATTGGGCCAGAACCCGAGAATGTTTTTCGACACCGGGTCGATACGAGTGGCCGGAATCGTATTGCCGGGGAAGGGGGTACGGACGCGGTTGGTCGTCGTCGCCGGGTCGAAGATGGGGATGACCCGGCCGGCGGCGTCAAAGGTACCGCCAAACTCGCCGAGCCGTTGCGCGGGCGTGGACAGCGTCTGCTGCGTATTGCCGCCGGTGACTTGCAGCGTCCGCTCCCAACTGGCGAAAAAGTGAGTTCTATCCTTGCGAACAGGGCCGCCGATGGCCGCTCCAAACTGGTTTTGGCGGAACTTCGGCCGACTGGCGGCGAAGAAGTTGCGGGCGTCGAAGGCTTCGTTGCGAGCGTATTCAAACACGCTGCCGCGGAAGCGATTCGTGCCGGCGCGGGTCGACAGCGTGATAACGCCCCCGGCCGAGTGGCCGAGTTCGGCCGTGTAGTTGTTCGATAAAATCCGGAACTCCTGCATGGCTTCCATCGGCAGACTAGTCTGCTGTTGGGGGACGGCAAGGCCGACGACGTTGGTGACGTTGCCGCCGTCGAGGTTGAACTGTTGATTCCTCATCCGTCCACCGCCAACACTGAAGATCGGCAGATTCTCGCCGCCGCCGCCCTGACTTTGAACCACCGTCGCCGGCGTGAGAATCACGAGCGCCGTCGCGGCGCGATTGGGCAACGGCATCCCTTCGATCATCTCCCGCTCGATCAGTTGGCCGGTGCTGGCCGACTGGGCATCGAGCAGCGGGGCCGTGGCCGTAACATCAATCGTGGTTTGCACCTCGCCGAGCGTCAACGTCAAATCCACTTGCAGCGTCTGGCCCACTTGCAGAGGGATACTGCGGCGCACGAGCCGCTGGAAGCCTTGGGCGGCAATTTCGATTCGATAGGTCCCGGGGCCCAAGGCCGCCAAACGGTATAACCCCGATTCGTTCGATGCCGTAGGAAGCGAGACGCCGGAATCTTCGTTCACGACGAGCACGCGAGCTT
>JAPKZA010000275.1 GCA_026394015.1 Acidobacteriota bacterium
GCGGCGGAAGTCGCCCTCCGGGCTCCCCCCGCCGCCCCGGAACCCATTGTGTCTTTCATCTCTTCTGCCATTCCTATTAGTCTCCTTGGATCTCGATCATTAAGCCAACCTTGTGTCCAAGAAAACCGGGTCCCCTATACGCGCTTCACGCGGCGGGCAGTGAGAAAGGTTCGCGGATGACATCCGCGGTGCCAATGGTTTCCTCAGCGAGGACACGATTGGCTTCCATCACCATTGCGGCGGCTTCCTTGAGATTCTCGCGCGCCTCATCGAGAGTTGCGCCTTGGGTGTTGGCACCGGGCAGTTCTTCAATGAAGCCAACAAAACCCTCCGCAACTTTCATGTAGATCGCTGTGAGTTTGAGCGGCGGCATGCCTCGATAGTACCTCGGGCCGGTCGTTCGTAATCGTTAGTTGTTTCGCGGGGCTTTAGCCGCTCCTGGGCGAAATACGGGCCTGTGGCGCAGTTGGAAGAGGTCAAGGGTTCGAATCCCTTCAGGTCCACCAAAATCCCTCAAAGACATGGTACTTGCGGGAAGCGAGTCGGTGGCGCAACCCCCCTCAACGTAATCCTAATCGTAGCTCCAACAACACCTACGTGTGGGAAACTATGAGTAGGAGTCGCGTTAGCCTTGAGCCCCGCTGCCAAACAAATCGTCTCGAACTTAATAGGCGTGCTCGTGGAGGCTGCCCACCCCAAACGCATCATCCTCTTCGGTTCTCAAGCCAGAGGCGATGCCTCTCCTCGCAGCGATTTCGACATCATGGTCGTGGAGGATAAGCCAGCCGACCGGTTCGCAGAGATGGTCCGCCTGAATCGTCTCCTTCGCTCGTTCGATATCGCCGTCGATCTCCTGGTCGTCAGCGGCGATCAGTTTCAATATTGGCGGGAGACTCCCGGCAACGTCTATTACGAGGCCGCCACCGACGGCCAGGTCCTCTATGAAGCGGCGTGAACAGGCCTTGCTCTTTCTGCGCAAGGCTGGTCAGGATGAATCCTTGCTGGATGCGGTCCTTGAAAACGGCAGCGTGGGCGACGAGGTCATCGGCTTCCACTGTCAGCAGGCGGCGGAGAAGATGTTGAAGGCATTGCTGTCCGACTTGGGGACCATGTTCCACAAGACCCACGAATTAGGCGCCTTGATGGATTCTCACGCACGGTCCGGCGCTCCGTTGCCGGACGAGTTTGAAAATTTGGACAGGCTCACGCCGTTTGGTACGGTGTATCGGTACGAATACAGCGACGAGAAAAAGATTGGTTCTATTCACGTTTAGCCTCCCCCTTAGTGTCAGATTTTATCAGAAGTAGTTGTGCCACCCGCCAAAACAAGGGCCCCAAATGCTTCTGCCACATCGTTCGGATACCCGCGGAAGGAGTAGGCACTGGAGACGAGACGGAAGCCCTAGGAAGCGCAGCCGCCCAACAACCGGCTTGCCCAGCTTTAGCTTTGCGGGCTCGCAAAACACCATGAGGTCCGCGTAGGTAAGCATCTCTTGCGACCCTGTTTCAAACAGCACGTCGCTTCCTCGCACCACATGTTCGCGTCCGCGGAGAGCCAAGTACAGCCCTCACTGTCTGTGACGAGACCGGCGAAGTACATATGCTTGGTCTCGGAACGCTCTTCTTGCTGTAGGAACTCCTCGACGGAGGTCCAGGGAAGGTGCGGTGCTACCGTAGGTTCTAGTATCCCAGCTTGACGATGCCCTGCTTGCTACCGCTGACGGCACCGTCGCGGAGCCATTCCAGAGACGCCTGGAAAAGCAGGAGATGGTTCTTTTCCCATAACGCGTTATGCGAAGCGCAGCCGAGGTCGAGGAAGACTTTGTCTTTGGCTCCGAAGTCGTCGTAGAGGGCCTTCACGCCGGCGGGCAGGGCTTGTTTGTCGAGCGCGGCGGCGACGAAGAGGGTGGGAGTCTGCATCTTCCTGACTACGGTTTCGTTCCAGCCCCAGGTGGTGACCAGCGGGGCTCGGCGGACGCCGGGGCCCCAGGTGAAGGCTTGGGGGTCCGAGGCGAGCATGTCAGCCCAGACGGCCTCGCGGGCTTTGGGGTCTACTTGGTCGGGGCAGCCGAGTTGGCGGTTCCAATTGGCGTCGAGCTCGAGCCGGGATTGGGTGGCGAAGGCGGGGCCTTTGGCCGGGACTTGGGCGGGGGCTTCGAGCGGGGCGCCTCGGCGATAGGCGGGGGCGAGGAGGACGAGTTTGTTCACTTTGTCGGGATGGTGGGCGGTGTAGCCGCCGGCGCGGGGGCCGCCGAGCGACCAACCGATGAGGTCGACTTTGGCGGCGCGGGTGTGGAGGCGGAGGTAGTCGACGACGGTGCCGATGTCGTTCCAGTCGGAGGCTAGGGTCGTCATCTGCTGGCCGTAGGTGGGGACGCAGACCTTGTCAAAGAGGGCTTTTTGTTGGTCTTCAGCCAGGTTGCAGGGATCGTTCATGGCCAGGGGACGGGTGGAGCGGCCGTAGCCGGTCATGTCCATGGCGAAGACGTCGTAGCCGGCGCGGGCGAGGAAGGCCATCCAACTGTAGTCCTGATAGGGGACGTCGAAGGCGACCTCGGAGGGGGTGCCGGCTCCGTGAATGAACAAGATGACTTTGGCTCCGCCGCCGCGCATGGGGGTTCCGGCTTGGACCACTTCGCGGACGTAGATCTGCGTGGTTTGGCCGGTGATGGCGGGGACGGTGGATTTCACGGGGACATAATGATCGAGCCGCAGGAGCCGGCGGCTGTCGTCGCCGAAGCAGAGGGAGCTGAGGATTAAGCCCAGGATCAAGCCAGAGACGGCCGTGTTACGCATGGAGATACTATACTTTGGTTTGGCACACAATTTATTCGCGTTCGATAACAGCTATGCCCGGGAGTTAGAGGGCTGCTATGCGGCGGGGGCGGCGGCACAGGTTCCGGCTCCGCGGATGGTGAAGTTGAACCGGGGTTTGGCAGCCGAGTTGGGGCTGGACGCGGAGGCGCTCGACTCGGAGGCCGGGGCCGCGATTTTCGCTGGCAATACGGTGCCGGACGGGGCGTTCGTGCTGGCGCAGGCTTATGCGGGGCACCAGTTCGGCCATTTCGTGCCGCAGTTGGGCGATGGGCGGGCGCTGTTGTTGGGCGAGGTGATCGACGTCCATGGCCGGCGGCGGGATCTGCATTTGAAGGGTTCGGGGCGGACGGCGTTTTCGCGGGGCGGAGACGGGAAGGCGGGTTTGGGGCCGGTGTTGCGGGAGTATCTGCTGGGCGAGGCGATGCATGGGTTGGGGATACCGACGACGCGGGCCTTGGCGGCGGTCACGACGGGGGAGAGGGTGGTTCGGGAAGTGCCGCTGCCGGGGGCGGTTCTGACGCGGGTGGCGGCGAGCCATATTCGGGTGGGCACGTTTCAGTTCTTCGCTTCGCGCGGGGATACAGAGAGGCTGCGGCTGTTGGCGGACTATACGATGCGGCGGCACTATCCGGGGGTTACGGGCTACCTGGGGTTGCTGGGGGCGGTGATTGACGCGCAGGCTTCACTGCTCGCGCGGTGGATGCACGTGGGTTTTATTCACGGGGTGATGAACACCGACAACATGGCGATTTCGGGGGAGACGATTGACTATGGGCCTTGCGCGTTTCTCGATGGCTACAAGGCGTTGACGGTGTTTAGTTCGATTGATCGGGGTGGGCGGTATGCGTATGGACAACAGCCGGAGATTGCGTTGTGGAATTTGGCTCGGTTTGCAGAGACGTTGTTGCCGCTGATCGGCGGGGATGTGGAGGCGGCGACGGCGGAGTTGCAGCGGTTTGGGGATCTGTATGAACGCTACTGGGAGCGGGGGATGCGGGCGAAGTTAGGCTTGTTGACGGAGGAGGCGGGGGACGCGGAGTTGGCGCGGGGGTTGTTGCAGACGATGGAAGCGGGGGGGATGGACTATACGCAGACGTTTCGAGGATTGGGGCGGGGGGTTGACGTGGGAGCTTGGGGGGAGAAGTGGCGGGCGCGGTTGGCGCGGGAGGGGGCGACGCCGGAGGGGCGGGCGGAGGCGATGGAGCGGGTGAACCCGGTGTACATTGCGCGGAATCATCAGGTGGAGGCGGCGTTGGCGGCGGCGACGGAGCGGGCTGATTTGGGGCCGTTTGAGACGTTGTGCGAGGTATTGGCGGCGCCGTTTACGGAGCGGGCGGGGTGGGAGGGGTATGCGGCGCCGGCGCCGGGGGGGAACGTGGGTTACAAGACTTTTTGCGGGACATGAGGGGTGGTGGGATATCATACGGCTTATGCCGAATTTTCCGATTGCAGTGCTGCCAGGTGATGGGATTGGCCCCGATGTGGTGGCGGAGGGGTTGAAGGTGTTGCGGGCGGTGGAGGCCAAGCTGACCGGGGTGACTTTTTCGACGAAAGAGTTCTCGGTGGGGGCCGGGGAGTTTTTGAAGAGCGGGGATCCGCTGCCGCCGGATACATTCGCTCAGATTGCCGAGCATTCGACGATTCTGTTGGGAGCGATGGGGATTCCGAACGTCCGGTGGCCGGACGGGCGGGAGATGGCGCCGCAGATCGACATTCGCGAGAAGCTTGACCTTTACTGCGGGCTGCGACCGATTGTGTTGTATCACCCGGACGATACGCCGATCAAGGGCAAGACGGTGATCGATTTCGCCTTGGTGCGGGAGTCGACCGAGGGGCTGTTTGTTTCGCGGCTCGATCCGTATTCGTTGGATGCGGACCAGGTGACGGACCGGTTGCGGATTACGCGGGCGGGGGCGGAGCGGGTGATCCGATCGGCGTTTCGGATTGCGGCTTTGCGGCGGAAGAAGGTCACCTTGGTGGACAAGGCGAACGTGCTGCCGACGATGGCTTATTTTCGGAGCATCTTTGACCAGATCGCGGCGGAGTTTCCGGAGATCTCGACGGAGCGGGTTTACGTCGATGCTTGCGCGCTGTACCTGGTGCAGCGGCCGGAGAGTTTTGACGTGATGGTGACCGAGAACATGTTCGGGGACATTTTGTCAGACCTGGCAGCGGCGCTCGTGGGGGGGATGGGGATGGCTCCGTCAGCCGATATTGGCGATGAGCACGCGGTGTTTCAGCCGTCGCATGGTTCGGCCCCGGACATTGCGGGGAAAGGGATCGCGAACCCGGTGGCGACGATTTTGTCGGTGGCTCTGATGCTGGATTGGCTGGACCACCCGGAGACGCGGCGGGGCGGCGACATGATTCGGGCGGCGGTAAGCAAGGTCTTTGCGGACAGAACCGCCCGCACATCCGACATGGGAGGGACGCTATCGACGACGGCGATGGGCGACCGCGTGGTTGCGGCGCTGTAGCTCTAGCGACCGAAGTAGTCGGCGTTGATTTTGGTGAACTCGTTCCACTTCTCTGGGAGATCGTCGAGAGCGAAGATAGCCGAGACGGGGCAGACGGGGACGCAGGCGCCGCAATCGATGCACTCGACAGGGTCGATGTTCAGGATCGTGACTTCCTCGAAACGGGCGTCATCTTTCTTGGGATGGATGCAGTCTACGGGGCAAGCGTCTACGCAAGCAGAATCCTTGGTGCCCACACAGGGCTCAGCGATCACATATGCCATGTTTTGTTTGTACCACAGGCCCCACGGATCTCACAATTTCGTTAGAGTAGAGAGCTCAGGAATCGCATGAAAATCGTCGTTTTGGATGGCTACTGTTTGAACCCGGGGGACTTGACCTGGACGGGGTTAGAGGCTTGGGGAGAGGTGACGGTGTACGACCGGACGCCTCCGGAGCTTTTGCAGGAACGGGCGGCGGGGGCGGAGGTGTTATTGACGAACAAGACGCCGTTGGGGCGGGCGGAGATGGCGGAGTTGGGGGCGTTGCGGTACATCGGGGTGTTGGCGACCGGATACAACGTGGTGGACGTGGGGGCGGCGGCGGAGCGGGGCGTGGTGGTGACGAATGTGCCGACGTACGGGACGGATTCGGTGGCGCAGTTGACGATTGCGCTGTTGCTGGAGCTTTGTCACCAGGTGGGGATGCACAATGCGGCGGTGCGGGCGGGGGAATGGACGGCGAGCGCGGATTGGAGCTTTTGGAAGTCTCCGCAGGTGGAGTTGGCGGGGAAGACGCTGGGCTGTATTGGGTATGGGCGGATTGGGGCGCAGACGGGACGAATTGCGGAAGCGATGGGGATGCGGGTGGTGGTGCATCGGCGCTCGGGCGGGATGGCTTTGGAGGGGTTGCTGGAGGAGAGCGATGTGGTGAGCTTACACTGCCCGCTGTTTCCGGAAACCCGGGGGATCATTCGTGCATCAACTCTACAGCGAATGAAGCCTTCGGCCTTTCTATTGAACACCTCTCGCGGCCCGCTGGTGGTGGAAGAGGATTTAGCGGATGCTCTGAACGCGGGAACGATCGCCGGTGCAGGTGTTGACGTCCTTAGCGTGGAGCCTCCGGCCGGGGGCTCGCCGTTGTTTTCGGCTAAGAATTGCGTGATTACGCCGCATATCGCTTGGGCGACCCGCGAGGCGCGGGGGAGGTTGATGGACGTGGCAGTGGAGAACCTGGCTTCGTTTGCGCGGCAATCGCCGCGGAATGTGGTGTCGCGATGAACCCGATGCTTTTGGTGCTGCTTTCGTTGCCGCCGAGTGCGGGGATGGAGTTCGACGCGTATGTTACGCGGGCGGAGTCGCAGTTGAGCGAGAGGACGGGGGTGACGCGGGAGGTGAAGGGTGGGCTGATCCACGACTGGTCGGCGGAGAAGTTCATCGCCAACCGGACGCCGGAGCAGGTGGTGAAGCTTTTGCAGAGTTACGATCGCTACCGGGATGTTTATCCGGAGGTGACGGAGTCGCGGTTGATTTCTCGGGAGGGGAATCGATTTCGGGCGGCGCTGCAACTGAAGCGGAAGAAGGTGTTGACGGTAATCCTGAACACCGAGTACGAGGTGGATTATCAGGCGCTGGATGGCGGAGGGTGGCGGGTGATGTCTCGGAGTACGAAGGTGGAGGAGGCGGGCGGGGGCGACCATGGGTTTCTGTGGCGGCTGAATTCATATTGGACGATCACGCCGGCGCAAGGCGGGGTAAAGGTGCAGTGCCGGTCGATTTCGATGTCGCGCGATGTACCGCATGGGTTGGGTTGGGCGGTAAGGCCACTGGTGCGGGATATGCCGCGGGAGTCATTGGAAACGATGTTGGCGGCGACGGCGAAAGCGTTAGAGTAGAGGCTTGGCCCTTTTTGACCATCCGCATCGTCGGTTTAACCCGTTAACGGGGGAATGGGTTTTGGTTTCGCCGCATCGGATGAAGCGGCCGTGGCAGGGGCAGGTGGAGACGGTCCCGGTGTCCGCATCGGCAGTTTACGAGCCGGGGTGCTACTTGTGTCCGGGGAATGAGCGGCTAGGGGGGGCCCGGAATCCGGAATATCGGGGGGCATACGTTTTTGAAAACGACTTTGCGGCGCTGTATCCGGAGACTCCGGCGGGTAACATGTCGGAGGGGGGGTTGTTGCTGGCGGAGGCGGAGGCAGGGCGATGCCGGGTGGTTTGTTTTTCTCCGGACCACAGTTTGACGCTGGCGCGGATGGCGGTGGAGGGTGTCAGGGAGGTGGTGGATTTGTGGTGCCGGGAGTTTGCGGCGCTGGGAGCGGAGCGGGAGATTGGGGCGGTGCAGATCTTCGAGAACCGGGGGGAGATGATGGGGTGCAGCAATGCGCATCCGCATGGGCAGATTTGGTGCACGGCGAGCGTACCGAATGAGTTGGCGAAAGAGGTTCGGGCGATGGAGCGGCCGTTGTTGATGGAGTATTTGGCGTTGGAGGTGCGGGAGCAGGTTCGAGTGGTGTGTGCGAACGATCACTTTGTGGCGGTGGTGCCGTTTTGGGCGGTTTGGCCGTTCGAGATTTTGTTGTTGCCGCGGCGTCACTTTACGGGGTTCGACGAGATGCGACCGCTGGAGCAGGGGGCGCTGGCAGGAATTCTAAAAGAAATCGGGCAGCGATATGACGGTCTTTTTGGGGTGCCGTTTCCTTATTCGATGGGGTTCCATCAACGGCCGGTGGACGGGGGAAGTTATAAAAACTTTACTTGGCACGGGCACTACTACCCGCCGCTGTTGCGGGGGGCTACGGTGCGTAAGTTTATGGTGGGATTCGAGATGCTAGGCGGGCCGCAGCGGGATTTAACACCGGAGGCGGCGGCGGAGCGGCTGCGCGGGGTGGCGGTAGGGGGGTAATGTAGGCTCTACCCAACTTTAGTACTGCAAGGATGCAGAAATTCAGGATGATATCCTGAAGATGCAAGACTTTTGCAGTATTTTTGGAGGAACGAGAGCATGCCGGTATCGGGTAAATACCTTAGCGCGTTTGCGCTTTCGGTAGCGGTGACTGTGAGTGCAGCGCCAGGTAAACAAGAGATTCGTCGCGGGATTGATCCTGTCGGCAAAGCGTCGGTGTCCGCGGGCTTTCCGCGTTCGACGCAAAAGGCATTGGGCGACCTACCGCAGCGCTTTGAATTGAATGAAGGGCAGTTCCCCTCTGCTGTTCGCTACGTGGCGCGTTCGAGTGGTTACGACATGTATCTGACCGATACGGAATCGGTTTTGGTGATGTATAAGCCGCGGGGCAAAGAACCGAAGGCTGGGATGGACTACACGACGCTGCGGATGAGCGTGCGGGGCGCGCGACCGGCGCGAGGTTGGGAGTCTGGCAAGGTATTGCCGGGCGTGACCAGCTATTTCCAGGGCCAGGATCCGGCGCAGTGGAAGCGGAATATTCCGGCTTACGAGTCGGTGACCGCGAAGGGCATTAAGGCCGGCGTGGATCTGGTTTGGTACGGCAAGGACAAGAAGTTGGAGTACGACTTAGTGGTGGCGCCTGGCGTGGACGCTTCGAAAGTGGAGATCGCTTGGAACGGCGCACGGTCGATGACGGTAGACGCGGCGGGGAACCTGGTGCTGGACACGGTTTATGGGCAAGTGGTGCAGCAGCGCCCGTATGTTTACCAGATGGTGAACGGCCGGGAAGTGAAGATTGAAGCCCGTTATTCTTTGCGGCCGAACGAGGGAGCGGGATTTGAGCTAGCGCGTTACGACCGGACGCTTCCGTTGGTGATCGATCCGTCCGTGATGGTTTATTCGACCTTTCTCGGCTCGGCGCAGAACTCCGGAACTTCGGTGGTGGCCGATGCTGCCGGGAATGTTTATCTGTTAGGGCAATCGTTCACGGCGGCGTTTCCCTTTGTGAAGCCATTTCAGACCGCCCATGCGGATAGCAGCCTGTTCATGGCGAAGTTGAACCCGACGGGAACGGAATTGATCTATGGAACGTTTCTCGGTGGTTCCTTGTCGGAGATTCCTTACGCGTTAGCGGTGGACGCGGCGGGTGCGGCGTATATCCAGGGAGCCAGCAATTCGAGAGACTATCCATTGAAGACGCCGGTGCAGTCGACGCTGGTATCGACCAATCCGTTGGCGGGCGATACGGTGGTGACGAAGTTACTACCGGCAGGCAATGACATTGCGTTTTCGACCTATCTAGGAGCGGTTAATGGCTCTAATTCTCAGGGGATCGCGGTGGCACCGGACGGAAGTGCGGTGGTCGCCGTCTACCAGGGAGGTGCTGCGACATTTACCCCGGCGCCAACGATCTTGAATGCATCGACAGGCCGGGCGGTGATTTTTCGATTTACTCCAGCCGGGAACGCGTTGCAGTGGGTGACCTATCTGGGAGACATTGTTTTGAGTGGCGTTGCGGCGGATGCGTCGGGGGTCTACTTCGGCGGGGACAATCAAGCCGGTCGGCCGACTTACACGGCCATCAATGCGCCGCCAGGGCTGGTGCAGAATCGTTCGGACGACGGGATTCTGGGCAAGCTGAACCCGAGTGGTACGGCGTTTCTGTACTACACGCACATCGGGGGGTCAGCCGAAGATACAGTTCGGTCGATCGCGATTGACTCGACGGGCGCGCTGTACGCTGGGGGAGCGACTAGGTCGTCGAACATGACCTTGCAATCACCCTTTCGGAATGCGCTCGGCGGATCGCAGGATGGCTTCGCCCTGAAGCTATCGCCGGCGGGTAACAGCATTGTCTACTCGACTTACATCGGCGGCTCGCTGGATGACTATATTCAGGCCGTGGCCGTGGATCCGTCGGGCGGACTGGCGATGGTTGGAACGACTTTCTCAAAAGACATCGTGCAAAAGGACTCGCAGCAGGCCGCGTCGGCGGGGACGTTGCAGGAGGCTTTCGTGATCAAGCTGACTCCGGCGGGTACTGCGCTGGACTTGTCGACCTACCTGGGCGGAACGGGCGAGGACTATGGCGGAGGAGTTTCGGCAACGGCGGGTGGTCACGTCTACGTGACGGGCGTAACCGACGGAGTCGGCTTCACGACCAAGAACGCCTTCCAATCGGCGACGCCGGGGGGCTTCATTGCCTACCTGACGAAGTTTACGGCCAACATTCAGCCGGGAGCGCAGCTTCCAACCGTCACTTCGGCGACGCCGACAGCAACTTCGGGGACGCAGCAGACGTTTAGCTTTACGGTGGCGGATCCTGATGGAGCGGCTGACCTGGGTATTGTGAACGTGTTGATCAACAACTTCCTGGACGGCCGGAATGCTTGCTACATTGCGTACCAGCGTTCGTCGAATACGGTTTTTCTGGTGTCCAACGATGGCAGCGGTGCGACGGCGCTTTTGTTGAATGGGTCTGGCACGACTTCGAACGGCCAATGCACAATTGTGGGCGCTGGTTCTTCAGCGGTGACCAACGGTAACTCCTTAACGCTGACGCTGGTGGTGCAGTTTAACGCGACCGCGTTTGCGGGCCGGAAGATCCTGTATGTGGCGGCGCGCGATGCGGCCGAGAACAACTCTGGCTGGCAGCCGATGGGTGTTTTTGGTGTAGCGACGCCGCTGGCGACGAATCCGATGGTGGTTTCGTTGTCGCCGGCTTCCGGCACAGGGTCAACCGCCACGTTGGCGATTACTTATCGAGATGCGACGGCGGGCACTAATCTGCAACCGTCTCAGATCCTGATCGCCAGTGCGCTCGATGCTTCGAACGCCTGTTACATCGCCTACGTCAACAACGGTAACCAGCTTTACTTGGTAACCGATACCGGCTTGGACCTGATCACTCCGGGAATCACGCCCGGGGCAGCATCGGGATTCACGGAAAAGAGCCAGTGTCGAGTGGACGCGGTGGGATCGAGTCGGTCGCTCTCGGGCAACACAATGACACTCACTGTGAATATCACCTTCTACCCCGGCTTCACTGGGCGGAAGATTATCTACGGCGGTACGCAGACGTTAGGCGGCGCCAATAGCGGATGGCATGCGGTGGGGGCGTGGACGATCCAATAGGGATCACCCCACGCTCTCAAACTCAATCACCTGATCGACCGGCGTAATCGCGGTCACATAAAGACAAGTCCCAGCGAGCTTTGGCAGCGCCCCGCGTACTTCGACGTAAGTATGCGGGGAGTTGCCGGGCCCGATGCGGAGCTTGTCTTTTCCTTTTGTGTAGGTCGCATGGCCGCGGCGGAGGACCCAGGCGTCCTTCACGGTGGGGTGCTTCTCCGCGCCTTCGAGCGTGCCGCCTTCGCGGAGGTTGATCTCGACCGTCAGCGGGACTTCCTCGGTACCGGTAGCTTTGATGTGCAAGCGAAAGCCTTTCGGGGTTTCGGTGAGTTCGGCGACGGTATCGAGATGGCAGATTTCGGTACGGCGGCGTTCTTCGCGGGTATCGTCGTAGGTTTCGGTGGTGATGAGACGGGGCGGGGAGAAGGGCTGGTAGTACCCGGCTTCGAGTTGTTGGGTCAGGACGAAGGAGCTGCCCTTTTTTTCGAGGGTTTTGGCTTTGAATTGGCCCTTGCCGAAGAAGGCGGAGGCGAAGCGCACGGTGTTGACGACGGCGCTGCCGTAGCGGAAGGTGAAGAAGTGGTCGCGGCCGCGGAGAATCGAGACCGAGAGTTTGCCGCGGCGGACGCGGGCCAGGCGCGAGGGCGGCCATTTGGCCGTCGCGGTCTTTCCACGCGAGATAGGCGATGCCGAGCCAGGAGTTAAACAGGGTGCCACGCTGGTTGAGATCCTGGCGGCGGGAGATTTCGGTGACGACCTCTCCATCGGCATGGATGAGATAGAACATTGCCTGGATGTTCTGACGGACGGGGTTGAGGAGTTCGGGCCGGTTCAGGGAGTGGGCGCAGATGGTGAGGGCCTGGTTGCAGATGCCGTTGTAGCCGATGGAGCTTCGCTCGGTGTACTGGCCGTCGGCATCGATGTCGATGGTTTCGGCGAGCCACTGGTCGATGCGGCGGAGGTAGCGGGGATCGGGGTAGAGTTCGTTGAGGAGGGCGAGGGCGGAGCAGGCGACCCAACGATGGTTCGGGGTGTGCATGCCGCCCCGGATAAGAGCTTCGCCGGCCTTTTTGATGGCGGGAAGGACCAGGGCTTCGAACGCGGGGAAGCCGTACTGGCGGGCGTTGAGCAGGGTGCGGCCCATGCCCTGGATGATGAAGGCTGTGTCGGGCGGCGAGTTGTAGTTGGTGATGGGCAGGTTCCAATTGCCGTCGGGGGTTTGGATGCGGGCGAAGCATTCGGCGGCGAGCTTGAGGCGATCGAGGACGAGGGGGGAATGGAAGTGGCGGGACTGGGGATGGAGGTAGGCGGTGGCGAAGGTATCGAGGATACCAGAGGGGGTGCCGCCGTAGAAGAGGCCGTCGGCACCGGCGATGTTCCCGCGGTGGCGGTGGGTGGGGCTCAACTCCTGGCGCTTGATGAGATCGTCGACGGCTTTGTCGTGTGCGTCGAATTTGGCTTGCGGGAGAGTCGGCGGGGTGGCGGCGGACAAGGCGGTGGCGGCTGCCGCGAGGGCGGCAGTCTTTAGAGCATTTCGGCGGGTCATCGTTATCCTTTTCGAACGCTGGCGCGGGCTTCCTTCATGATAGGCCCGTAGACGAGTTTGTCGAAGGGAGGGCAGCCGCTGGGGAATTGGCCGAGCGGGTGGTTTTTCTGGCGCATCAGGAAGGTGCAGTAGGTGAGCGTTTTGCAGACGCGGATCTCTTCGAGTTCGCCCTTCTCGACGGCGTCGATGGCGAAATCGGGGTAGGCGAGGGCGTTACGGCCCATGCCGAAGATTTGAATATTGCCGGCGGCGAGGTTGTGCGCGGCGGCGTTGATCGCGTAGATTTGGAGCCAGCTATAGCCGGTACCGACCATGGGGAGATCGGGGTGGGCGCGCTGGAGTTCGCCGGCGATGCGGAAGTGGCGGTCGACGCCGTCGAGGGGATGCTCCGGCTCTTCGTAGTTGCCTTCGTCGGCTTTTTCGAATGGCCGACCGATGTGGGGGTTGTAGTAAGGGCAACCGATGGAGACGTTAAGGAGTTGGACGCCCCATTCTTTGAACCAGCCGATGGCGGTTTTAACTTCGCTGAGTTCGGCGGTAAGCGGGTCTTGGTCGTTGACGCCCCAGCCCCAGGGATAAGGCGTGGGATAGGGCAGGGGCTCGCCGAGGCCGGTGGCTTCGTTTTTGGTGTACGGCACGCTATCGAAGCAGCCCAGACGCATGCAGATGGTGAGGGCGGAGCCGAATTCGGCGCGGAGCTTGGCGAGGACGTTGCGGATAAAGCGGGTGCGATTTTCGAGGGAGCCGGCGTATTCGCCGTCACGCCCGGCGCGGGCGCCGAGCATTTCGGCGAGCAGGTAGCCGTGGGTGACTTTGAGGTCGATGGCGCGGAAGCCGGCCCGCCAGGCGAGTTTGGCACCGACGATGTACTGGTCTTCGAGGGCCTCCATTTCGGCGTCGGAGAAGACGGGATAGTCGGCGGGGGTGGCGGTCTTCTGGTCGATGACGGGGTTGTGGTAGAAGATGATCCGTTTGGGGTAGGAGTAACGGCCGGAGTGGGTGAGTTGGATGGGGATCAGCAGGTCGTCGGTGGAGCCAAACTTGTCCTGGTGAAGCTGGATCATGCGGGCGTGGAGGCGGGCGTACTCGTCGACGTTGCCTTCGTGGAT
Organism: Acidobacteriota bacterium; assembly: GCA_026394015.1. Lineage (GTDB taxonomy): Bacteria > Acidobacteriota > Terriglobia > Bryobacterales > Bryobacteraceae. The sequence continues at coordinate 13,964 of JAPKZA010000275.1, forward strand.
CCAGAGCTGGCGGGCGTTGGCGCGGCCGTCTTCGCGGATGGCGGTGGCTTCAAACCAGATGAGTTTGGCGCCGCCGAGGGCGAAGCGCTCGTAGCGCCGCCAGGTGAGTTCGTCGGGGTTGCCGTCGAGGGTGGAGTCGCAACCTTCCATGGGATGAATGGCCATGGCGTTGCCCAGGGTGACGGTGTCACTGATCCGGACTTTGCGGCCGAGGACGGCCTTGACGGCTTCCTTGTCGGTTTCGAAGCGGACGTGCTGGGTGCGGGTCTCGGCTTCCTGTTGGAGTTGACTAAGATTTTTGTACGTGAACTGGCGCGGCATTGGTAAAAGCGTGTTTGGGGAGCAGGAGAATGGCGACCGCGCCGATGAAGGCGAGCACAAAGACGATGTTCAGCGCGGGGCCGTAGCTCGTGTTGGCTGAGCCCTGAGCTTGGCGGATCTGGGCGACGAGGTAGGGGAACCAGGTCTGGCCGATGGTGTCGGCCGGGAGAATGATGGCCATGGCGCGGGCCAGGGTGTTGACGCCGAACTGTTCGGCAGCCATGAGGGGGATGAGCATGTAGTCCGCACCCATGCCGAAGCCGAAGAGGATGGCGAAGACATAGACGTAAGTGGGGTTTTCCGGGGTGGCCAGCAGGAGCAGGGGAATGGTGCTGGCGACGAGCATGTAGGTGGCGACCATGACCCATTTTTTCGAGAACTTGTCCGCGAGGATGCCCATGACGATGCGGCCGGCGGTGGAGGAGATCATGATGCAGAAGAGGGCGTCAGCGAAGAGGGCGTCGAGGGTGGCTTGATTGGTAAACCCCTGTTCCTTGAAGACGAACTTCATGTGTTGATTGATGGAACCAATGGAGCCGATGGAGCAAAGACTTCCGATCATGAGCAGCCAGAAGGAGCGGGACTTGAGCAGTTCGGCGAAGCCGCGGGGCGGTTCGGGTTTTTCGTTGCTGGCAATCGGTTCGCCGTCCGGGGTTTGGCCCATTTCGGAAGGCTTGTCGCGCATGATGAACCCGGCGATGGGCCATACGAGGAGCAGGATGAGGCCGGTGATGATGAGCGCGTTTTGGAAGCCGAAGGCCGTGACGAGCGGTTTGGCGATGAACTTAGCCGAGATGGCGCCGAAGATGCCGACGCCGAGATAGGTGGCGGCCATGGCTTTGCCACGGCTCTTTTTGAACCATGGGGAGATGATGACCTGGTGGGGGATGGGGCCGGAGAAGAGATAGCCGACCATGTAGAGAAGCCAATAAGCCCAGTAAACGTAGATGTTTCCGCCCATGGTGCCAAAGCCGATGAAAGAGAGGGCGGTGAGACCGGTGCCGACGATCATGAGCTTGCGCGGGCTGAAGCGGTGCATGAAGACCGGACCGACCCAGAGGGTCAGGGTGGCGGCGAGCGGGAAGCCGAGGGTAATGTCGGGGCGAGCCCAGCCGAACGCCTTTTCGTAATAGTCATAGTAGAAAGGCATTCCGTAGTACGGAATACCGACCGCTAGGCCAAACGTGAAGAAGGCGGCGATGGAGATCCACCAGCCGTAAAAACTTTTGCTCGGGCTCTTTTCCATGAATGCACTTTTATACCATATAGCTTATGCGTCTTACCCTTTTGCTCCTTCTCGCCGCTGTTTTGCTGCCCGCTCAGAACCCCGATTGGTCGGCGCCTTTCCCGGCGCATACGATCGCCGGGAACCTACACTACGTCGGCACGAAGGATCTAGCGTGCTACCTGATCACGACGCCGCAGGGCCACATTCTGATCAATACCGGCTTGGCCGATTCGGTGCCGCTGATGCAGGCGAGCGCGAAGAAGCTGGGCTTTGATTTGAAGGACGTGAAGATTCTGCTGACGATGCAGGCGCACTACGACCATGTGGCGGCGTTTGCGGCGGTGCAGAAGCTTTCGGGCGCGAAGGTCTACGCCACCGAGGGCGATGCGGCTTATCTCGAAGACGGCGGCAAGAGCGACCCATTGTTTCTGGCCTTCGCGGACCAGGATTTCAGTTTCAAGCCGGTGAAGGTGGATCGGCGGTTGAAGGACGGGGAGACGGTGAAGCTGGGCGGGACGGAGGTGAAGGTGATCTCGTTGCCCGGGCACACGCGGGGCGCGGCGGGGTATTCGGTGAATGGGGTGCTGATCGTGAATCTTCCTTCGGTGGTGATCAAGCTGATGGGCAACAAGGCATACCCGAACATCGTGGCCGACTACGAGGCGACTTTCGTGAAGCTGAAGCAGTTGCACCCGACGGCGTGGGTGGCGGGTCACGGGTCGCAATATGATTTGGAGGCGAAGTACGCCAAGAAGTCGTTTGTCGACCCGGACGGGTATACGAAGGCTGTCGTTAGCTACGAGAAGACGTTCAAAGAAAAGCTGGCCCGAGAGAAACTGGCCAACGAGCAGGCTAGCCGTTAAAGGCTGCGGAGGTGGAAGCCGCCATCGACGTTGAGCACTTGGCCGGTGGAATAGTCGAGCAGGCCGTCAGCGATGCCGCGGACGGCTTTGGCGATGTCGGAGGTTTCGCCCATGCGGCGCTGGGGGAGCAGGCCGTTGGCGATTTTTTCTTCATAGACGGATTCGACGGCGGAGATCATGTCCGTGCGGATGATGCCGGGGCGGATTTCGAAGACCTTGATTCCCTTCTCCGCGAGGCGCGTCGCGTAGAGCGAGACGGACATGGCGAGGCCGGCCTTGGAAATGCAGTAGTCGGCGCGGTTGACCGAGGCGGTGTAGGCCGAGATGGACGTGACGAAAACGATGCGGCCATCGCCCTGTTCGGCCATCCAGTTGGCGGCGGCTTGGGTGAGAAAGTGGGGGCCCTTCAGGTTCGTGTTGATGAGTTCGTCGAAGCTCTCTTCGGTGGCGACGAGCATGTCGGCGCGGACGCGGGGGGCCATGCCGGCGTTGTTAACAAGCAGGTCGAGGCGGCCGAACTTTTCGCGGGTGAAGGCGAGGAGGCGGGCGCGATCTTCACCGTTGCCGATATCGCACTGGATGATTTCGGCTCCGGTTTCGGCGCGGAGGGATTCTGCGGCGTCGAGACGGCCGCGGTAGGTGGCGACCAGGGAGTGGGACTTGGCGAGTTCGGTGGCGATGCCGCGGCCGATGCCTCGGCTGGCACCGGTAATGATGGCGACGGGTTTACTCATTCACTGTCTTGGATAGCACGAATGAGTTCTTCGGCGGTGAACTTTTCGATGAGGACGTGGTTGCCGACGAAGACGGTGGGCGTTTTGGCAACACCGCGGGAATGGGCTTCGAGCAGGTCGGCGTCGACCCCGGCGGAGTCGCGGCCGTCGTCGGGAGCCTGGACCCGGCCAATCGAAAAAAGGCAACGGCGACGCCAGGCCCATTCGGCCTCAGTGCCTTCGGTGAGGCGGAGAAACTGGGCTTCCTCCGCGAGGCTACGGGCGGCGGGGTGTTTGACGAGAGGGAAATCGCGACGAACGAACGTGACGGTTTCGCCGAGGGCGGCGAGCAAATGGTCGTCCAGCATGTGTTGCAGGCGGGCGCAGTCGGGGCACTGCAAGTCTTCGAAGATTTCGACGGTGACCATTTAGGTGGTTTTCCTGAAGCGTTGCATGAGATTGGCGACGACTGTTTTGCCTTTGGCGAGACCTTCGTCGTAGACGTGATGCCGCTCTTCGCGCGAGAGTTGGCCGCCGAAGCCGTAGAGCTTCTGCAGGCCCCGGCCGACCACCCAGGTGCCGGCGTAGGCAACGGTGGCTTTGCTGACGACTCCGGCGCCCAAGGGAATTTTGCTGACGAGTTCGCGCGCCAAGGCGCGCCAACCGAACGCCCCGGCGATGACGGAGGCGACTTGCGTTTTTTGTTCGCGGTAGCCGATGGAGCGGTCATTGGCCCCGGCAAGCATGAAGGCCATACGGAGTTGGTTGGCGGTGATGAAGGCGGTGTCGCTAGCGAATTCGCCGACGGCGAAGGGCAGCGAGAGAAAGCTGGGGACGATATTGGGCAGCGAGGTGGCGATGGAGAAGAGCGCGTTTTCCTGGCTGGCGGCGTTGATGATTTTTTCGGAGACCGGCTTGCGGAAGGCGACAAAATGGCGCGCGAGGGCGACACCGAGGTCATCGTGCTTTTCAATGATTTCGCGGACGGTGCGGGCGGGGTCTTGCTTATAGAACGTGAACGCGTGGCGAGGCTTGTTCAGCCCTTCTTCCCACAGTTCGAGATCGACGTGAGCCGGCGGGGGCGGCATGGAGGGTAGCCGGGGTCCGAGAGGATGGACCAAGCGAACCAGTTCGTTTCTTTTCTTTTCGGAGAGGTGGTCCGGGGCGAGGAAGGACCACATGCGATTGAGCTCGTTTTCGCTACTAGCGGTGAGGCCAATGTTGACCTCTTTTTCGGCCAAGTTCCGCACTTCCTGAGGGTTCAGGTTTTTGATGGACGTGGCGACGGTTTTGAGGAAGGAGGTGATGGCCATAGTTATCCCGGGCGAGCTGCGCCGTGAAGACGGAAGAGCAAGCGAAGTTCCTGGCGCCATTCTAACCCGACGCCCATGCGCTCCACTGCCACTACAGATGAAAAATAGCTCAGGATGGTTTCGGTAGTCGGATGGAATTCGAGCGCGGGGGCAACGAGGAGCAGGCGGGGGCGGTCTGCCGAGATGGCGTGGCCAGGGAAATAGCCGTGGGTGGTGAACTCGTTGCGTTCGGCGTGCCAGGCGACGCGCATCCAATAGTCGAGGGCTTGGAGGGGGAGGTGGATATCCTCGGTGGCCTTGATTTCCAGGACGACGAGGCGTCCCGAGCGTTCGATCGCGAGCAGGTCGGCGATACCGCGGTCGAGGCCGGCGAGGGCGGGAACCTGGCCGTAGATGGGTTCAGGGCAGAGGCGGGCGTCGAGGGTGGTGATGGATTCGCGAACGCGCATTTCGAGCCAGGCTTCCGGCCCGCGTTGGTGCAGGATGCTGCCGTGTTCGCTGCGGAGGTTGACGAGTTCGGCGACGAGGGAGCGCAATTCGGGGAGGTTATTGGGATGGAGGACGCGCTTATCATCGATGCCGCCGCGGAGTTCGCCGTTGCGCCAGCGGGCGAATTCGAGGCCGAAGACGCGGAAACTGGCGGTGCCGCCGGCGAGGGAAACGCGTTCGACGTGGGGCCAGGCGGCGAGTTGGGCAACCCAGTCCGGCAGGGCGAGGATGGAGTGTTGGCAGCGCTCGAGGCTGGTTTGGAGGTTGCCGCAATCGGCGGGGTCGAGCGGAATCGCGTGGCCGTCGGGCGAGTAGGCGAAGAGGGTGAAGAGCGCTTTGGCGGGGTCGAGCCAGCGGAGACGCAGGGCGATGGCTTGCGTCTCGTGGGCGGGCAGGAAGAGGGCGAGGCCTTCGACGGTGACCTTGGGCTGGCGACGGCTACGGACGTAGTCCAGCCAGATGAGCCCGAAGGAGAGGGCGTGGGGGGCTTCGGGGGGCGCAAGGATGGCGGCCCAGGCGCGTTTGCCCTGGCGGATGACGGCGCGGGGATAGTTGGCGGAGAGGGTGTGTTGGAGGTCGCGTTCGGTGGAGAGATCGTCGAGTTCCCAGCCGACGAACCAGCGGCGAAGCATCAAGCGGAACTGTTCACGGACGATCATGCGGTCGCCTTGGCGGTCCCATTGGAGGGCTTCGGGGCGGTCGGAGTCAAAGATCCAGGCTTCGGCTTGTCGGCCACCGAATTTCTCGATGACGAGAGTGAGGCGGCCGGTTTGATGGTGGGCGACGGCGAGGATGCGACGGTTCCAGTTGCGGACGTCGTCCCAGGCGGAGAGCATGAGGCGGCCGGCGCTGAGGCCGTATTGGTGGCGGTCGGGGAGGAGGGGGAAGGCTTCGTCGCCGGGTTCCTGGACGACGGGTTGCTTGCACCGGTCGACGAAGGCTCGGATGGCTATTTCGAGGTGTTCACGGTCAACCGGGGCGACCGGGCGGCGGGGCTTGGGCATCGGAACATACGTTGGGTTAGGCCGCACAAAATCTCAGATAATGCTGGGTTGTAGCGGCCTTCGAGGCCAGGATGCCGGTTGGGGTGTTGGTTGAGGGACCGCGGTGGACTGAGGCGGGGGCTAGCGGGCGGTCTGGTTGTGGTTTAGGCTGACTCCGCCGACTTTGATCTTGCTCTTGATGTTCATTCTATTGTCCTCTTCGGTTTATTGAGCCGCTCAGCTGCTCTCAATTTGGACGAGCGCAGAAGAGTTCAAGAAATGCTCATTCGTCGAAAAGAAATTGCAGATGTTTTTCTGGCGGCCCGTCCCAGTGAAGTCGCGTAAACTTTCAAGTAATGCAGGATAGTTTGCGGGAACGATGGGACGCGGTGCGGGAGCGGATCAGCGCGGCATGCGCAAAGGCGGGTCGGGCGGAAAGCGAGGTGTTGTTGCTCGCGGTGACCAAGGTCTTTCCGTCAACCGTGATCGAAGAGGCGTATGCCCTGGGGATGCGCGAATTCGGCGAGAATTACGTGCAGGAGTTCGAACGAAAGCGGCCGTTGCTGCCGGAGCTGCCGGGGGCGCGGTTTCACTTGATTGGGCATCTGCAATCGAACAAGGCGAAGAAGGCCGGGGAGCTGTTCGATGTCGTGCAGACCATCGACGGGCCGAAGTTGGCGCGGCGGCTGGACGAGTTGGGGAAGCCGATGGAAGTGATGGTGGAAGTGAAGTTGTCGGAGGAAGAGGCCAAGCACGGGTGCGACCCGGCGGAGCTTGCGGCGGTGGTGGAGGCGATCCGAGGGTGCGCGAACCTGACGCTAACGGGGTTGATGACGATACCGCCCTGGGATGAGGACGCCGAGAAGTCGCGGCCGTATTTTGCGCGACTGCGGGAGTTAGCGGCGACGCATGGATTAACGGGGTTGTCGATGGGGATGTCGAATGATTTAGAGGTGGCGATTCAGGAAGGGTCGACCATTGTGCGAGTGGGAACGGCGCTGTTTGGTCGTCGGCAGAAGGCATGACGGTTGGGTTCTTCTCGCCCCTGCCGCCGGCGAAGTCCGGGGTGGCGGACTACGCGGCGGATCTGTTGCCGCTGCTGCCGGCGCGGGTGAACCAGTCGGGCGACGTGAACCTCTATCACATCGGGAACAATCAACTGCACCGGGAGATTTACAGCCGGGCGTTGCGGGAACCGGGCGTGGTGGTGCTCCATGATGCGGTGCTGCACCATTTTTTCCTGGGGTCGATGGGAGAGGGGGAGTATGTGGACGAGTTTGTCTACAACTACGGTGAGTGGGCGCGGGAGTTGGGGCGGGAGCTTTGGCGGGGGCGGTCGGGGTCGGCGACGGATCCGCGGTATTTTCGCTACGGGATGTTGCGGCGGTTGGTGGAGCGGTCGCGAGCGGTGATTGTGCATAACGCGGAGGCGGCGCGGCGGGTGGGGGAGAAGGCGCGGGTGATTCCGCATTACTTCAAGGCGCCGGTGTTGCCGGAGGGTTGGGAGGTGGAGCGTTGGCGGGCGGAGCGGGGGTTGCGGCCTTCGACGACGTTGTTTGCGGTGATGGGGTATTTGCGGGAGTCGAAGCGGGTGATGGCGGTGGTTCGGACGTTTCGGAAGTTGCGGGCGGAGCGGGGGGACGTGGCGCTGTTGTTGGCGGGGGAGATCGGGTCGACGGATTTGGCGAGGGCGCTGGATTGGGAGGGGGTGCTGCGGGTGGGGCACATGACGGAGCGGGAGTTTTGGCTGGTAGGGAGTGCGGTGGATGTGGTCGTGAATTTGCGGTATCCAGCGAGCGGGGAGACGTCGGGGATTGGGTTACGGATGATGGGGATTGGGAAGCCGGTGTTGACGAGCGACGGGGAGGGGTTGGAGGTGCCGGCGGGGGTGGGGGAGGAGGAGAGGTTGGCGGAGACGATGCGGGAGTGCGCGGATCGTCCGGGGCGGGTGCGCGAGTATGGGTTAGCGGTGCGGGAGCGGGTGCGGCGGGAGCATGATTTGGGGGTGGTGGCGGAAAGGTATATGGCGGTGTTGCGGGAGGCCTGAGGCACCGTTTGGGGGGACGGTCTCAGGCCGGGAATGAGGGTGTGGGTTAGCGGGCTGTTTGCTTGTGGTTGTTCTTCGTGCCACCTGCTTTGACGGCGCTCTTGAGGGGGGAGGGCGGCCTGGTTGTGGTTAGCTTTCGAATGTTGTCGCCAACCCAACCGTTGTCGTCGAGGTCCTCTCTCCCACCACCGAAGCCCTTGACCGTGGAGTAAAATCCCGCGAATATCGCTTAAGCCCCTCCATCTGTCAGTACGCCCTGGTGTCCCAGGATCGGCCCCTCATCGAGATCCACACCCGCGCCGCCGACGGCCACCGGCGGATCAGCGAAGTGGCCGGCCTCGACGCCGACTGCGTCTTCTCCTCCCTCGACTGCACCATCCCCATGGCCGCCCTATACGAAGGGGTTCTTGAGAAGTAGTTACGGCTCTGCCTCCTCCTCCTCCCCCAGCACCAGAAGAAGCGAAGCCAACGAGGACCGACGCTAACCTCCGCCGACAACGGGCAAATGCGCTGGGGCCCTCGATCCTGTGCGCCACCGCATATAATCAGATTACCGAATGAATGCCGAGGAAAATCCGGGAGTTGATAGCGGAATTGGAGAAGCACGGCTTTGTCGGTCGCGGCGGCAAGGGTAGCCATCGCAATTTCGCTCACCCGCGAGTCACTCGCCCAGTTACGATCTCCGGGGATACCGGAGATGATGCCAAGCTATAGCAAGAAAAGGCCGTCAAGGCCGCTATCGAGGAGGCGACACGATGAAAGAGAGCGCGCACTACGTAAAGATCGTCGAGTGGTCCGATGAGGACGGGTGCTTCGTCGGCCGTTGTCCTGGGTTGCTCTACGGTGGTTGCCATGGTCAGCATGAGGTGGCGGTGTTCGAGCAGTTATGTGCCGCGGTCGACGAAGTGATTGATCTCTATAACCGCGACGGCAAACCGCTGCCCCCTCCCACCAGTGGGCGGGATTACGCGAGCAAGATGCTCAACGTGGCGTAGTTCCCTTCGCGGAAGTACCAAAGTGAAAGCGACCCGGGACTCGGACAAAAACAACTGTCAGCATACGGGGCTCGTCGCGGCAGATCGAGCCTCGAGTACGAACACAATCTCCCATCCCTGTCATTTGGACTCGTCACTGTTCATGTCGCGCGGAACAAGAGCGCTTTCAAATAACCGCTCTTCCAATGCGCCCGCCAACCTCGCACTACGATAAGGACATGCCAACCCCGCCCCCGAGCCAACCCCTCTCAGCCCCAGAGCTCATCTCCACAAAACTCGCCGAACTCGGCGACTGGCGCGGCCAAGCCCTTGCCAAAATTCGCCAACTCATCCAAGAAGCCGTCCCCGACGTCCTCGAAGAATGGAAGTGGAACACTCCCGTCTGGTCCCACCACGGCATCCTCTGCACCGGCGAATCCTACAAAAAGGTCGTCAAGCTAACCTTCGCCAAAGGTGCCTCCCTTCCCGATCCAACCCGTCTCTTCAATGCAAGCCTCGAAGGCAACGTCCGCCGCGCCATCGACATCCCCGAAGGCGTCCAACTCGACGAGTCCGCCTTCAAAGCGCTAATCCGCGCCGCCGTCGCCCGAAACCGCCCTCCCTCACCGCCCTCCGGCCGGTAAATGCTCCATCAAATACCGCCCCATCAACGCATGAATATGCAGCGACGTCCCCTTCCCCTCATTAATCGAGTGAGACCGATTCGGATACGCCATCATGTCAAACGGCTTCCCCAACTCCACCAGCCGATTCGCCAATCTCTCCACACCCTGATAATGGCAGTTATCATCCCCCGTCCCGTGCACAATCAATAACTTCCCCGCCAACCCCTCCGCAAAGTTGATCGGCGACCCATCCTTGTACCCCTTCGCGTTATCCTTCGGCACCCCCATGTAGCGCTCCTGATAGATCGTGTCGTAAAGCTGCTGATCCGGCACCGGCGCCACGCTCATCCCCACTTTATACAACCCCGGCGTCCGAAACATCGCATTCAAAGTATTCGATCCGCCCCCGCTCCATCCCCAAATCGCCACCCGCTCCCCATCTAAATACGACCGCATCGCCAGCAAAGCCTTCAACCCCGCCGCCTGCTCCGCCGCCGAAAGCACCCCCACCGACCCGTACACCACCTTCCGCCAAGCCCGCCCCTTCGGCGCCGGCGTTCCCCGATTATCCATGCTCACCACCACATATCCCTGGTCCGCGATCGCCCGATGATACAACCCCCGCGCCCCCTGCCAGCTATCCGTTACCGTCACCCCCGCCGGCTCCCCGTACACATACACGAGCACCGGATACCGCCGCGAAGCGTCAAAATTCGCCGGCTTGATCATCCAGGCATCCATCTCCACCCCGCCCCCAATCGCAATCTTCAAAAACTCCGTCGCCGCCCCCTTCGTCTCCACCTTGTTCTCCGCCAACACCCGCACCCGCCGATGCTCCGGCAAACTCACAAGCTCCGTCGTGGGCGGCGCATCGATCGTCGAGTAAGTATGGAACGCAAACGCCCCTGAACCCGCAATGTCGTAACTATGCGTCCCGCCCCCCTGCGAAAGCCGTTCCGCCGCCCCGCCCTGCAGACTCACCCGATACAAATGCCGCTCCGTCGCCCGCTCCGGCGAAGCGACATAGTAAACGTGCTCCTTCGTCACCCGCGCCAACCGCATCACGTCCACCCCTGCCGGCGTCACTGCCGTCGGAACCCCACCCACCACCCGATACGCCCGCCGCCACCCATCCCGCTCGCTCAGCACCACGAAAGACCCATCGGCCAAAAACTCCGGCTCATGGTGGTCGACCCAAGTCTCGTCCTTATCTTGAAAAACCTGTTTCACCTGTCCGGTCTTCGCATCGGCCACCAGCAAATCTTGGCGATTCTGCAGCCGGTTCAAATGCTGCAAAACCAAACTCTTCCCCTCCCACCGCATCCCCGCGATGTAGTTCTCCCGCGGGTCGCCCGGCACCGCCATCCACTTCGTCTTCCCCCCCGCCGCCGGCACCACCCCCACCCGCACTGCCGAATTCGCCGTCCCCACTTTCGGATACGGAATCGGAATCAGCTTCGGATACGTCGCGTCCGTATTGTTGATCAGGTGGAACACCCCCACTCCGCTCGAATCAAACTGCCAGTAAGCGATGGACTGGCTATCCGGGCTCCATCGATACCCGTCTCGAATCCCGAGCTCTTCCTCGTACGCCCAGTCGGAGGTGCCATTGATCAAGGTGGCGCTTCCGTCCATCGTCAACTGCCGGACCTTCCCCGTCTCGACGTCCTCGCGATAGAGGTTATTCCCCCGCACGAAAGCGACACTCTTGCCGTCCGGCGAGAACTTAGCGAACAGCAACGAGGCCTCTTCGCCCTTGCCGCCCACCTGCCGTAGCTTGCCGCTCGTCCGATCGAGAATCCAATAATCGCCCCGCGTATGCAAGCGCCAAACCTTCCGCGTGTTCGTAAACACCAGCAGCCGCTTCTGATCGGCTGTCCAAGAGTAACCCGCGACGGTCAAAGGCTTAGTCTTCCCTTCCGGCGTCAACTGCTTCGCCGAGACCATCACCTCCCGGGCACCCGTCGCCGTCGCGTAGCGAACGATCTCGCCGTTCTCAAGCGTCGTATACGCCGCCCCGCTGTCGATCCAAGCCGCCGGCCCGAAGCTCTTCATCCGCGACGCCCCCGGCCCAAAAATCTCCGCCAGTCGGCCATTCAGAGCGCCCTCCTGCGCCGAGATCGAGACCGCCGAACAAATCAGGAAAAGGGCCAACAGGAATCGAGTAGGAATCATCGCTCCATCCTACAACGCGCTCCCCCAACAGATACGAAACGATTTTCCACTTTTGACATCTAACACCTAGTGGACATGCCCTTCGTGGACATCGAACAGAGGAGATAAAGATCATGTTGATTCGAAATAAATTGGTTGTTGCAGGCGTCCTGGCCCTGTCCGCCCTCTCGGTTGGCTTCGGCCAGCAGTCAGCGAAAGAGGATATGAAGGACGCCGGCAGGGCCTCGAAGGAAGCCGCCGTGAAGACCGGCCGGGCGACCAAAAAGGTGGCGGAGAAGACCGCCGATGCTACTGTGGACGGTGCAAAAGCAACCGGCAAAGCCGTCAAGCGAGGTACCAAAAAGGTAGTCTACAAGTCGGCGAACGCGATCGAAAAAGGTGCCGATAAGGTGGGAGACAAAACCAAACCAAACTAAGCCGGTTTGACGTCACCAGCGATGATCGCGACTAGCTCCATTCGCTGGTCGCGGTCCTCGTTCCAACCCTTCCGCCCGATACCCAAACCCCACCGCCGAAAGACCGCCCAGCCGTTATCCTCTGTCACTGTCGCCACCATCCAAAGGCCTTCAGGATCGGCACCACCACCACCGGAGTCATTATCCCACCCGACCGGCGTCACCTCTTGTTGACCCCGCTTTCGCGCGGTTCTCGCATTTGACGCCATGTTGATGCCCAAAATCGCGTTTACCCGCCCGGAGTGCGTCGCTCTCAATCGTCAGGGGGAGCTGTCGCCAAACCAGCGTCGCAAGTACTTGCTGGAGTCGCTACTCTTCATTTCCATCGCCGTGGTATCACTCGGTGTCGCCGGCGTTTGTCTCTACGGAGGTAAGTACGCCATGGCAGCCGTCTTCACCTTCGTCGCGGTGCTGATGGCGTTCCTGACGAAGGAGTCGTGGCTGATTTCTCACCACACCAAAGCCGAGTTCTTGGTGCTCAGCGGGGTACTCCACCAAGTCGAACGGATTGCGCCGGGCAAGGGCGGTACCGTGGGCATCGGGAAGAACAAGGTTTACCTGACCAGAGAAAAATACCGCGAGGTCCGGTACGGAAACAGCTACGACATATTCGTCATCTTGCCCTATCACACCGCCATCTCGGCCCAAGAGATCGACATCTAGCGGATCTCATCCGCAATGGCCACGGCCGTGCAGAACCGCGCGCAACCTTGGAGGCTTCGGCCCGGTCGCCCGCGGCGAAAATAGGCCCATTACTGATTTTCTCGTCGAACTGTCCTACTCAGTCCCCCGAATAATACCTTCCGCGAAGCCCACCCGCCGAAGCAGAACGGATTTGTACCTCAGTCAACCCCCGAACCATCCCACAACGCACCACTGACGGCCTCCCCGTCTTGCCACGATTCCAACGGGCCAAACACTACTTCATACCCATCGCTCGCTCGTAGAGTGCGGCTAACCCCATCACCCGCGCCCACCGTTCGAGATAGTCCAGATCCAATTGCCCGTCGGAAGCCGCAAGGATACCCCCGATGTCCCGCCACTGACGGTCCGATACCGCACCGCCTTCCCGATACCAGCGCAACTTAGCCAGGATCGTGTCTTCCGCGGAGATCACCGGCACCGGTTCCGTATCCAACCCAGGCAGCGCTACCGCCAACCGCCGCCCCAGTTCAGAATCTCCGTGGCTATCCACTACACTGGGAAAAATCGAACTTGTAACCAAGCTTTTGATGGATGGTGTTGAACGAACGCCCATAACGCAGTGCTTCCTCCGCGGACTCGAGGTCGAAATAAAAACCCTCACCCAGAGCCTCCAGAAACCGGCGCGCTCTCTGCCTGTCAAGGTTCGTCACAAAGTCAATATCGTTGGTATGCCGAGGCTCGCCGTGCACCAAACTTGCCCCAATCCGCAAATGATCCACAAATGGCGTACGTGACCCCGCCAGCAGCTACCGCCCTTCGGATCTGTTGAAAAGCCTCCGAGAGCGTCACGCCGACCGACCGTATACCTGCCTCGCAAGCTCCTTCCCATACTTCGCCCGCAGGAGCTGATACTCGGACTCCTCCGCGCCCGCTTCAGGAAACCGCAACCGAATCCCCGCGCGGAGAAGGCCGTCGGTCACCGCGATAATCTCCATGCACATCGAAACCCGTTCTGCGGGCGTCACGGCGCGGATCGCTGCTTCGTAAACGCGTTGTGCCTCAGGCGTCGTGTCGCTGATCATGAAACAAACCTCTATCGTACCTCCCCCAACCGCCGCCACGGATCCACCATCGCAAACGCCACCCCGCCCACCACCAACATCCCCACCAACGGCATCAACGCCCGGTCATAACTCCCCAACCCCTCCACCAAATACCCAAACGCCACCGCCGAAACAAACGATCCCAACTGCCCCGCCGTATTCATCGCCCCGGAAACGGCCCCCGTATGCTCCCCGCCCACGTCCGCGCACACCGCCCACGCCACCGGCAACATCATGTTCAAAACCCCCATCCCTACCGCCAACAACCCCACCGCCCAGGCATTATCCTTCGGCCATCATCAACACCCCCGCCAAAATCAACGACGGAGCCCCCACCGCGCACCGCCCCACCCGTAGCCCATACCGCCGCGACAACCCATCACTCAAAAAGCCACCCGTCAAGATCCCCGCCATCCCCAACAACGGCGGCAGCGCCGAAGCAAACTTCATCTGCTCTTCCGTCAACCCCCGCCCCGTCTGTAAGTAAGTGTAAATCCACGATAAGTAGAAGTAACCGCCCCAGCAGTAACAGTGATACATAATCAGCACCCATCGAAAGTTCCTGTCCCGTAACATCACCCCCCACGGCGCCGCCTTCCGCTCCACCGTCCCCCCCGGGTCCAGATACCAACTCTGCCAAACCACCGCCCAGACCACCCCGAGCACCGCAAACACCACAAACGGCACCCGCCATCCATAGGCCTTCAGCATCGGCACCACCACCAGCGGCGTCATCACCCCGCCCACCGAAGTCGCAATCCAAAAGGCGGAACTCGCCCGCGCCCGTTCCCCCGCCGGAAACCACCGCGCCACCACCCCCGTCGCATTCGGAAACGCCCCCGCCTCCCCCGCCCCAAACAGAAACCGCACCCCCAGCAACTGCCCCAGCCCCGTCACCGCCCCCGTCAGCGCCGTAAACGCGCTCCACCAAACCACAATCCGCGTCAACACCGTCCGCTGGCCATTCCGATCCCCTAGCGCCCCCGAAGGCATCTCAAACGCCGCATACGCCAACGTAAACGCCCCGATCACCCAGCCCCACTGCCCCGGCGTCAAGCCAAGCTCCGCCTGCATCCGCGGCGCGGCCACCCCGATCGCCAGCCGATCCAGATACATGATCAGGACCATCAAAAACAGCATCCCCAGTACAAGACGGCGTTGCGGCAATCGATACCCTCCGGCACAAGCATACTCGATAAACACCCTGGTACTCCTCGGTACTTAGTACCGGTGCCCCTCTCGCCTAATTTCCGTTCACAACGAAAAAAACTTATTTCTCCCTTGTTTGCAACACTCGGTTTTTTCAAATGCCCAAAACCCTTGACACCCCCCGTATAGTGAAAGCAAGAAAAGCCTGCTGCGCCCCTCCCGGCCCAGTGGGCTTTTTCATTTCCCAACCCAGGAGCACGAAAATGAACAGCGAACTGCCCAAATACGACCGGACGGCCACCAATCAGCGCAATGCGCGGCTCTCCACCGGCCCACGGACCGCCGAAGGCAAGGCGACCTCGAGCCAAAACCGTCTCGCCCACGGCCTCTGCGCCACGTCGCTCTTGATTTGTGGCGAGTCCGCCGAAGATTTCGAGGCGCTCCGCGAATCGATGATCGAGGCCTATCAGCCCGCCACGCTCGAAGAGCGCATGATGACCGACCAACTCGCCGAGGCCCAATGGCGCCTGAACCGGGCGCGAGCCGCCGAAACCAAAGTCTTCGATCTCATCACCGGGGACGCCCTGATTCGCCTCAGCTCCGACGGCGGCGAAGTCGAAGACAGCCCCAACCATCTATTAGGCTGCGCGATGCTCAACTTCGACAATCATCGCGTGATGGCCAATCTCAACCGTTACGTCACGGCCGCCGAGCGCACGCGTCAGAGAGCCTTAAAGGAACTGCAAGCTGCCCAACGGAACCGTCCTGCCGTAGCTGCCCCTGCTCCGCAGCCAGAGCCAGAAATCGCCGTCGCCGCCGGCCAACCGATGCCGCCAATTCCAAAGCTGCCCCGGACTGGCTTCGAATCGCAATTCTCGGGCACCCCGGCTTACACCGACCGCTGCTGACCACCCGCCCAGCGGAGAACAAGGCAGCCTACGAACCCCCTCGCTCTTTGACACCTGAATACCCGGTACGCCCGAAGTATGCCCAATCGCCCAACCAAAAGCTCGCCTCAGACCGAGTTCCGCCCACCGAGTGGCTTCGTTTCGAAAAATGCCAGCGCCAGCCAAGAACGGTGGCTTCGAACCGAAAAGAGGCCACCTCATCACAATTGGTTGGGAATCAAGCGAAGTCGACATTATTGCGGAGACCCGTCTCTCCCGCGCTCTCGTCTGCCCGCGTTCTACGCGGGATGACAATCACGATGCCCTGATGCGCCTGCGCAGAAGCAAGCTGAAGGAAGTCTTCGGGCAGCGCCTTACGCCCAAACACCACTTCGTGCCCGAGCTGTTCCAGCAAATAGCTCAGATCGTCCGGTACGTCGTGATCCAGCAGGAACCTCACAAGAAAGGCGCGGACATCTGCCTGGCAACAAGAACGTCGATCTCCCGGCGGTGATCGTCATAGTAAGCGAGGCACTCGTAAACCTGAGATCTCGTCAGTTGCGGGAAACAATTGGTCCTCACCGTCTCGATCGTCTCGCCGTTCTGAAGCAAGCCGATAACGTCGTGCACGGCGACCCGGGTCTTCTCCACGATCGGGTTGCCGCCCCGCACGCCCGCCGAGCGGACGATACAGCGCCAAGTTTCCGAACGCGGAATCATGCTTGCATGGTACGGCTCCTCTTTAGGGCTGTCAACCCTGGTCAACAGCCGCATCCCATATCCAAGTGGCCCCCAATTGCGCGCCAGCCGTTCGGTAACCTAAAGAGACACACCCGATGAGCACACCGGAGAACTACGGCAGTGTTTGGGACGCCATCGCGGACACCCCACAGCAAGCCGCCAACCTCAGATCACGCGCGGAACTGATGCAAAAGATCGCCGCGCGCGTAAAACAACACGGCTACTGGACGCAATCCGAAGCCGCCTAAGCCAAAATCTCCCGAATCACCCGCCCGCCGATATCCGTCAGCTTCTTATACCGCCCCGCGTGCAGATACGTCAGCCGATCCTGCTCCAACCCCATCAAATGCAGCAGCGTCGCATGCACATCCCGCACCGGCACCGGTGCCCCCTCCGCCCGTACCGAAAAGTCATCCGTCGCCCCAAACGTAGCCCCCGCCTTCACATTCCCCCCCGCCATCCAAACCGCCAACCCATACTGGTTATGGTCCCGACCCGGCTTATCCGTCACCAGGTTATTGTCAAACGGCGTCCGCCCCATCTCACTCGCCCACACCACGAGCGTATCCTCCAACAACCCCCGCGCCTTCAAATCCTGAATCAACCCACCCACCGGCTGGTCAACCTCCTTGCAATGCTTCGGAATCCGCCCCTTCACGTCCCCATGGTCGTCCCACCGGTCTCCCCCCGCCCCGTGCAACGTCATCACAAACCGCACCCCTCGCTCCACCATCCGCCGAGCCAGCAAACACTGCCGCCCAAACGGCTCTGAAATCGGGTCGTCCATCCCATAAAGCTTCTTCGTCGCCGCCGTCTCCCCACTCAAATCAACCAACTCCGGCGCCTTCGCCTGCATCCGAAACGCCAGCTCATACGCCGCAATCCGTGCCTCCAACTCCCCGGTATTCGTCCGCCCCGCCCGATGCTGCTCGTTCTGCCATTGCAGCAAGTCCAACTCCGCCCGCTGCTGCTTCTCGCTCATCCCCCCCGGCCGCTTCAAATCCACCATCGGCGTATCCCCATTCCGAAACAGCGTCCCCTGATACGCCGCCGGCAAAAACCCGTTCCCCCATACCCCCGTCCCGCCAATCGTCGCGCCCCGCCGATCCCCCAACACCACAAACCCCGGCAGATCCTGATTCGCCGACCCCAGCCCATACGTCATCCACGCCCCCACCGACGCCGATCCCGGAAACTGGTTCCCCGTCAACGTGTGATACACCGCCGGCCCATGGTTGTTGTTGTCCACTTTCACCCCATGGACAAACGCCAACTCATCCGCCACCCCGCCCAACGCCGGCATCAACTCCGTAATCCAACGCCCGCTCTGCCCCCACTGCCGCAACGGTGCCACCGGCGGAATAATCCGGTTCGGCGCCGCCGAAAACGTCGCAATCTCCCCCTCCGTGTTCCCCGCCTGCGGCATCCGCTGCCCCGCCCGTTTCACGAGCTCCGGCTTGTTCTCAAACAGGTCCATCTGGCTCACGCCGCCTTCCATGAACAGAAAGATGCAGCTCTTCGCCCGCGCCGGCCAATGCGCCTTCTTCGGCGCCAACGGGTTCTCCTGCGCCGCCAGCGCAATCCCGCCCAATCCCAAATACGACTGCAATAGCAAATCTCGTCTCGTCATTGACCTAGTCCACGTATAGAAATTCGTTCGCGTTCAGCAAAACCCGGCAAATCGCTTCCAAATTGCCAGAAAAACCCAAATACCGCCCCAATTCCGCCTCGCTCGGCGCCCGCCCCAACACAATCCCAAACGCCCGCTTCACCTGCACCGCCCTGTCCCCGCTCTCCGCCGCCACCCGTTTCGCCAAATACCCCGCTTCTTCGTGCATCAGGTTCCCGTTCATCATCGCGAGCGCCTGCAACGGCGTCGTCGTCGCCGACCGCCGCTCGCAGGATTCGCTAAACACCGGCGCATCAAACGCCGCCATCATCGGCAACGGCATGCTCCGCCGCTGGAACGTATAGATCGACCGCCGCCGCCCCTCTTCGTCCTTCTCGTTCGGCTCCCACATCGCCGCGCCGCCCCGTCCATACCGCGCAAAATCGGCCAAATCCGCCGGCAACGCCGGAAACACGCTCGGCCCTCCGCGCTCGGCGTTCAACCGCCCACTCAGATACAGAATCGAATCCCGCAGCTCTTCCCCTTCCAACCGCCGCCGAGGAAACCGCGACAGCAGCTTGTTCTCAGCATCCTTTTCCCACCCCGCATTCTCCCCGCTCTGCCGATACGTCGCCGACAGCATCATCTTCCGGTGCATCGCCTTGATGCTCCATCCGCTCTCCACAAACTCATGCGCCAGCCAATCCAGCAGCTCCGGATGCGTCGGCCGCTCCCCGTTCACCCCGAAGTCGCTCGGCGTCGCCACAATCCCCGTCCCGAAGTGATACTGCCAAATCCGGTTCGCCATCACCCTGGCCGTCAGCGGATTCTCCTTGCTCGCAATCCACTTCGCCAGCGTTAACCGATGCCCCCGCGTCGGGAACTGCCGATACCGGTCAATCTCCATCACCGCCGGCTCCGCCTTTCCGGTAAAGGCCGTCGGAAACCCCGCCTCCACCGGCTCACCCGGCAGCCGATAGTCCCCCCGCAGCAGCACCCGTACCGGCGCAATCGCCGGCCCGTTCGGCGGCCCCGGCACGTTCTTCACCGTCAACGTCACCGGCTGCCAACGCCCCAACCGCCGCCGCCAAACGTCCAGCGCCTCACTCAAATCCCCGTGTTTATCCCGCTCCACCTCGCTGAAAACCTTGGACTGCCGATTCCCCATCTCCTTCCGCAGATCCTCCACCTCCAGCACCTCAAACCGCGCCGGATCCAGCCGTAACCGCCCCATCAACTCTTTCTCTAAACGGTTCAGCGCCCCCTGCTCCTCCGGATCTTGCGTCCGGTCCGCGTCTTCTTTTACGAGCTCATACTGCCGCCGCTCGGCCTTGGAAAACTGGCTCGCGTCCTTTCGCCGCATCTCCAGCCGAAGATCCGTGAGCGTCTTCCCCACCGCCAACTCCCGCCGTTTTGCCACCAGCTGCGGCAGCATGGCCTTTTCGTAAGCCCCCAATGCCGCCTTCTCCGGCCCGTCCTTCAGCCGCGCTTCGATCTCCTTGATCTTCGCCGTCGCCTTCGCCGCGAACTCCTCATCGGCGTAGGGAACCGTCACGTTCTCCACCTGCACCGTGTTGAAGAACGCCTGCCACCGGTAGTAATCCTTCTGCGGAATCGGGTCGTACTTATGGTCGTGGCAACGAGCGCAGCCAACGGTCAGCCCCAGAAACACCGAGCTCGTAGCCGCCGTCACCTCGGCCAAATAATTGGCTCTAACCTCATCCGCCACCAAGTTCGACCGGTCCCAGGGAGCCAGCCTTAAAAACCCCAATGCGACATGCCCCTGCACATTCGGAGCGTAGTTATTCCGCGACTTCGAATGCTCGTCCGCCCCGCCCAACTGCTGCACGATGAACTGGTCATACGGCAGATCCTTGTTGAACGCGTCGACCACCCAATCCCGATACCGCCAAGCGTTCCCGATCGCCCCGTCCCCTTCGAGCCCGCTGGTCTCCCCATAGCGAGCCAAGTCCAACCAATGCCGACCCCAGCGTTCCCCATACCGAGGGTCCGCCAGCAACTTTTCCACGAGCTTCGGAAAGTCCCCTTCGGCCACAAATGCCGCGGTCTCTTCCGCCGTCGGAGGCAGTCCAATCAGGTCAAAGTAAGCCCGTCGAGCCAGAGTCCGCCGATCCGCCTCCGGTGCCAGACCCAACCCCTTCTCCCGCAGCTTAGCCAGAACAAACTCATCCACCGAACGCCCCTGTGGCTTCACCGGCTTTTCGTAGGGCCAACGCCAAGTGGTCTTCGCCGTCGGCGCATCGCTCGGCAGAGCCTTCACCCAAGCTTCCAAAGTCTCGACGTCTTTAGCCGCCAGCGACTTGCCCATCGGCATCTGCGGAGCTAGCATGCCCTTCACCATCTGGATCAGAACACTCTGTTCCGGATGCCCTCCGACCACGGCCTTGCCGTGCTTCTTCCCGCCAGCCAGCACGAAGGAAAGCTTCTCCACGGAGAACCCGCTAGCCTTGGAGAGGCCAGCATGGCAAGCCGAGCAGTTAGCCGTCAAAATCGGTGCCACATCCCGCTCGAAGTCAGGAACGATCGCCAAAAATAAAAAAGCCCAAGACCACATGGTGACCTTGAGTGTATACAACTTTTTTAATGTTGGCGACTAACCTAAGCGCTGCGGTCGAGCCAGACGGCTGGCAGAATCTCAAGCGGTTCACATGGGACCGTCTCTACACGGTGGTCTTCAGCGATTTCCGGTGCGTCAAAGGGATCATCAGTTCAGTCGGTCCTGACGACCTCTCGCTACAGGTCGATTCCATGACTCACATCGTCATCTCCCGAATCCAGATTCTGCAAGTCTCGGATAGACTGCATCAGGGAGTCTTCAGCAATCGAAGCTCCTGGAAGGACGTCACTGATGCGAATCCAGCAGGAATTTCCGAAGACCTACTGATCGTGACGAAAGACCGAACGCGCTTCCGTTGGCACAAACCATCCGTGACTCAAAACTCCGTCATTGGTCCAAGGAGCACAATCGAAAAAGCAGACATTCGCTTCGTTTCGAGCGTTCGCACCACTCCTTTAGCCGAAGGAGAAGAATACGTCGTTGAAGAAAACGTACCACTTCTTGCGCCACGTACTTGGTTCCATTCGGCGTTTCTCCCCAAGATCACGGTGACCCTCTACGACTCTGAACGAATCGACGCCGGTGACGCAATGAGATGCCACAGTATGGCGTGGGACGGTTCCAATCTACGTGGCATAAAAACCAACCTACCGAGTAGACGGCCTTAGCCGGAACAGTTTGGCGACCCCAGAGGGATTCGAACCCTCGTTGACGCCGTGAAAGGGCGGTGTCCTAGGCCGGGCTAGACGATGGGGTCGCGTCGGGCGAACATCTAATAGAATACCGGGCGAGTGGACCTAACGTCAACTCGCCCCAATATTTACCGAGCCTACAGCGTCTTCAAATATGCCAAAAGATCAGCGAACTGATCCTTCTCGAGCTGCTCTTCGTAAGGCGGCATCCCGTTGCCACCCTTCTTGATCTTCTCGACGACCTTCGCCTCGGTCATCCCTTCTTTTTTGTACAAGGCCTTCAGAGCCGGCGTATTCCCGCGCTTCTCGTCCGTGTCCGTGTTGTGGCAGCCCATGCAGGCCGAGTTCTCAAATACTTCCTGGCCCTTCTTGGCATCCGCGGCCATCGCCGCTCCAGCCAATAGGATCGCCGGAATCGTCAAAGCAAATAGGCGCTTACTGATAGTCATGGATCTCCAAACTCCTCACTCAATCTAAACCGTTATTCTACAATCTGCCCATGCCCCCCGTCATCTTGCTCTTCGCGAAGGCTCCGGTGCCAGGCCGTGTCAAAACTCGTCTCGCCGTTGGAATCGGCCCTATCCAAGCAGCCGATCTCCATAAACTCTTCGTCGATACGATGCTCGCCCGACTGCCAAAGTTTGCGGAATGCGAGCTCCATCTTGACATCCACACAGACGATTTCACCGCCCCAAACGTTTCTATCGCCCTCCAATCTTCCGGTGACCTCGGCCACCGCATGCTCCACGCCCTCACCCCCCGCCTACCCGCCCTCCTCCTCGGCTCCGACTCCCCCACCGTCCCCGACGCCCACATCCAAACCATGCTCTCGACCACCGCCGATGTCACCCTCGCCCCCACCGAAGACGGCGGCTACTGGGCCATCGCCGCCCATCGCACCCATCCCGAAATGTTCTCGGGCGTCCGCTGGTCCACCGCCGATACCCTCACCGACACCGAAGCCGCCTGCCGCGCCGCCGGCCTTTCCACCGCCCGCGGCCCCGCCTGGTTCGACATCGACGAACCCGAAGATCTCTCGAAAATCGCCGAATTCTTGGAGCACAATCGCTTCCTAATACATCCTAACCCTATGTCCCTCACAGTTGGCAGCAATGCCCCCGATCTCGACCTGACCGACGAAACCGGCCAACCCTTCAAGCTCTCCGCTCTGCAAGGCAAAACCGTCGTCCTCTACTTCTACCCCAAGGCCGATACACCTGGATGCACCCTCGAAAGCTGCGAATTCCGCGATAACACCGCCGACTTCGTCGCCAAAAACGCCGTTATCATCGGCATCTCCCCCGACGTCGCCAATGATCAGCTCAAGTTCAAATCGAAGTTCGATCTCCCCTTCTCCCTCCTCGCCGATTTCGACCACGCCGGCGCCGAAGCCTATGGCGTTTGGAACGAAAAAATCAGGGACGGAAAAACCTTCATGGGCATCAGCCGGACCACCTTCATCATCGGACCCGACGGCAAAATCGCCAAGATCTTCGAAAAGGTGCAGCCAGTCGGCCACGCCGCCGAAGTCCTCGCCGCCCTCTAAACCTTCAACTCCGCAATCGTGGCGCCGGTCCCACCCTCGGCCGGCGTCGCCGCGTAAAAGTCGGTCACGTGCGGGCTCTTCTTCAAGTAGTCCGCCACCGCCCGCTTCAAAATCCCCATCCCGTGCCCGTGCACAATTCGTACCCGGTCCACGCTCGCCAGCGCCGCCCGATCCAGAAACTGGTCCACCTCGTCCATCGCCTCTTCCGCCCGCTTCCCAATCAGGTTCAACTCCCGCGTCACCGTCTCAAACGACGGCCCCTGCTGGAACGTCACCCCACTCGGCAACTTCGCGTCCGCCCCGCCCCCCGGCATCACCTCCAACACATCGCCCACCCCCACCTTCATCTTCATGAAGCCGATCATCACCTCAAGCTCCCCACTCGGCAAAACCCGCCGTACCCGCGCGATATCCCGCACCCCTTTCAGCTTCACCCGCCCACCTTCCACAATCGGCCCCATCGCCGCCGCGCCGCCTACCGGCCCCCGCAACGAGTCCACCTCGTCCTTCAACTCCGCCCGGGTCCGCGCCACTTTCCGGATCGCGTTCTCCGCCTGCTTCTTACTCGCTAAGCCCGCCAACACCCCTTCAATCGTCTCCCGCGCCTGCCCCTCGAACTGCGCCAGCGCTGCGTCGCTCCGCCGCTCGACTTCCCGCAGCTTTAACTCATACGCCCGCTTCGCCGCCTCCCGCTCCCTCACCGCCTCCACCTCAAACGCCGCCCGCGCCCCTTCCAACTCCGCCTTCTCCTTGTTCACCTCGTCCAACCGCCGATGCAGCTCGCTCAGAAAGCTCGCAATGTCCCGCTCGGTCGAAGTCATCGCCTGCTTCGCCCGTTCAATCAACGCCGGCGGCAACCCCAGCTGCGAAGCGATCGCCAACCCCGCGCTCCGCCCCGGCGCCCCCGTCTGCAGCAAGTAAGTCGGCTTCAAAGTTGCATCGTCGAATCCCATCGACGCCTGCACTACCCCCACCGTATTCGCCCCCCAAACCTTCAACGCCGTCAAATGCGTCGACGCCATCGTTAACGCCCCATACTCCCGGAACTTCTCCAGAATTGCGATGCCCAGCGCCCCGCCCTCTTCCGGATCCGTCGCCCGCCCCAACTCATCGAGAAGCACCAGCGAATCCGGCGTCGCCTGCTCCAACATCTCCGAAATATGCCGTATGTGCGAGCTAAACGAGCTCAGCGACTCCGCAATCGACTGGTTATCCCCAATATCGGCCAAAATCTCCTGAAAAATCGGGAACTCGGCTTCTCGCGCCGGCACCGGCATCGCCGATTGCGCCATCAGCGCCAGCAACCCCGCCGTCTTCATCGTCACCGTCTTGCCGCCCGTGTTCGGCCCCGTAATCAACAACGTCCGGTTGATCGGATCAATCCCAAACGACACCGGCACCGGCCTCCGCCGCTCTCGCCGCAGCACGTCCGCCAGCAATGGATGCCGCGCATCGACAAGCCGCATCGCCTCCCCAAACGTCGGAATCACCCCACCCAAATGCGCCTTCGCGAACGTCAGCTCCAACCCCGCCATCGTCCCGATCGTCTCGCGAATCGACCCCGCATGCACCCGCAGAACCTCCGTCAACTCCCGCAGAATCCGATGCACTTCCCGCATCTCCTCCTCGGTCATCCGGACCAGCTCGTTGTTCAGCTGGATCGTCTCCATCGGCTCCACGAACAAGGTCGCCCCCGTCCCCGACGCCGCATGAATCACCCCGTCCACTTTCTTGTGTTGCCCCGCCACCAGCGGCACCACGAACCGCTCGTTCCGAATCGTGACGTACTCGTCCTGCAGCACGCCCTCGTCCCGATGCAGCCGCAGAAACTTCTCGAGCGAAGCCTGTATATGCTCCTTCTGCTTCCCCATCCCCCGCCGCAGTCGCGACAGCGCCACGCTCGCATCATCCGCCACCGACCCATCCGGCAACAGCTTCCCGCTGATCTCCCGCAGCACCACCCGGAAGTCGCCCAGCTTCTGCGCGCGCCGCCCCAGCAGCGGATACCGATCCACCACGAGGAAGATTGCCGCCCGCATGTCCCCGCTCCGGTCCAGCCATTGGATCAGGTCGTACAGCTCTTTGCCATCCAGCCCCGCGCCTTCAATCCGCAAGCGACCCACCGCCTGCTCCACGTCCGGCAGCCCCGTAAACCGCACCGCCGAACCCTTCGCCGCGTTGCCCGGCGAATTCGCTTCTCCCAACCAGCGCATCGCCTCGGCTACCTCGGCCAGTGCCGCCTCTAACTCTTCGCGGTCAACCGAAGGCCCCAACGCCTCCAACAGCCGCCGCGCCGGACCCGTCGAGACATTCCTCCCGACGATCTCCTTCAGCGACGCGTACTCTAACAGCTCAAGACTTGCGGGACCCATAGCATCTTTCAATTACTTCCAGGGTACCCTCCGTCAGCCGTATCCCGCTGAGTTCTTCCAACCCGAACCACCGCACCGCCGCCGAATCATCCCCCGCCTGCAACTCGCCGCCTACCACCCGGCACTCGTAATCGAGCAATACGTAGTGGTACTCGCACCGCCCTTCCTCATCCGCCATCAGCCGTTCGAAGATCTCCGCCACCCGCACGATCTCCACCTCCAGGCCCGTCTCCTCCCTCACTTCTCGCCGCATCGCGGCCTCCAACCGTTCCCCCGTCTCCACGCCGCCGCCCGGCAGCGACCACCATCCCTTCAACGGCTCGTTCCCGCGCTCCACGAGCAGCACCTTGTTCCCCTCGAAGATCATCGCCCCCACGCCCAATACGGGCCGCTCCGGGTACCGCCTAGTGGACAATGTGCCCCTTAACTCCGAGCCGAATCCGATACACGCTCTTGAGCGCCGTCACATACAACGTCTGGTAGTCCGGGTCTCCAAACGCCAGGTTCCGCGGCGGCTCCGGCATCTCCATTCTTCCCGTCATCTTCCCGTCTTCTCCATAAACCACTACGGCATTGCACGCCACCCAAATGCCGCCCTTCTCATCCGTTCGGATGCCATCCGGCGGCCCGTCGATGCCCGAAATCAACACCCGCCCGTTCCCCGCCTTTCCCGCCCGGTCCACATCGAACACCCGAATCAACCGCTCGTCCGAATCGGCCACGTACAACCGATCCCCCTTCGGCGATAACGCAATCCCATTCGGCCGCCCCGGCGTCTTGGCCACCAACTCCAACTCCCCCTTCGGCCCAATCCGATACACCCCGTAAAAATCCAGCTCCCGTCCGGTCGCCTGCCCCCCGAACGCCGGATCCGTGAAGTACAAATTCCCGTCCTTCCGCGCCACCACGTCGTTCGGCGCGTTCAGACGCTTGCCTTCAAACCGCTCCGCCAGCACTTCAATCTTCCCCGCCTTATCCGTCCGCGTCACCCGCCTGCTCTTGGATTCACAAGTAATCAGCCTGCCCTGCGCATCAAACGTGCTGCCATGCGCCCCGTGCGAATCCGCCCGAAAAACAGACACCGGCAATCCGCCCACCAGCTTCAAAATCTTGCCGCTCGGCACCTCCGAAAACAGCAGAAAGCCGTCCTTGCTCCACAACGGGCCCTCCGTGTATTGGTACCCCCCGGCCACCTTTTCGATCTGCACTTTCGAGAAGTCCTGCGCCCCTAACGACGCCGCCCACGCCATCACCCATAGCATTCGCATGTTTTTGCACGATATCATGTGCCATGCGCGCCCGCTGCTTTTTTCTCCTCGCTCTTCCCCTGCTCGCCGCCGACCCGCTTACCGACAAGGTCACCGCCTGGCGGACGAAGTATGAAACCGGACTCAAGAGTAATACCGGTTGGCTCTCCGTCGCCGGCCTCTATTGGCTCGAAGAAGGTCCCAACTCCGCCGGCACCGACGCCTCCAACAAGCTCGTCCTCCCCGCCGGACCCGCTCGCGCCGGCGTCTTTGAACGCAAGCGCGACCAGATCACCTGGCGCCCCGCCGCCGGCCCCGCGAAAGTGCTCCAGTCCGACAAGGACCAAGCCACCCCGGATCTCCTGACCATCGATCGCCTCACCCTCTTCGTCATCTATCGCAACGGCAAAATCGGCATCCGCCTCCGCGATCCCCAATCCAAAATGCGCCGCGAGTTCCACGAGACAAAGTGGTTCCCCATCCGTCCCCAATATTCCCTCACCGGCCAGTTCAAACCGTATCCGCAGAAGAAGACCGTCATGATCCCCGACGTCACCGGCAACACGCTCAAATACGAAAGCCCCGGCGAAGTCGAGTTCAACCTCAACGGCCAGAAGCTCTCCCTCGAACCCGTCCTCGACGAAGGCCAACTCTTCTTCGTTTTCAAAGACAAAACCTCCGGCAGGCAGACCTACGGCGGCGGCCGCATGCTCTACGCCCCCCTCCCCGGCCCGGACAACAAAGTCGAACTTGAACTCAACATTGCCAAGAACCCGCCCTGCGCGTTCACCCCCTACGCCACCTGCCCCATCCCCATCAAGCGCAACGCGCTCAGCGTCTCCATCGAGGCGGGCGAACTCGTTCCCCCCGGCTGCATTAGCGCTACGTTTACCGCCGAGCCGATCCAGCCGGTCTTGGAATTCTGGGCTCGCCAACTCGGCGAGCCTTGGCCTATTGAGTTCGCCCCCTACAACCAGGTCCTCCAAACCGTCCTCGATCCCACCGGTCCCTTCGCCCAAAACCGCGACGGGGCTAACGTCCTCCTCGTCCGCCCGTCGGACCTCGCCCAGTTCGAAGGCTCCACCTCCGCCGACCACGACGCCCGCCTCGCCGAACTCCTCTCGACCCTCGAAGCCCAGCGCTTCGCCGTCCCCACCCTCCTCGCCCTCTGCCCGCCTTACCAGGCCCAACTCCAATCCCGCCCCAATCTCTACATCGTCGATACCTCCGCCTACCCCGTCTCTGACTGGGCCGACGAAGCCGCCGAACGCCTCGGCCGCATCCCCTACACCCCCGCTTATTTCACGGCCCTTGGCACCGCCATCGCTCGCCTCACCCACGCCCTCAAACGCCCGCCGTTCAAGCTCATCGCCCTCGATTGTGACAACACCCTCTGGGCCGGCGTCTGCGGCGAAGACGGCCCCACCGGTGTCACGATCGACGAACCCCGCCGCCACCTCCAAGAGTTCCTCCTCGCCCAACGCGAAGCCGGCATGTTGCTGGCCCTTTCGTCCAAGAACAACCCCGACGACGTCTGGCAAACCTTCGCCGCCAACCCGTCCATGATCCTGAGCCGCGAACACATCACCGCCCATCGCCTCTCCTGGCTCCCCAAGTCCGCCGGCCTCCGCCAAATGGCCGCCGAACTCTCGCTCGGCGCCGATTCCTTCCTCCTCCTCGACGACAACGCCAAAGAGATCGCCGAACTCGCCGAAGGCGCCCCCGAAGTCCTCGGCCTCACCCTCCCCGAAACCGACATCCCGCACTACCTCGATCACGTCTGGGCCTTCGACCACCCCGTCATCACCGATGCCGATCGTGGTCGCGCCGCCAGCTACCACCTCCAGCAGTCCTTCGCCGCCGCCGCCAGCCTCGAACACTTCTACGAAACCCTCGCCCTCGAAGTCGGAATCGCTCCCCTTCATCCCGACGACCTCCCCCGCGCCGCCCAACTTACCCAGCGCACGAACCAGTTCAACTTCTCGACGCGCCGCCGCACTGAGCCCGAACTCGCCCCCCTCAACGCCTACTCCATCCGCGTCGCCGACCGTTTCGGCGACTACGGCCTCACCGGCCTCCTCGTCCTCGACGAAAACGTTCTCGACACGTTCCTGCTCAGTTGCCGCGTCCTCGGCCGCGGCGTCGAACACGCCGTCGCCCGCTGGCTCGGCCAGCAGCACGAAACGCTCTCCGTCGAACTCCTTCCCACCCCCCGCAACGCCCCCGCGCAAAGCTTCTTCCAGGAGCTAACCGGCCAAGCCGAAGGCTCTGCCACCCTCACCGCCGCCCAACTCCAAGCGGCGGCCTTCTCCAGCCCCAAAGCCGCCCCTGTCGCCGCGCCCGCGGAAGCCGCTCCCACCCAGCGCTTCCACGACTACCAGCACATCGCCACCCACCTCTCCACCGTCGACCAAATTCAAGCCGCTCTCCGCGCCGACCAACTCGACGCCGCCCCCGTCCGGGAAGTCCAGAATCCACCCGTCACTAACACCGAAATCCGCCTGGCCGCCATCTGGGCCGACCTCCTCGCCCAACCCGCCATCTCCACCGACGACAACTTCTTCGACCTCGGCGGCCACTCGCTCCTCGCCGTCCTCCTCGTCACCCGCGTCCACGACGAGTTCGCCATTGAACTCTCCATGGACGACGTCTACTCCGCCGACACCACCCTCGCCAAGCTAGCGCAACTCCTCGAAACCCAGCATCTGAACCAGTACGACCCCGCCGAAGTCTCCGCCCTGCTCGCTGAAATCGCCTCCCTCTCGGATGAAGAAGTCCGCTCGGAAATCTCCCGTCTATGCGCGTTCTCCTAACCTCCAACGCCTCCTACGAACCGCCCCGTGGCGGCTCCACGCGCAGCAATCTCATCTGGCTCGAAGCCCTCGTCGCCGCCGGTCATCAGGTCCGCGTCGTCTGCCCTGCGCACAACGAAGCCGGCGAAACCACCCGCCGCGGCATCACCATCGTCCGCGTCCCCGAACTCACCCGCCACGTCCACCACCTCGCCGCTGAAATCGAACGCTTCAAGCCCGACTGGGTCCTCGTCTCCTCGGAAGACTTGAGCCACGTCCTCCTCCGCGAAGCTTTTCGCCTCGCTCCCGGCCGACTGATCTTCATTGCGCATACGCCCCAGTTCCTCCCCTTCGGCCCCGAAAGCTGGTACCCCGATGCCGCCGCCACGGCGCTCGTCAAACAGGCCCGCGGCATCGTCGTCATCGGTCATCACATGGCCGACTACGTCAAGGAACACCTCGGCGTTCAGCCCGTCGTCATCCATCCACCCATCTACGGCCAAGCCCCCTGGAAGCATCTCGGCAGCTTCGCCAACCGCTACATCCTGATGGTCAACCCCTGCATCGTCAAGGGGGTCACGGTTCTCGCCGGCCTCGCCCGCCGCCTGCCCCATCTCGAATTCGCCGCCCTCGCCGGTTGGGGCACCACCTCCGCTGATCGCCGCCTCCTCGCGGCCCTGCCGAACGTTACCATCTTCGAATCCGTCCCCCACATCGAAGATGTCCTGGCCCAATCCCGCCTCCTGTTGATGCCGTCGCTCTGGTACGAAGGCTTCGGGCTGATCACCATGGAAGCCATGCTCCGCGGCCTCCCCGTCGTCGCCTCCAACTCCGGCGGCCTCGCCGAAGCCAAGTCCGGAACCGGCTACGTTCTTCCCGTCCAGCCCATCACCCGTTACCAATCCGACTTCGACGAAAACCACATGCCGAAGCCGGTCGACGTCGAGCAGGACCTGGAGCCCTGGGTCGCCGCCCTCACCGAACTGACCACTGACGAAGCCGCCTGGACTGCCGAGTCCGCCCGCTCCCGCCAAGCTGCGGAATCGTTCGTTTCGACGCTCGATGCCAGCGACCTCGCCCACTACCTCGCCGAACGCCGCCATCTCCGCATTCTTCTCGCCCACAACTCGCTCTACTACCCCTCCGCCGGCGGAGGCGATAAATCCAATCGGCTGCTGATGGAAGCCCTCGCCGCCCGCGGCCACCAAGTCCGCGTCGTCACCCGCGTCGAGTCCTTCGGCGACGCCGACCACGAGCGTTACCTCAACGCTCTCTCGACCCGTGGCATCTCCCCCGCCATCAACCCGGACGACGTCATCTTCTCGCTCCACAACGTCGACGTCCGCACCCTCACGCGCTCCCCGCTCTGGCGTCCCTACTTCCAGCGCCAGATCGACGATTTCGACCCCGACCTGATCGTCACCTCCACCGACGACCCCGCCCAACTGCTCTTTGACCTCGCCGTCCGCGCTCCCCGCGCCCGAGTGGTTTATCTCATCCGCGCCACCATCGCTGTCCCCTTTGGCCCCGATTCCAGCGGCATCCACGCCGAAAGAACCCAGCTTCTCCAGCAAGCCGATGGAGTCGTCGGCGTCTCTCACTACGTCGCCAACTACGCCCGCCAACATGGCGAACTCCACCAGGCCATCCACGTCCCCATCTCTCTGCTTGAACCCGGCCCCGCGCCACTGCTCGGCAAGTTCGATAACCCCTACGTGCTCATGGTCAACCCCTGCGCCGTGAAGGGCCTCGCCATCCTCCTCGGCCTCGCCGATGCCATGCCCGCAGTGACGTTCGGAGCCGTCCCTTCCTGGGGCACCACCCACGACGATCTCGCCCAACTCGAAAAGCGCCCCAACATCGCGATTCTTCCGCGGACGGACAACATCGACGACCTTCTCGCCCAGTCCCGCGCCACGCTCGTCCCCAGCGTCTGGGCCGAAGCGCGGAGCCGCATGGTGCTGGAGTCGCTCTCCCGCGGAGTCCCCGTTCTGGGTGCCGACGTCGGCGGATTGCACGAAGCGATGCTCGGTG
Organism: Acidobacteriota bacterium; assembly: GCA_026394015.1. Classification (GTDB taxonomy): domain Bacteria; phylum Acidobacteriota; class Terriglobia; order Bryobacterales; family Bryobacteraceae. The sequence continues at coordinate 45,546 of JAPKZA010000275.1, forward strand.
TGCCCCACCTCCTCCCCGTCAACCCTGTTGTGACTTATCAAGGCGCTGTGGACGAGCACATGGTGCCCATCGCTGACGTCCCGCCGCAGAACCTTGGGCCGTGGATTGACGCTCTCCGGCGCCTCACGACGGACCGCCCCTACTGGGACAAACTCGCTGCTCTCTCCCGCGAAAAGGCCCTCCGCTACATGGAGCATTTGAACGTGCTGCCGTTTGAAGCCTACGTCGAGAGCTTGCTGCATCAGCCGAAGCGAGGCGCGGCGGCCCGCCTGGCCGCCGCCGGGCCTTTGGCGCAGCTATCGCCGGAACGCCGCCGCCTGGTCGAACTCCGCTTGAAGGAGCGCGCCACCTGGTTCCCGACGGTGCCAAAGACCGGCCGCCGCATTTTCTGTTTCCCGTGGGCCGGTGCCGGGCCCTTCGCCTATCGAGGTTGGCAGGAGAAGCTCGGCCCCGAATTCGCGTTGATCCCGGTCCGTCTCCCGAACCGCCCGTGGAAGAGCATCGAGGATCTCCTTGATCAACTGGCGACGCAGATCCGGCCCCTGCTCCAAGCCGAACCGGCGATCTTCTTCGGCCATTCGATGGGCGCCGGCCTGGCGTTTGAGACCGCCCGTCGAACGAACCCATCGGCCCTGATCGTCTCCGCCGCCCGAGCCCCGAAGTTCCGCCTCAACTACGTCCCCCCGCCCGAGCCGTCGGACGAGGAGCTACTAGGCCAACTAGAGCGTCTAGGAGGAGCCCCGCGCAACCGTCTCCAAGCGCTCCTGCCCGCCTTCCGCGCCGACACCCGTCTCTTCCGCAACTGGGTCTATCATCCGACAGAGCCCCTACAGATCCCGGTAACGGCCATAGGAGGCGCTGAAGACCCCCAAGTCCGCCCCGACCACCTCGACCCCTGGTCCGAAGTCACCACCGGCCCGTTTAACCGCCTGGAGTTCCCCGGGGGCCACTTCTACTTCCAGACCCACGCCGACTTCTTCACGGCCCTCGCGGCAGCGTTCAAGGCACCTCAAAAAGACGCCCCTTGACCGTCCACCTGGAAATCCCGGAGTCCATCGCCAACAGCGTCCGCCTCCCCGCCGCTGATATCGAACCTCGTCTCCTCGCCGAACTCGCCCTCACCCTTTACGCCCAGGAAATCCTGCCCTTCGCCAAGGCCGCCGAACTCGCTCGCCTCTCCCGTTTCGCGTTTGCCGAACTCGTTACCACCCGCAGCATCCCCCGCCACTACGGCGAAACAGAGCTGACCCAAGACCTCGACTATGCTCGCGGTCAGTAACACCTCCCCAATCTCAAATCTAGCGTCCATCGGCCGATTGGATCTCCTCTTCTACCAATTTCCCGAACTCTGGATTCCTCCCGCCGTGGCCGAGGAACTTGCCGCTCATTCCGAGCCGGCGTCCATCAAAAACGCGATCGATCTAGGCCAGATCCAGATCGCTCCGCCTCCGCCCCTAGCCCTCGTCAAGATCCTGTCAATGCAACTTCACCTCGGCGAGGCCGAAGCAATCGCCCTCGCCTCTGAGCGCCAAGCTGGCATCCTGTTAATCGACGAGCAAGAGGGGCACGTGTCGCCACCGAGATCGGCCTGAAGTCGACGGGCGTCCTCGGCGTCCTTCTGCGGGCCAAGGAACTCGGCCAGATCAACGCCATCCCCCCGAAATCCTCGCCCTCCGCGTCAAAGCCCGCTTCTTCATCTCCCCGAAACTTGAAGCAAAAGTCCTCGCCGCCGCCCACGAATAATCACCGCTATACTCATCCCATGCGCCCCCTGCTCCTCGCCATACTCCTCGCCCTCCCCTGTGCCGCCGAAGTCATCGCCCTCAAAGCCGCTCGCCTCTTTGATGGCCAATCTAACGCCCTCCTTACCCCCGGCCTCCTCATCATCAACGGCACCCGCATCGAATCCGTCTCCCCTAACGCCACCATCCCCGTCGGCGCCCGCATCATCGACCTCGGCGACGCAACCCTGCTCCCCGGCTTCATGGACGCCCACACCCACCTCCGCGGTGGCACCACCGGCGACTCCTCCGCCCGCCAACTCTCCGGCCTCACGCAAACCATTCCCGAGCGAACCCTAGCCGCCGTCCCCAATGCCAAGATCACCCTCCACGCCGGCTTCACCACCATCCGCGACCTCGGCGGCTCCCAGTTCATGAACATCGGCCTCCGCGAAGCCATCAACAAACGCCACATCGAAGGCCCCCGCATGCTCACCGTCGTCAACTCCATCGGCACCACCGGCGGCCACTGCGACTCCACCAACGGCTACATCGCCGGAGCCCTCTCCGAGTCCAACGAAAACCCTGCCATCGGCAACGGACCCGACGCCATGCGCGCCGCCGTCCGCTGGAACGTCAAGTACGGCGCCGACGTCATCAAGGTCTGCGCCACCGGCGGCGTCATGTCCCTCAACAACGACGTCGACTCCCCGCAGCTCACGCAAGAGGAAATGAACGCCCTCGTCGACCAAGCCCACAGCATGGGCAAGAAAGCCGCCGCCCACGCCCACGGCCCCGAAGGCGCCAAACGGGCCATCCGCGCCGGCATCGATTCCATCGAACACGGCTCCTTCCTCGACGACGAAGGCCTGAAGCTCATGGTCGCCAAAGGCACCTACTACGTCCCCACCCTGATGGCCTATGAAGGCGTTCGCGAAGGCATCGCCGGCGGCCGTCTTGACCCCCGCGTCGTCCGTAAAGGCCGCCTCGCCCTTGATGCCATCGATCTCACCGTCCGCCGCGCCATCGCCGCCGGCGTCAAAATCGCCTTCGGCACCGACGCCGGCGTCTACCCCCACGGCCGCAACGCTGGCGAGTTCCGCCTCCTCGTCGACCACGGCATGAAGCCCCTCGACGCCCTCAAATCCGCCACCAGCGTGACCGCCGATCTCCTCGGCATCGCCGACCGTCTCGGCACCCTCACCGCCGGCAAACTCGCCGACGTCATCGCCGTCCCCGGCGATCCCACCGCCGATATCCGCCAAACCGAAAAGGTCTTCTTCGTCATGAAGGAAGGCACCGTCTATCGCAACGACCGCGCCGCTAAGTAGCCGCCTTGTACGGCTCGCACAACTGCGCCAGACTATCCCGCCCCACCCGCTTCGCGGCCCGCAGCAGCCGCAGAAACACGTGCGCCGTCAGCAGCGCGTCCCCGCCCGCCGTGTGCCGATCGTGCGGCTTGATCCCGAACATCTCGCACAGCCCGTCTAGCGAAAACCCTGCCGCCATCGGCCGTCCCGCAAACGCCCCGGCATCGTCCAGATGCAGCGCCAGGTCCATCGTATCCAGCGACCGGTTCGGCATCGTCGTCCCAAAATGCCGTTCGCACGCGTAATTCAGTGCCTGAATATCATGCCCAATGTGGTGGCCCACAATCACCCCATCCCGCAAATATTCTAGAAATAACGTCAACGCCTCCCGCTCCTCCATCCCCGCCACCGCCTCGTCGCGAGTGATTCCGTGCACCATCACCGACGAGTTGTTGTAGGCCATCCGCAGCAGCACCTCGAACGAGTCATCCAGTAGAATCTCCCCGTCCACCACCGCCACCGCGCCTATCGTGATGATCCGATCCCGCCGCGGGTCCAGCCCCGTCGTCTCCGTATCCAACACAACGAAACGAACCCCCTCGCTCTTCATGAAACCTCCGCCGTGGCAAACGTCGCATAGGTGTACTCGAGAAATCGCTGGATCGAACCAAACGCCGTCTTCAGCACCCGTTGCTCAAACTTGCCCAGCTTCACCGGCTCGATTCGCCCACCTTCTTCGATCGCCTGATAGTACAACCCCACTCGAAACGCTTGCGCCGCCTCCCGCAGAACCGCTGCCCCGTCCGGAAAATCCACCATCGCGGCATCAAACCGCTCCAACGTGCCGGCCACCTCCAACCGCCCCTTCGCCATGGCAAACACCCTGACCGCGTTGGCCAGCGGCCGAATCATCGTTTCGTCCACATCGAAGCTCGCCCGGGCCTCCCCGCCGATCTCCATCACCATACCGCCGAAGAACGTCAACGGCGGCAACTCCCGCAGCGTATCGTGGGCCAGCATTTCGATCGCCTGGCGCTGCTCCCGCAACTGCTCCAACACATGGGCCCGTAGCCCTTGCAGTATCGAGCCGTCGCCGCTCACTGGCGCCAAGTCAAAGAACAACCGCCGCGTGTAGAGATCGTAGCCCTCCGGATTTCGAATCGTCTCGCCGTATAGTCGCTTCCATTGCCCCAGCGGCATGCTCGGCAACGCCCCGGGCATCCAGTAGAACCCCCCACCTTCGAGTTGGAACTCGTGCAATTGGCCCGCCACACTACCCACCATGGCCGTGAAGTAAAGGCTGTCCTGCTCCGAAAATGCCGTGTCGCTATCGTCGTAGATCACAGACAGGGTCGGGAACGGCGGGGTCAACAAGTCCGCCCGCGCGGCCGTCCCGAAAACCACCCAACAGTGCGGCAACCTCGCTGCCGCAATTCCCTCGCGCACCATCTCCTCGCCCGCAATCCGGATGCACGCTTCCATCAATGCGGCCATCACCGCCGTCGCCATCGCGCGGCAATCGTCCACGTCGTGCAACTGCGCCAGCCCCTCGCGGACCATCTGCCCCGCCCGTCGCAGCAGCGGGCCCAACTCCGCCGTCGATCCCGCCTCCCGAATCGCCCTTATCAATCCCGCCGGGTCATACCCGCAGAACATCGCCAACTCCGCCGCCGTGATCCCCACCCTCTCTTCCCGCCCCCGCAGCATCGCCCGCACCGCCGCCCGCGTCGTGAGTTCCTCCACCTCTCGCCCCCTGCGAGCCCGAAAGAAAGCCGCCGGAGGCAACTCCGCCTCCAGCCACGAAGTCCGGCTGAACTCCAGATTCCCCCCCACTGTCGAGTGCGCCGACAAAAACCTCGCCATCGCCGGATACCGCTCGAGCGCCGCTTCAAACAACGGTGCAGCCACCCCGTACAGAATCACGTCTGTAGCCGTGCGCGCCGAATACCCCGCCGTGCCCTCGCCCACCAACTGCTCCAACCCCAACAGATCCCCTTCACCCCGCAAATCCAGCAACCGCCCCGCTGCATCCACCAGTTCCACCCGCCCCTGCTGGATCATCCAAATAAACAGCCCCTTCCGGTCGCCCTGGCGAAAGACATACTCCTCCGACTCATGAAACTTCACCTTCCCGCTGCTCGCCATCTCCAGCAGATCCGGCTCTGAAGGCGCATCAAAAGGGGCGTGCCGCTGCAGGAAGTCAGCCACGCGCTGACGAATGAGAGAGGTTTTCACTTCGTCATAGGTTAACCCTTCTGTAACGGTGGTAACTTCCCCGCCAGGTTCGCCCACGTCCACAACACCGCCGTCACCGCCGTCATCCCCCCGGCCACCAGCCCCACCAAGCGAATCGGATAATGGTCCACCGCCACCGCCGCCGCCGTCATCGAAACCATCATCGACACGTTCATCAACATCTCCACCGTTGCAAACACCCGCCCCCGATACTCATCCGGCACATACAGCAACAGCATGCTCCGGTTGAGTACATTGTTCGCCCCCATCGCAATGCGCGACAACGTGATGAACCCGACCGCCCCCCACATCGTCCCCATCTGCGTGAACGCCATATACGCCCCGCCAATCACGAAAAAACATCCCGCAATCGCCCACTTATACTGCGCAAACGTCAACGCCTGCCCGGCCCGCAACCCCACAATCCCACCCAGCACCAACCCCACCCCTGCGAACCCCCAGATGATCCCCACCCCCCCCGGCCCGGCCTTAAACACCACCTCCCCGAACAACGTGAACAGGATCTGCGCCGCCCCGCCCCCGGACGCCCAACCCACCCCCGCCAGCGCGATCGCCAGCAGCAAGGGAGTCCGCCACAGCAGCCGCAACCCATCCAGAAACTCCTTCACCCCTTCGTCCTTCTTCGCCCCGCCCTCGGCCCGAAACGTCCCCCGCATTCGAGAGATCGACCACGCGCTAAACAAAAACGCCGCCGAATTGAACACAAACGCGTAGCCGTATCCGAAGGCCGCCACCGCCGCCCCGCCCATCATCGTCCCCAACGATAGCGTCAACCACGACGTCGTCTGCGTCATCGCGTTTGCCGTGTGCAACTGCTCCCCTTCCGCCAAATCCGGCAGGATCGACGATCGCCCCGCCGTGAAAAACGGCGTCGCCACCATCAACAGCGCGCTCAACCCGTACAGCAAACCCGTCATCGGCCACTCCAGAATCAACAGGAACGAAAGTGCGATGGCCGCCCGAAATAGCTCGCTCGCCATCATCACCCGCCGACGATCCAGCCGGTCTAAATACACCCCCGCCATCGGGGCCACTAGAATCGCCGGTAGCGTCCGTGCGATCATGACCGCACCGACCGTCGATCCCGATCCCGTCAGATGCAGCGACAGCGACAGCGCGGCGATCGAGTTGAAATGATACCCCGTCTCGCTCACCAGTTGACCGACCCACAGCGAGCGGTAGTTAGGGTTCTGCCGCAGCAGCGCCAAAAATTGCACTTCCATTCATAGTATGCAAATCCTCTCCGACTGGTTCCTCTGGGCCATCGTCACCATGGTGGCGACCGCCAGCTTTTTCCCCCATCTCTCCGGCACCCTCCATGCCAATCAGGTCTCCGACTACGGCATCTTCGCGATCTTTTTCCTCTACGGCGTCAACCTCTCCGTCGAAAATCTCCGCACCGGCCTCGTCAACTGGCGCCTCCACTTGCTCGTCCAACTCTCCACGTTCGTTCTCTTCCCCGCGCTCTTTATCCCCTTCCGCGCCCTCTGCGGACCCTGGCTCCCCGCCGATCTGCAACTCGGCTTCTTCTACCTCTGCGCCCTCCCCTCCACCATCTCCTCCTCCGTCGCCATGACCGCCATCGCCCGCGGCAACGTCCCCGCCGCCATCTTCAACGCCACCCTCTCCAGCCTCCTCGGCGTCTTCCTGACGCCCGCCCTCGTCAGCCTCGTCGCCCAAACTACCGGCCAAGCCCCGCCCCTCGCCCAAACCGTCACGAAGGTCGCCACGCTCCTCCTCCTCCCCTTCGCCCTCGGCCAACTCCTCCGTCCCTTCGCCGGCAAGTTCTTCGGCCGCTACAAGAAATACACCGCCATCTCCGACAAATGCATCATCCTGATCCTCGTCTTCGCGGCCTTCTCTGACTCGGTCAACGCCGGCCTCTGGACCACCTACGGCCCCCCCGTCCTCGCCCTCACCTTCGTCTGCACCGGCGCCATTCTCGCCATCGTCCTCACCATCACCACCACTCTCGCCCGGCTCCTGAAATTCTCCACCGCCGATGAAATCGTCGCCGTCCTCTGCGGCTCCAAGAAAACCCTCGCCTCCGGTGCCCCTATGGCCAAGCTCATCTTCGTCGGCTCCACGAGCCTCGGTCCCATCCTCCTGCCCATCATCCTCTACCACCAAATCCAACTCTTCGTCTGCAGCGTCCTAGCCCGCCGCTACGCCGCCCGCCCAGAGCTCTCCTAACATCTCCAAGGCCACCCCCACCACGATGTCTTCCGTCTCCGGCCCGTACAGCGCCGTGTCCACCTCATAGCCCCCCTCGGCAAACGCGGCCCGCGTCGGCATGTAGCCGAACGTCCCATTCGAATACCCCGAGACCAGCGTATGCCGGAACGGCGACCCCGCCACGATCCGCGCCCCAATCTCTCCAAACGGCTCGTCCTGCATCGATACCATCACCACGTCTCCGATCCGCAACACCTGCATCTGCCGCTCCACCACCGCCGCCCCCCGGACCATCCGCGCCCGCTCCTCCTTCATCGTCGCCCTCGTCAACAAGGCCGTCGCCTCGCGAACTCCCACCCCGCTCCTCCGCGCCGCCTCCAACTCCGCCCGCAGTCGACTCACCGCCCCCACCAACTCCTCATGCGGCGGAAACACGTTCGCCGGCAACCGCAGCGTCCGGCTCCGCATCGCAAACGCGACCGGCCCGTCCGCCGCCGGAACGTCCTCGTACAATGCAATCGGCGCTCCCGATTCCATCACTCCCACCAATCGCTCCGTCCGCCCCCGCGTATCAATCTCCAGCGCTACCTTCGCCGCTTCCAGCCCCAAGATCCGCCCCAACCGTCGATACACGCTCCGGTCCCCCGTGAACCCCCGCACCGGCCCCACTGACCCCGTTGCCCCCTGCAAATACAAGCACAATCCCCCTATCTCCCGCTCCACCACCTCTCGCACCACCCCCGGAAAGTCTGGCGTGAACCATTCGTTCTCCCACGCCATAATCGTCGGGTGGCAAGCGTAGTGGACGATCACCGCCATCGGCTTTTCATCCAGATCATCCACCCGCACCACGCGCACCGTCCGGTCCACCGGCCCCGCCCAATTCCGCCCCACTACCACCCGCCCATCCTCCATCGTCACCCGCCGATTGACGTTGATCCCACATGCCCCCTCCCCAGCCGCCACCCGCACCGGCCGTAGGTTCTGCAACGCCTGCCACCCCGCCCCCGCGATCCGTCGCGGCAAACTTTCCAAATACTCCAACCCCATCTCCAACCCCTCCGAAACCACCTCCAGCCGCAACGTCTTCGGCCCCGAATGCGTATGCGACGCCGACACCCGCACACACTCCGGCCCCAATCCCGTCAGCTCCACCACCGCCGCCATCACCTTCCCCGCCCACTCCTCATTGAACCCAATCACGTCGACATCAATCACGAGCGCCGTCGTCTCGCCGTCGGTCATCGCCAGCGCGGTCGCGTAGAGAGGCATGTCCGCCCCCACCCCGCGTTGATGCAGTTGCGCCCCCCAAATCCCCTGCGGTGTCCCCGGTGCCGGCGTGATATCGCTCCGCCCCGTTCCTGCTCGTAAATGGCCCATGCCGCTCAGCTTACCGCTTTTACAAACCCCTTACAAAACCCGGACAGTCGTTTGCTCTCCCCCTGCGCGCTATCAGTCAGGAGCAAGCAAATGACACTCAAAACAATCTTCACCACCCTGATTTTCTCGACCGCCCTCACGGCCCAAAAGGGTTTCGACACTTTCGGCCCCACGGTCCTCCGGGTAGCCTTCATGGGCGACTCCTTCGCCGCCGGCGAAGGCTCCCCCAACCTGACGGGCGACAAGTGGACCAGCCCCCATACCGCCTGCCACAACTCTGACGAGAACGGCCGTTCCGCCGCCGCCCGCCGCATCCAAGCCGCCCTCGGACCCTCTTCCAACTTCTTCGGCCGCCGCCTCGAGTTCATCGACGTCGCCTGCTCCGGAGCCACCATCAACGGCTCCGTCATCGGCGAAAACTACCGTGGACCCACGCCGCTCACCCCCTCCGGCCCCGGCCCCGTCGGGCCCCCGATCCCCTCCCAAGTCAGCCAGGTCCGCCAGTGGCTCAACGGCAAGGAACTTGATCTACTCATCATCTCCGTCGGCGGCAACGACATCGGCTTCGGCGAAATCGTCGCCAAGTGCATGACCCCGCTCACGAGCTGCAAAGACGATCCGGCCCTCGAAACCATCATTCGCCGAGGCAAACAGGGCAACACCGAGTTCGTCGGCCTCGATTTCCTCGCCGGTGCCTACACCACCATGAAGAACCGCATCGATGCCGATCTCAAGCCCAAGGCCGTCGCCATCATCGGCGTCCCCAACCCGGTCCGCGACCAGGATAACCGCTACTGCCACCGCTACGAAGACGGCGTCGGCATCCTGCCCTCCAACCTCCTCGACCCCTTCAACCACCCCTTCGTCCAGATGGTGGGCCTCTCCACCATCGGCACCCTCAGCCCCGCCGAAGTCGACCGCGGCGAGTCCGAATGGATCGAAGCGACGGTCATCAACCCCCTCAACGCCAAGCTCGAACAGATCGCCAACAACTTTCGCACCTCCAACTGGTCCTACATCGACATCGACTACATGACCAAGCTCCACGGCATCTGTTCCGACGACGCCTGGTTCAACACCTTCAAAACCTCCCTGGCCACGCAAGGCGACTTCAACGGCGTCGCCCATCCGAAGCGCGCCGGCTACAAGGTCTACGAAGCCTTCACCTTCCGCCTCCTCGCCCGGCACTTTAACGTCCGCGTCTCCGCCGCCCCCCGCATCGACCAGGAGAATATTCATCTCTCGTACGTCATCAACGGCGACACCAAAACCATGCCGCCCAGCGAGTACAACCTCAACCCGGACCGCGTCTTCGTCGGCAACAACTTCTCACTCCGCTTCCGCTCGCTGGTCTTCCCCAGCCCCGACGTGATGACATCTCTGACGCTGCAAATTTCACGAAAGCCTTTCGCCGATTCCACTGCCGCCGACATCTCGAACTTCCCGATCGATATCAGCTCGGCCACCATCGGCAACTTCTCGAAAAACGTCGCGGCCAGCAACTTCTCTGACGGAGCCACCCGCCACGTCCGGTGGCGCTCCATCACCCGCCTCTACTACGATGCCGACGCCGAGACCACCACGAGCTTTTCCAGCACCGTCCGCATCAAGGTCAAAGACGGTATCAACTCCGCCCGCAAACTCTAACCCCCAACCCTGCGCCGCTCTCCCTCGAGAGCGGCGCGTTTTTGCTTTTGGCCCCGCCCCTGTCGCATCCTAGTCCTTCGTGACCCGCCCCATCCAAATCCAAACCCGCCGATACCGCAGCTCCGAATGGTTCTACGGCCGCGATGAACTCGGCTTCCAAAACCGCTCCGCCCTCCGTTCGATCGGCGTCGATGTCGACCGCTACCAGGGCCGCCCCGTCATCGGCATTGCCAACTCCTGGTCCGAACTCAACAACTGCAATATCACCCTCCGCGACGTCGCCGAAGCCGTCAAACGCGGCGTCCTCGCCGCCGGTGCCCTCCCCCTCGAATTCCCCACCATCTCCCTCGGCGAAGAATTCACGAAACCCTCCGCCATGCTCTACCGCAACCTCATGGCCATGGACGTCGAAGAGATGCTCCGGTCGAATCCCATCGACGCCGTCGTACTTCTATCGAACTGCGACAAAACCGGCCCCGCCCAGCTCATGGGCGCTGCCAGCGCCAACCTCCCCGCCATCCAGGTCAACGCCGGCCCCCGCGCCCCCTTCGAATGGCGCGGCGAACAGATCGGCTCCGGCACCGACCTGTGGAAGTATTGGGACCAGTTCCGCACCGGCCAAATCTCGGAAGAGCAGTGGCGCGAACTCGAACATTGCATGTCGTGTTCTCAAGGCGCCTGCAACGTCATGGGCACCGCCTCCACCATGTCCGCCATGGCCGAAGCCCTCGGCATGATGCTCCCCGGAACGTCTACCATCGACGCGACCGACCCCGACCGCCTCATCGCCGCCGAAGCCGCCGGCCGCCGCATCGTCGCCCTCGCCGAAACCAACCTCCGCCCGTCTGACATCATGACCCCTGCGGCCTTCGATAACGCCGTCCGCGTCCTCCTGGCCATCGGCGGCTCCACCAACGCGATCCTGCATCTCATCGCCATCGCCGGCCGCCTCGGCTACACCCTCCCCTTGGCCCGCTTCGACGAACTCGGCTCGACCACCCCCTGCCTGGCGAACCTGAAGCCATCGGGCGTTCATCTCGTCCGCCAGTTCCATCTCTCCGGAGGCGTCCCCGCCCTCATGCAGACGATCGAGCACCACCTCGATACGACCTGCCTCACCATCACGAGCCAAACCGTCGCCGCCAACCTAGCAAACGCTAACGTCACCGACCCCGACGTCATCCGGCCTCTAACGAATCCCGTCCTCGGAGCCGGAGCCCTCGCGGTCCTCACCGGCAACCTCGCCCCCCTCGGAGCGGTCATCAAGGTCAGCGCGGCCTCCCCCAACCTCCTCGTCCACGAAGGCCCGGCGCTCGTCTTCTCCGACTACGAAGATATGCTCGCCCGCATTGAGTCCCCCGACCTCGAAGTCGCCGCCGACACGGTCTTAGTCCTCCAGAACTGCGGCCCCCGAGGAGTGCCCGGCATGCCCGAATGGGGAGCGATCCCCATCCCTGCCAAGCTCCAGCGCCAGGGAGTCACCGACATGGTCCGCCTCTCCGACGCCCGCATGTCCGGCACGAGCTACGGAACGGTCGTCCTCCACGTCTGCCCCGAAGCCGCCGCCGGTGGCCTTCTCGCCCTCGTCCAAACCGGAGACCGCATCAAACTCGACGTCCCCAACCGCCGCCTGGACCTCCTCGTCGCCCCCGAAGTCCTAGCCACCCGCCAGCCGAAGCCCCGGCCCCGAACCCATCTCCGAGGCTACCCCCGCCTCTACACCGACCACGTCCTCCAAGCCGACGAAGGCTGCGACTTCGACTTCCTCCGCCCCCGGACGGAAGAAGAATTAGTCTTCGTCCCGCCCATCGTCGGCCGCAGCTAACGCTTTGCCTTCACATCCGGATGCACATCCGGCACAAACCCGTCCCGGTTCGGCATCTTCACCTCCGGTAGCGTCTTCTGGTCCAACTCCTGCCCCGCCGGCACGATCCCATTCAAATGCAGCACAAACGCCGTAATCGAATACACCTCGTCCGCCGTCAACGTCCCCGGCTGATCGTACGGCATCGCCCGGGCAATCGTGTCGAACACCGTCGTCGCATACGGCCAATAACTACCTACCGTCTTCTTCGGCGATTTCGCCGTCAACGTCCCAGTCCCCCCCACTAGCGCCGGCCACTGCTTATCCCGTCCCTCGCCCGCCTCGTTGTGACACTCGGCGCACTTCGTCTTATACAGCCCCCGTCCGGCTTCCACGCTACCCTTGCCCACCGGCAAGCCCCGGCCATCCGCCATCACCGTCTTATCGGCCGCCTTCACCCGCTCGGCCGACGCTGCCTTCCCCACGCCCGGAAACTTGGTCTGTCCAAACGCTGCCGTCACGGCAAGTAGAAATAGCACGATTCTAAACATTCGTCACACTCCCATCCGCCTTCACCGTCCACGCCTTCACCCCATGATAGTGGTAGTTATACGCTACCCCGCGAGCCTCCACGATCTCCTCCCGCGTCGGCTGCAGATACCCAGTCTCGTCCGTACACCGCGACTGAATCACCGTATCCTTCCCGTCCCAAACCCACGGAATCCGAAACCGCGTCAACGCCTTCGGCAGCACCGGCTCTTCGAGCACCGCATCCCCCCAAGTCTTCCCCCCATCCGTCGAAACCTCCACCCGCTTCACCTTCCCGTTCCCGCTCCACGCAATCCCGCTGATCTCCACAAACCCCGCCCCACCGCTCACCTTCTGCCCGCCCGATGGCCGCGTGATCAACGAATTGGCGTCCTGATGAAACGTGAACTGGCGCGCCTTCCCATCCGGCAGCAAGTCGGTGTAATGCGCCGTCTCCTGGTTCGATTGCGCCGGCGCCTCGGTCACATGCAGCCGATCCAACCACTTCACATTCGCGTTCCCTTCAAAGCCAGGCAACAGCAGTCGCAGCGGGTAGCCCTGCCCCGGCCGCAGCGCCTCGCCGTTCTGCGCGTAAACGATCAACGCATCGTCCAGGCACTTCGCCATCGGAATGCTCCGCGCCATCCGGCACGCGTCCGCCCCCTCCGCAATCACCCACTTCGCTTCCGGCTTCAACCCCGCCTGCGCCAACACATGTTTCAGCGGCACCCCTGTCCACTCCGAGCAACTCAGCAGCCCATGGCTCGCCTGCGCCGTCGCGCCCGGCGTCCCGCGCAACTCGCCGCCGCCGTTCCCGGAACACTCCACAAAATGCACCCGCGTCGCCGCCGGCAGCCGCTTCAAATCGTCGAGCGAAAATTCAATCGCCTGGTCCACCAACCCATGCACGAGCAGCGTATGCTTCGCCGGGTCGATCTTCGGCACTCCCGCGTGATGCCGTTCAAAGTGCAGCGAAGACGGCGTAATCACCCCGTGCAAATCCTGCAGCGGCGTGCGGCTCGATCCTACGCCCACGCTCGCCGTCGATTCGCCCACCGTCCGCGCAATCGTCTCCGTCGCCGCCCGCTCCCCGTAAGGAGTCATCGACTGCTCCACCACGCTCGGCGCCTTCGTAGACTTCGTACAAGCCGCCAGCGCCGCCGCCAATCCCAGGAATGCTCGTCTGTCTGCCATGTCCCAATCTCCTACTGATTCTTCAGCCAAGTCTCGTACGAATGCTTCTTCGGTCCCGTGTACTGAATCGTGTCAAAAAACGCCGCGTTGCCGTTCATCCGCGGATCCCCTTCTTCCTTCAGAATCCGCTCCATCTTATCCCGTAAAGTCCGCTTCGTCATCGTCATCCCCGGCTCCGCGAACAGGTTCTTCATACAACCCGGATCCGCCTCAATATCGTACAACTCCTCTGCCGCCCGCTTCCCAAACGAAAGCTTGTAGTACTGATCAAAGCTCGAAATCAACAGCGTCTTCGTCGGGCTATCGTCCACATCCCGATACCCCGTCTCCGGCATCCCCGCCGGCCAAACATCCGGCATATAGTTCCGAATATAGAGGTATTGCCGCGTCCGAATCGCCCGCACCGGATACCCCGCATCGTTCGGCCGCCCAATGTCGTGCCGCTCTTTGGCCACCATCACGTACTCGCGCGAAGGGTCCACGACACCCTCTCTCCCGCTCTTCAAAATGTCGACGAAACTCTTGCCGGTTATGGTCTCCGGCTTCGCCACCCCCGCCGCTTCCAGAATCGTCGGCGCAAAGTCCCGCGTCGTGATGAAGTCGTTGATCACCCGGCCGCCCTTCATCGCATTGCCCCACCGCACGGCCAGCGGAATGTGGAACCCGTCCTCGTAGATCTGCCCTTTCACCCGCGGAAAGGGCATCCCGTGGTCCGAGGTCACGATCACGAGCGTATTCTCAAGCTCTCCAATCGCCGCCAGCTTGTCCAAAGCCTTCGTGATGTAAGCGTCGGCATACTCCACTTCGACCGCGTAGTCGAGCATGTCGCTCCGTACTAACTTCACGTCCGGGTAGTAAGCCGGCACCGTAACGTCCGCCAGCTTCTTCCCGCTCCGCACCCCTGATCCCTCTTCGTAAACCCGATGCGGCTCCGCAAAACCCATCCAAAAGCAGAACGGAGTATCCTTCGGCCGCGCACTCAAGAAGTCTTCGAAATTCCCCGTGTAGTCGTTCGGCCCCATCCCCGAATACGGTGGCTTCGTCTTCTTCGCATCATACGATTTCCCCGCCGGATTATGCGGCCAACCTGTCGACTTGAAGTCCCCCGGCCCCCAACCCTTCCCCGTCAGCCCCACAAAATATCCGGCCTTCTCCATCGCCGCCGGGTACACCGCAAACTCGTTCGGAAACAAGCTCTGGTGGCTCACCGCTTCCCGCGTCTGCCACGAATTCCGTCCCATCAAAATCGACGCCCGACACGGACTGCACTTCGGGTTCGAAGTGAAGGCGTGCGTAAACAGCGCGCCCTCCTTCGCTACCCGATCAAACCCTGGCGTCTTCACCCATTTCGCCCCGTAGGCGCTCGCATGCCCAAATCCCCAATCGTCGAAAATAATGAACAACACGTTCGGACGCTTCGCCGTCTGTGCACCCGCCGTCATCGCCGCCGCCGCCGCGGCGCTCAGGAACTTTCTTCGATTCATCATGAAAATTCAAGATATCGCAAAAGCTCCACCCGCACCGCTCCCCGCCTCTCCGGCTCATACCCCGGCTCGTCCACGGCCACCCGCTCCCCCGTCTCCAAATCCACCAAATACCGCGTCCCCCGCGCCCATCGGATCACCTCGCGCACCGTCCCCGCTTCGCCCACCTCCCCCAGCCGCGCCTCCCGAAACGCCCGTCCATCCCGCAAAACCTGCCACCCAAAAAACTCCGCCGCCGCCCGCGTCGCCGGGGCCGCATAAAGCTCCCCCGCCGTCCCCACCTGCTCCACCCTTCCCCCCAGCAACAACACGATCCGATCCGCCACCAGCGACGCCTCCTCCTGGTCGTGCGTTACAAACACCGTCGTCGTCCGCAAGCTCCGCTGCAACTCCCGAACCAAACTCCTCATCTCCCCCCGCAGCGCCTCGTCCAAGGCCGAAAACGGCTCGTCGAGAAGCAACACCTTCGGCTTCGTCACCAGCGCCCTAGCCAACGCCACCCGCTGCTCCTGCCCCCCACTCAACGTCCCCACCCGTCGCCCCGCCAACTCGCCAATCCCCACCATCGCCATCATCCCGTCCACATCCCCGGTCCGCCCCCGCATCTGCAACCCAAACTCCACATTCCCCCGCACATCCCGATGCGGAAACAGCAGCGGCTTCTGAAACACCATCGCCACCTCTCGCTTCTCCGCCGCCATCCCGCCCACGTCCACTTCGTCAAACAGCACCCGCCCCGTTGCCGGATGCAACCCCGCCAAGACCTTCAGCAGCGTCGTCTTCCCACATCCCGACGGCCCCAGCAAAGCCGTCATCTCCCCCGCCCGAAACTCCGTCGTCACCCCCCGCAGCACCGGATTCCCATAGCCAGCCTCGACGTCCACCACATCCACCCGAGTCATGGTTTCAGCAGCATCTCAGCCCGCCACGCCTGTTCAAACTTCACCAGCTCATCCGCGTCCGGCTCCGGCAAAAAATGCTTCCGCAAAACCTCCAGCGGCAGCGTCGCCACCCCCCGCTCCAAACCCGCCGGCTCCCCCTTCTGCGGAAACGAATTCCCCAGCGTCTTGGCCATATCGAACACCCGCTCGAACGAGGTCAAATCTCGAATCAGCGTCAACCCCGCCTCCTGGTCGTTCGCATTGAACGGCACCGCCAAATAGTTATAGTTCCCAATCGTCCCACTCTCAAAAACAAACGTCCGCACCGTCTTCGCAAAGGAACCCCGCGCAATCCGCTCGCTCGCAAAGCTCGGCCCATAGCTCATTGCAAAATCGATCTCATTGTTCGCAAACAGCCGATCCACCTCGGCCACCGTCCCCGGATACGTCTCGCCCTTCTTCCACAAGTACGGCTTCATCTCCCGCAGGTCCGCCAAGCCCCCCGCGAACCCCTTCGCCAGCAGAAAATGCCGCGTAAACACACTCCCCGAAAACTCCGGCGGAGCCGGATACGTAAACCGCCCCGGATGCGCCTTCACCCATGTCTTCAGTTCCTCCAACGTCCGCGGCGGCTCTGCAAACCGCGCCGTATCCCACGCCATAACAAACTGCGCCGATTGCCACGGCGTCTCCAGCCCTTCAATCGGCGTCCCAAAGTCCTTCTCGTAAGCCGCCTCTGGATACAGACGCGGCATCACAATCGGCCCCCACAGAACCCCCGCCCGCTTCGCCGCCCGAAAGTTTTCTCCGTTGATCCAAACTACGTCCACAGAGCCGCCGCTCACCTTCCCGGCCCCCTTCTCCGTCACGAGCTTACTCACCACCTCCCCCGTATGCCCATACGGCACAATCCGCAGCTCCAGGCCATATTTTACCCGCACCTGCTCCCGCACGGTGGTCTCGAAGTACCGGTTCCGCGCCTCGTCCCCCGCCCACATCGCGAAGCTCACCTCGTGCGGCTTCCCGCACCCCGCCAGCAGCAAAACTATTCCCAGCCACGCTCGACCCATAAAGAAAGCATAACCGGAGCCCCCAGGAACACGAGTGCCACCGCCGCCGCCACCGCCTCGTCCCCACTTCGCTGATACCCAACTAAAGCCATCGGCAGCGTCAACACCCGCCCCCCGCCGATCAACGCCGTCAGCACGTACTGGCTCCACGAAATCACGAACGCGAACGCCGCCCCCGTCGCAATGCCCGGCAGCAGCGCCGGGCCCTTCACATACCGCCACACCTGCCACCCGCTCGCCCCCAACGTCCGCGCCTGCGCCGCCAGGTCTTCGTCGAATCGCGACAAACTGCCCGCCACCGCCATCACCGCATACGGCGTCGCCGGTAGCAGATGCACGAGCGCCACCCCCCACCACGAATCCGTCAGCCCCAGCCGCAAGAACAACCCATGCAAGCCCACCCCCATCGCCAGCGGCGGCAGCAGCGCCACCGTCAACACCGCCCACCGCACCCCAGCCGACCGTCGAAACGCCCCCGCCAAAGCGATCCCCAGCAGCACCGCCCCCACCATCGCCACCACCGCCAACCCCAACGAGTTCACGACCGGCTCCACCCGCACCGCCCCCCACGCCCGCCCGCTCCACTCCGTCGGCAGTACGTCCGGCCAAAGCCAACGCCCCGCCAAGCTCCGGACCAGCAGGAACACCACCGGCACCCAAACGACGTATCTCACCACTCCGTCCTCAGCCGCACGTAAAGTCCCGCCAGCCCCGCGCTGAACAATCCCATCCCCGCCGAAATCCCCAACGCCACCTCCCGGTCACTCACGAAGTACCGCTGCGCCACCACGCTGAGCGCCGCCGGATGTGTCCGGCCCAACAGAAACGGAACATCAAAACTCGCGAAAACGAACCCAAACACGAGCAGCGCCGCCGGCACCATCGCCGGGGCCAACAGCGGCAAAGTCACAAACCGCAACCGCTGCCACCGTCCCGCCCCCAACGTCGCCGCCACCGCGTCATACTCCCCGCTCAGCCGCCGCAACACCGTCATCGCCATCAAAGCAAAAAACGGCGTCTCCTTCAGCCAATAGACCAAGATGACCCCCAACCCCCACCGGTCCTGCACCACGTCCGGAAACTCCCCCGGCCCGCCAATCCCGCCCACGGCGTACACCATCCGTGCCAACACTCCGCTCGGCGCCAGCAGATGCACCACCACCACCGCCATCGTCAAATGCGGCATCGCCAACGGCACCTGCCACATCACCTTCGAACCCCGCAGCGCCAGCCCCACCCCCGTCGCCAGCGCCAACCCCGTCGACGCCCCCGCCAGCCACACCGTAAACCAAAACGAACCCAGAAGTTCACCCATGCAGCTTGACCGAAAATACCGCCCCTGCTGCAGAGTTCGTCGCCGTCAAATCCCCCCCGTGCTCCAGCACCGTCTGCCGGCTCAACGCCAACCCCAGCCCCAACCCGTTCCGCTTCCCAAAGCTCGTAAACGGCTGGAATAAGCGCTCCTTCACCTCCGCCGCGATCCCCGGCCCTTGGTCGCTCACCGCCACAGTGACGTTCTCCCCCTCCACCTTCGCCACAATCGAAATCTCACCTCCCCCTGGCATCACCTCAATCGCGTTCGCAATCAGATTCACAAACACCCGCTCCATCCGCGCCCGGTCCATCGGCAGCTCCAACCCCTCCGGAATCTCCACCCGGAACCGTATATGGGCCACCTCCTGGCTCTCCACCGCCGCCTCCACCACCTCGCTCAGCCGACACGTCTCAATCTCTCCCGTCTTCCCCTTCGCCGCGTCCAGCAACTCCTGCAGCATCTCCAACACCCGCCGACTCGCCGAATAGATGTTCGTCGCCAACCGCTTCGTCTGCTGCGGAGCCAGATTGTCGGAGTCAATCAACATCTCCGCCCCGGCATAAATCGCCGCCAACGGGTTCCGCAAATCATGCACGATGCTCGACGCCATCCGCCCCACCGTCGATATCCGCTCCTGCCGAATCAGCTCTCCCCGCGCCGCCTCCAGCGACCCACTCATCGAGTTAAACGTCGCCGCCAGCCGCCCCAACTCGTCGTTGCTCGTCACCGGCAACCGCCCGTCGTACCGCTGCTCCGCAATCGCCATCGCCGCCCGGTCCAGCGCCCCAATCGGCTCGACTATCCTCCGCGCCAAAAAGAAGCTCAACACCAAGCTCAGCAGCATCGCCGCCCCCCACATCCAAATCAAATCCCGTTGCAAATCCGCCAATTGTTGCCCCGCTCCGCCCGGGCTGCGAAAAATGCTCAACGTCCCCACCGGCGCCCCGTCCAGCCCCAACAGTGGTCGATCCAGCCGCACCCCCGGCCGCTCCACCTTCTGCCCCGCCACCGAAAACACAAACTCCCCGCCCGTCAACTGCTCCGGCCTTTCGCTCTCCGGGTATCCCGCCACCAGCAAGCTGATCATCGCCGGGCCTCGTGCCGAATCCACCATCACCGGCGTCAACACCAACTGGTAAATCGCGCGGCCCTTCACGAAGAACCCCGTCTGTTGCCGCACCCCCGGCTTCACCATCGGCCAACTCGCCATCGCCGGCGGGTTCCCCGCAATCGTCGCAATCGGCCCCCCGCGCGGGTCGCACACCACGAAGAACGACCGCTCCCGCAGCCCCTGCGAAAGCATTCCCCGTAGCTCCGCCGCCGAGTCCCGAATCGTCGCCGCGTCCTGCGTCCCAAACGCCGCCCGTACATTCGGCAAGCTGCTCAGCAACAACGCCGCCGTCCCCAACATCTCCTGCCGCGCCTGCCATACGCTCTCGTACGTCAACACGCTCCCTCGCATCTCTTCTTCCAATGACCGCGTCGCGCTCCCGATCGCATGGGTCTGAAGAATCCAACCCGTCACCCCGAACAACAACGTCACCGAACCAAACACCGCCAGCCAAATCTTCCAACGGAGGGACATCTCACTTGCCCCCTGAGTACGGCCCGTTCTCCAGCGGTTTCGCCGGATACTCCCGACCGTGCTTCGTCCTGTGCGGCACCTCCAAATATCCAGATTCCGAAACCTTCACCCGCGGCACCGTCAACACCCCATCGCTGACGAGCACCTTCATCTCCAGCCGCTCCAGCGTCTCCTGCGTCGCCCGCTCATGAAACAGCCGCAGCCGATACTCCCCCGGCGGCACGTTCGCCATCTGCCAACTCCCGTTCGCCAAAGACACCGCATAATACGGCGTCGGCACCACCACAATCACCGCGCTCATATTCGCGTGGATGTTGCAGAACACCCGCACAAACCCCTCCCGCCGAAAAACCACCTTCTGCGACGTCCCCGGCGCGTAGAGCCCCGTATCAAACGGCTGCCCCGCAAAGTTCGAAAACGCGTTGTGGAAAATCGGATCGTGGTTCGGAAAGTCCACCGTCGATCCCACCGGCACCGCCAGCACATGCGGCGAAAACCGCTTGTTCTTTTGGTCCAGCATCACCCGGCTCGGCGTCAGCGCCGGCTTGCCCTGCAACGGCTCCAACCACACCACCACCCCGTCCCAACTCTTCACCTTGGCATCGGTCAACTCCACCGTCCCCGACACCGTCGCCGCCAGCGCCGGCAATACGCTAAAAAATGTAAGCCAGCGATAAGTCATAGCGGTTCACCCTCCTCTCCCCGGTCCCCAGGATCATCGATCGGATCTGCAAACTCTCCAACCCCACCATCACATTTGGCGCAATCCGCACCATCACATTCGCGCCCCCCGTCCGGTTCCGCCCATTCTGCCCCCTCACCAAATCGCTCTCCCGGTCGTCATGAATCCCGGCGAACAGGTTCACCGTCACCCGCCCTGTCACCGCCACCGCCGCCTGTGTCCATCCCCCTCGGCTCCGCACCGCCTGCACCGCCCCGCCCGGAAGGAACCGGAAGCTCTGCCGCAACGAACCCAAATGGTGCACGTTCTCCCCGTTGAAGAACGTCCCCGTCAGCTCCAACTTCTCCACCGGCTGCGCCTTCCAGTCCAATGAGAAAATCCGCGACGGCACGCTCCGCCCGGTCACGTGCGACGTCGAAACGTGCCCCCCCACGCCGAACTCAAACTTGTCCTTCACCCACGCCCCCCGCATCTCGAGCGACGGCCGGCGCAGCGTCACCAAAGCCGGGTTCGCCAGC
The DNA here is from genome assembly GCA_026394015.1 of Acidobacteriota bacterium. Classification (GTDB taxonomy): domain Bacteria; phylum Acidobacteriota; class Terriglobia; order Bryobacterales; family Bryobacteraceae. The sequence continues at coordinate 67,096 of JAPKZA010000275.1, forward strand.
CCCGACTGCTCCGACGTCTGCATCACCGCCCCCTGCAGCCGGAAATCGCCCAGCTTCTCCTCGTACCGAATCTGCGGCTGCCACCGCCACAAATTCCCCGCGCTCGTCAGCGGCACCACCCCCACCGTCGCAAACGAGTTCGGGTTCCAAGGCGATATCAATGGCTTAATCAAACCCACCGAAACCGACCGCCGTTCCCATTCCAGCGTCGCCTCCGCTGTCCGCAGCCGAAACGGAACGTTCCCTGTCCCCTCTATGTTCCCCTCCCAAAAGTCCCCAAACGCCGATCCCGAAACCTTCGCCCCAAAGAACGTCTTTGGCCCATGAAAACGAACTCCCACAATCGATTGGCGAAACGTCAACCCCGCCGCTCTTCGGTTCACTGCCGCGTTCGCCGTCGTAGGCGTGTCCACGCCCCCCGCCCCGGCCGAGTTCGCAAACACGTTGAACAGAGCCATCCCTGAAAACTCGATCGGAAACCGGCTCGCCGCCTCCACCTTCGTCGACGCCTGCTCCTCAATTCGCCTCTCCGCAATCTCCAACCGTTCCGGCACCAAGGTCTCCACTTTCGCCCGCAGCTCGGCGACCTCCCCCCGCAACTTCGCGTTCTCGGCCTCCAGCTTCTCCAACCGAGCCAATATATCCGCCTGCGCCCACAGAGACGGGACCCAGAGCAAAATCAGTAGTCTACGCATAAAGCATTTCCTTTAAAGCTTCCCGCACCGCCGCCGTCGAATACGGCTTCGGAAAAAAGCGATCCGCTCCGGCTCTCTCCCCCGGCCCCGCCGACATCGCGATCACCGGAGCCCCCGGCTTCATCCGTCGGAAATTCACAATCAAGGTTTCCCCATTCATCCGCGGCAAGTCCAAGTCCGTGCACAAAGCATCCGCCTGCCCCAGCAGTTCGAAACCGTCCTGCCCGTCATACGCCACCAGCACGTCCGTCTCCGGCAGCAGACTCAACGCCACCGCCAGCGTATCCGCCAGCGCCCGGTTGTCCTCCACCACCAACACCGTCCGCCTCATGGCAAAAACCGATAGCCGATCCCGTGCACCGTCAGGAAATGCCGCGGCACCGCCGGGTCCCCTTCAAACTTCTGCCGCAGCTTCACGATATGCGCATCTACCGTCCGCGTGTGCGGAAACGAGTTGTAGCCCCACACTGAATTCAGAATCACGTCCCGGGTCAACGGCCGATCCGGGTTCTGCAGGAAGAACACGAGCAAACTATACTCCGCCGGAGTCAGTTTTATCTCCTGCCCCGCGCGCTGCACCATCCGCCGTTCGATGTCCACTTCGGTATCCGAGAACTTTAAAACGTGATGGGCCTCACCGGATGACCGCCGCAGAATCGCCCGGA
>JAPKZA010000209.1:0-10521 GCA_026394015.1 Acidobacteriota bacterium
GCCTTAATGCCATTCACTCCGTCAAAGTATAGATTGCCGAAATTGATATAGCGATACCCTTGCCGCCAAGCTTTCGCTGCGCTCTCGTAACTGCCCAACGCGATCCCCGCCGTCTTGCCATACTTGGTCACCCGCGCCGGAAACTCAGCCAAAAACTTCTGCACTTCCGGGTGCTCAATCTCGCCGATATGGCCAAGCGCGGCGGAAAGATCCATCGGCCCCGCCAGCACCACGTCCACCCCTTCCACCTGCGCAATCGCCTCCACCTGCTCCACCGCCGAAGGCGACTCCACCTGCACCACGATCAACGTATCGTCGTTGGCATACCGCAGATAGTCTTTCCATTCGATGTCGTTGTAGAACGTCCACATCGGCGACACGCCGCGCGTTCCCATCGGCGGATACTTGGCGTACTGCACCGCCAACCGCGCCTGCTCCGCGTTGTCAATCTGCGGGATCATCACCGCCTGCGCCCCAATGTCCAGCGCCTTCTTCATCAAGCTCGGATCAAGCCCCGCAATGCGGACCATCGGCATCGAGCCCGACTGCCGAATCAACGGCGGCAACAGCTCGATCGACTCCGAGCCATAGCTCGAATGCTCCGTATCGATCCAGACCCAATCAACGCCCGTCGTCGCGGTCAACTTCGCCGCCAACGGCGTCGGTCCCATCGTGGCGGAACCCCAAGCGGTCCCTCCCGCCGCGAGCAACTTCTTCACTTTATTTTCAAATGGATTAGACAACCGGCACCAGTCCCATAAAAGATTGCAGAGTCACGAACTCTGAGGTTACATCAAGTGTCACGCTATCGGCCGCGGCGTTCGCCCCGCCATACACCCCGGTCGCCAACCATGACCCGTCATCGTTTTGCAAAGCGCCCAACCCGGCCACCACCTGCTCCACTAGCGCCAAGTCTTCGGGCGCCCGCGAAAGCCGATAGGTCCACGCCGCGCCCCAGCCGATCTTCCCGCTCTGCGGCGTCTGGTAGCGGTCCGCCCCGCATTGGGCGCTAGCATGCAAAAACTGCCGCGCCAGGGTAAGCCAACGCGCGTCTCCCGTCGTCCCCGCTAAAGCGCTCAACAACGCCGCGCTGATACCGTATTGGAAATACCACTGCCGAGCCTTGTTAGCATCCACTAGGCAGCCGCTGGCGTCCGCCTCCGCATACTCCGTCACCAGCCCCTGCCGCCAACTCGTATAGAGCCCGCGCGTCAAGTCAGGCTGCGCCTGCCACAAATTCTCCAACCAACCACCCGCCGCCAGCGCCAAGTCCTGCCGCCCGGCCCACAGGCATGCCAACCCGGCCATGCTCGTCGTCATCACCTCTTCAGTCGTCCGCGCCTCATCCGCAAAAAAGCCACCGGACTCCGCGTTGTGAAAACCTGCGATAAACCCGCTCAACCGCCGCGCCAAATCAAACCGACCACTCATCATCGCCGCGCAACAAATCCAGGCATGCGGATAGGTTCGATAGACGCCGATCCACGGCACCCCCGTCCCATCCAGATCGTCATCCGGGCGCAAATAGCGGGCTTCAACGTAGTCGAGCACCCGATTAGCCTCAACGACCCGCCCATGCGCCAACAACGCCGCCGGCGTCTTGTAATAGGCACGCAGGTCGTCCCCGCCGCGAAACGATCCGTCAAGCTGCAGTTGGGCAAGCAACCACCCACAACCCTTCTCCGCCGACTCCCAAGCTTTCTGATGCAACGTCATTGCCCCCTAGGCCAAAGTGCTATTGTACGAATTCCGATGCTGCCGAGCGCCCCCGGTCTCCACAGAGTTCGCACGGGAATCTCCCTGCCGACCATCCTTGTCCGCGGATCCTCCCCCGGTCCCACCCTGCTTGTCTCCGCTGGCGTCCACGGCGACGAGTACGAAGGCGTCCGCGCCATCTTCGAAACCTGCGAAGCGCTCGACCCCGCCTCTCTCCGCGGCACCTTACTCGCCGTGCCCATCGTCAACTACCCCGCCCATCGCGCCATCAGCCGCACGCATCCCGCCGACGGCGGTAACCTCGCCCGCGCCTTCCCCGGCCGCCCGGACGGCTCGCCCTCCGAACGCCTCGCCTGGGCCTTTGACCAATCCTTCCTCGCCCTCGCCGATTTCTACCTCGACCTCCACAGCGGCGGTGTCCGCTTCTCCATGCCTTCCATGGTCGGCTTCGAAGCCGCCGACCCCCGTGGCCGCGCCGCCGCCGAAGCCTTCGGCGCGCCCGTCATTTGGGGCCACCCCGTCATCGAACCCGGCCGCACCATCTCCGCCGCCCGAGCCCGCGGCATCCCCTTTCTCTACACCGAAGCCCGCGGTGCCGGACGCATCCATCCCGACGACCTGCTCATGATGCGACGCGGCATCACCAACCTGCTCCGTCATCTCCACATGCTCCCGGGCGAACCCGAAATCCCCACGCCACCCCTGCGCTTGCAAGGTATCGGCAATACCGACGAAGGCGTCGTCGCCACCGCGGAAGGCTTCTGGATGCCCACCGTCTCACTTCTTGAACATGTTCAACTCGGCCAGCCGCTCGGCCACATCGTCGACGATCTCGGCCTCATCCTCGCCACCCCCCAAGCCCCCGCCCACGGCCTTGTCGCCCTCCGTCGAGAGCTCCCCCCTGTCTCCCTCGGCGACACCCTGATCCTCCTCGCGGCCGAAGTGAAAAGCTAAAACCCATGCGCATATCGGACTCCATTTACGTCGTCGGCAGCGGCCAGTTCGGCCTCAGCCGGAATCGTCCTCTTCGACGCCGGCAGTGGGTTAAAACACGACCGCGTCCTCGCCCATCTCCACGCCGAATTCGAGGATCTCGCCCGCGGCGCGATCATCATCACCCACGCCCATCCAGACCACATCTGCGGCACCGCCGCGCTCGCCACCGCGTTGAACTGGCCTGTCTACACCTCCGCCCAGGCCCGCGCCATCATCGAGACCGGCGACGAAGACGCCTGCGGCCTCACCGCCACTCGCGCCATGGGCGGCTATCCCGCCGATCTGCGCCTTCCCCCCTGCCCCGTCGCCGCCACCTATCCCAGCGACGAGCCCATCGACATCTGCGGCCTCTCCCTCACCCCCATCCCCATCCGTGGCCACTCGCCCGACAGCCACGTTTTCCTCTGCGATCTCGACGGCCTGCGAACCCTATTCTCCGCCGACGTCGTCTTCTACGGTGGCGTTCTCGGCCTTATCAACGTCGACGGCTCCGATCTCGCCGGCTACCGCGCCGACCTTCCCAAACTCGCCGACCTCGGCGTCGAAGCGCTCCTCCCCGCCCACGGCATGTTCACGCTACGCTTTGGCCAGCGTCACATCGATACCGCCATCGCCCAACTTAAAAAAGGCTTTGTCCCCCGTATGGTCGGCCAAGGAGACCTCATCTTATGATCAGCCTAGGCGAAGGAAATACCCCGCTCGTGCCCAGCGCCCGCATCGCGCCGGCCCTCTCCTTCAAACTCGAATTCACGAACCCCACCGGCTCCTACAAGGATCGGTTCATCCAACGCGAACTCGCCCACCTGCGCACGCGACCACCGTTTGTACTGGCCACCTCCTCCGGCAACACCGGCGCCTCGCTCGCCGCCTACGCCGCCCGCGCCACCCTCCGCTGCTTCATCTGCGCCCATCCCGAAGCCCCCGCCGGCAAGCTGCTGCAGATGCGCGCTCACGGCTCGACCGTCCTCCGCATCCCCGGCTTCTCCGTCGATGCCGCCATCACAGCCTCGGTCTTCGCCGAACTCGAACACTGGCAGCAGCAGTATGAAGTACCGCTGATCGTCTCGGCTTTTCGCTATTGCCCCGTCGGTATGCAGGGCGTCGAAGCCATCGCCGACGAACTCGCCGACGCCGCGCCGCAGCATGTGTTCGTCCCCGTCGGCGGCGGCGGTCTCTATGTAGCCGTCGCCCGTGGCTTCGCCCGCCTCGGCCTGCCTACCAAGGTCCACGCCGTCCAACCCGCGGGCTGCCCCACCATCGTCGCCGCCTGGCAACAAGGCCTGGCGAAAGCGACCCCCGTCTCCAGCCACACCCGCATCAGCGGCCTCTCCGTCCCCTCGGATATCGACGCCACCCTCGCCCTCGAACATCTCCGCTCAAACGGCGGCCTCGGCCTCGCCGTCACCGATGAAGAGGTCTGGGCCGCGCAGGATCGCCTCCTCCGCGAAGAAGGCATCTTCGCCGAACCGGCCGGTGCCGCGGCCCTCGCCGGCTGGCTCTCGGCCACCGCCCGGGGCCTCATCGACCCAGCCGCTTCCGCCGTTTGCCTCGTCACCGGCCATGGCGCAAAGGACGCCGCCTCCCTCGAGGCCGCCGCCGCCCGCACCCCCTCGCCGCTCGTCGCCGCGGCCGACCTAGGAGCCTACTTCGACCATGCTTGAAAATCGCGTCTACATCGTCACCGGCGGAGCTACCGGCATCGGAGCCGGCATCACGGCCGTCCTCCGCAGCTACGGAGCCCAAGTCGAAATCTTCCAGCCGGAAACCTGCGACGTCCGCGACCCCGTCCAGGTTGACCTCGAAACCGCCAAGGTCCTCGACCGTTGCGGCCGCCTCGATGGCCTCGTCAACAACGCCGGCCTTACCGGCCCCATTGCACTCGCCCCGTTCCTCACCGTCGACCCCGCCAAAATAGAGGACATCCTCGCCACGAATCTGAAGGGTCCCATCTACTGCTCGCAGTCCTTCGCCCGCCGCGCCGTCGAACGCGGCCAACCCGGCGCCATCGTTCATATCGCCAGCGTCGGGGCCTTCGCCGCCCAGGAAAACGCCAGCATCTACTGCGCCTCGAAAGCCGCCTTGGTTGCGCTGACGCAAGCGATGGCCCTCGAACTCGCCCACCATCAGATCCGCGTCAACGCCGTCGCCCCCGGCGATATTCTAACGCCCGCGAACGCCCAGATCGCCCCCAGCCGCTACCCTCGGTCAACCCCTGCGGGACGCCGAGGCACCCCGCGGGAAATCGGCGAAGCCGTCGCGTTCCTGCTCAGTGACAACTCGTCTTTCACCACTGGCGCCACCCTCACCGTCGACGGCGGTCTGCTCACTTACTAACTCCCATGCAATTCATCGACTCCGATTTCCAATTCCCCATCAGCTCCGCCGTCGTCCACAGCGGCCGCGTATTTGAAGCCGTCGTCACCGGCATCCCCGATGGCGAACGCCATCCCGTACCCGGCGGCGCCGCCGCCGAAATGCGCGAAATCTTTCGCCAGCTCGATACGTTCCTCGCCGCCGCCGGCGTCGACCGCTTCGCCGTCTGCACCGCCCGCCTCTACCTCCAGGACGTCCTCACCGACATCCCCGCCGTCAACCTGGCCTGGAAAGAATACTTCGGCGAACACCCCGTCGTCCGCCGCGCCTACGGTGTCCAACTCCAAGCCGGCATGCGCGTCGAAGCCGCCTTCACCGCCGAGCTCGCGTGATCTCCCTCCCCTGGAAAACGGTGCTCCTGTTGGCTTCGGCTGCGGCGCTCAACTACGCCGACCGCACCTCGCTCTCGGCCGTCTTTCCGTTGCTCCAAGCCGAACTCGCCCTCAGCGATCTGCAACTGGCCGCCATCGGTACCCTCTTCCTGTGGAGTTACGCCTTTGGCTCCCCCTTCGCCGGCTTCCTCGCTGACCGCCTCCCGCGCAATCGAGTCATCGTCTGGAGCCTGCTCGCCTGGAGCCTCGTCACCATCCTCACCGGCTTCGCCCGCACCGCCAACGAGCTACTCGCCACGCGGGTCCTGCTCGGCCTCGCCGAATGCTTTTACCTTCCCGCCGCGGTCGCCCTGATCGCCGAACATCATCCCTCCGCCAGCCGAGGCCGCGCCCTCGCCGTGCATCTGTGCGGCCTCAACGCGGGCCTCGTCGGCGGTGGGGCGCTCGCCGGCTACCTCGGCGAAAACTACGGCTGGCGCATTGGCCTCTTCGTCCTCGGCGGTCTCGGCATCCTGCTCTCGGCCATCTGCTCTGCGCTGTTGCAGGAAGCCCCCCGCGGCGACGCCCCTCGCCCCGTCCTCGGCCCCGTCGGCGCACAAATCCGGGCGTTGCTACGAAAGCGAGGGTACGTGCTACTCTCTCTCCAAGCCATGCTCATCTCCGTCGGCACCTGGATGTTCTTCAACTGGATGCCGCTCTACTTCCGCGAATCCTTCGGCCTCAGCCTCGCCGTCGCCGGCTTCTCCGGCACAGCCGTCCTCCAACTCTCCGCCGTCCTCGGAGCGCTGGTTGGCGGCACCCTCTCCGACCAGGCCGCCAAGCGAACTCCCGACGGCCGCTACCGGCTGATGACGACCTGCTACCTCCTCTGCGCCCCCTGCCTCTTCATGTTCCTCTCCGGCGGCGGCATGTTCGTCATCAGCGTCGCCGTCATCGTCTTCTCCTTCCTCCGCGCGGTCGCCACCGCCAACGAAACGCCCGCCGTCTGCGATCTCATCGACGAACGCGACCGCTCCACCGCGCAAAGCCTGATGAACATGCTGAACACGATAGCCGGAGGCACCGGCGTTTTCGTCGCCGGCGCGCTGAAGGCAGACTGGGGACTAAACGGCGTCTTTGCCGGCGTTGGCCTCCTCGTCTTCTTCGCCGCTGGCCTCGTCTGGCTCGCCCGTCGCGCCGAGTTCCCCAACTGATGCTCTGGCCTCCACTTTTCCGCGTATTCTGGTAAGGGCATTTCCCACTGGCCATGACTATCCAATTTCGACTCGGCGGGAAGACAATCTACATCACGAACGCTCCTCCCCGTGGCACAGGCGGAGACCTGCGAACGCAAAGCGTCTCCCCCTCCGATCTCAACAAGCTACGCCAACTGCTGGCCGCTGAAATCGGTAAAGCCGCTGGCAACCTGACCGATGCCAAAGTCCTCGAAATGGTTTCGCAGCGCGTCGAGGGTGGACAGTGGAGCCAAGTCGTGCTGGGCTCGGCGGAACTCCTCGGCGGGTCGGCCGCTGCCAAAACAGCCGAGACGGCCGATCAAGCCGCCAACGCCGCATCGAGCAAGAAAGGCTCCTCCTCCGGCCTGGATTCCGCCTCCGACAAAAAAACCTGGGTCGAAATCGAACTCATCGACCAGGATTGCCGCCCCCTCCGCGGAGTCCGCGTCGAAGTCACCCTCCCCGATGGCAAAGTCACCCCCGGCACCCTCTCCGACGAAGGCGTCTTCCGCGTCAACAACATCGACATCGGCAGCAGCAAAGTCACCTTCCCCGATCTCGACGGCCGCGAATGGGGCCGCTCCGGCAAAATCGCAGAAGGTAAAAGCGTCCCCGGCTTCACCGGTGTCCCCAAACTCGGCATGGGTGCCTACACCGTCAAGCAGGGCGACTATATCGCCAGCCTCTCCTACGACGCCGGCTTCCTCTCTTGGAAAACCGTCTGGGAAGACGGCAAGAACGCAAGCCTCCGCGAGAAGCGCAATCCCAACGTCCTCTTCCCCGGCGACGTCGTGCAAATCCCGGCCCGACAGAAAAAAGTCGAAGACGCCCCGCCCACCGAACGAACGACCTTTCAAACCATCGGCGACCCCGTCACCGTCAAGCTGGTCGTCCTCTCCTGGGACGGCACCCCCCTCTCCAGCACCGACGTTCAGTTCAAGCTCGGCGCCGCCGAAACCATGAAGACCGCCGAAGACGGCAGCGCCAAAAAGAACGTCGACCCCACCGGCGCCAAGGAAGGCGACCTGCTCGTCAAGGGCTTCACCCTGCCCTTGAAGCTAGGCCACCTTGACCCCGCCGAAGAGTTTAGCGGCCAAGTCTGGCGCCTCAACAATCTCGGCTATCGCGCCGGCAGCCCCGCGAGCAAGGAAGACGACGCCTTCCGCAGCGCCGTCGAAGAGTTCCAGTGCGACAACAGCGTCGCCGTCTCCGGCATCTGCGATGGCGCAACCCAGGACAAACTACGCTCCGTTCACGGCAGCTAACTACGCCGGCGTATCTTTGTACTTACTCTGCAGCGCCGCCAGCCGTACCTTCAAATTCGCGATGATCTTCTGGTAGCCGGGCTCGCTATAAGCGTTCCTCATCTCGCGCGGGTCCTTCTCTAAATCGAAGAACTCCCATTCCGGCGGCGTGTCCTGATCCACCGCTCCGGCCGAGCCCAGCGCCTTGCCGTAGTAATAAATCAACTTATACCGATGCGTCCGAATGCCGTAGTTCGCCGTTACGCTATGCCCCCCGCCCAGGTGCATCCAGTAGCGGTAGTACATCTCTTGCCGCCAATCCTTCGGCGTCTTGCCTTGGAATAGCGGCTTCAAACTGACCCCCTGCATATCGGCCGGCACCGCCGCCCCCGCGGCATCCAAAAACGTCGGCGCGAAGTCCAGGTTCAACGCCATATCTTTGTTCACGCTGCCCGGCTTAATCTGTCCCGGCCACCGAACAAGCAGCGGCGTCCGCAGGCACTCTTCGTACATAAACCGCTTATCGAACCACCCATGATCCCCCAGGAAAAAGCCCTGATCCGAATTGTAAATCACAATCGTGTTATCAGCGATGCCCTCCTGGTCCAGGTAATCCAGCACCCGGCCCACGTTATCGTCCACCGACTGCACGCAGCGTAAGTAATCCTTAATGTAAACCTGATACGCCCACTTACGCAAAGCATTGCCTTCCAAACCCGCCGGCGGATCCATCTTCAAATCGGTCTTTGTATTATCCTGCCCCACCCGCATCCGCGACCGCTCCGCCGCCCCCGCCCGGCCCTTATGCTCGTCGTAAAGGTTATCCGGCTCCGGAATCTCGACGTCCTTGAACAGGTCTTTGTACTTGGCCGCGGGCGTCCACTCCCGATGCGGCGCCTTATGATGGCACATCACAAAAAATGGCTTCGTCCGATCCCGCTTCTTCAGCCATTCCAGCGTAAAGTCGCCAATCAAGTCGGTGCAGTAACCGTCGTACTTCTTCCGCGTCCCGTCCATTTCGATGAACACCGGATTGTTGTAAAGCCCCTGCCCCGGCAGAATCCGCCAATAGTCAAACCCGGTCGGGTTCGTCACCAAATGCCACTTGCCCACCATCGCCGTCTGATACCCGGCCGCCTGTAAGTACTTCGCGACATTCGGCGCTTTGGGGTCGATCTGATCCGACAGCGTCTTGATGCCCGACAGATGCGAGTACAGCCCCGTCATGATCACGCCCCGGCTCGGCGTGCAAATCGAATTCGTCACGAAACAGTTGGCAAATCGCATGCCGCCCGTAGCCAGCCGATCAATATTCGGCGTCTTGTTGATCTTGCTGCCGTACGCGCTAATCGCGTGCGCGGCATGATCGTCCGACATGATGAAAATGATGTTCGGACGCTTCTGCGGAGTCTGCGCCGCAAGCACGGCGCTACCGAGTACGGGGAAAAGTTGGCGACGGGTTAACACTCCGAGTAGCGTACCAGAACGCCGCACTCGGTAGAATAGAAAGGATGATCCCCAGGAGACTTGTAGGACTAGTAGGCTGGCGCGGCATGGTCGGCTCCGTGTTGATGGACCGCATGACCGCCGAAGGCGATTTCGACCTCATCGAACCGCTGTTCTTTAGCACCAGCAACGCTGGCGGCCCCGCCCCGAAGCAGGCGCAAAACGAACCCACCCTCCAGGACGCCTACGACCTCGCCGCCCTCTCCCGCTGCGAAATCATCATCACCGCCCAAGGCGGCGACTACACCGCTTCCGTCTTCCCCAAACTCCGCGCCGCCGGTTGGGCCGGCCACTGGATCGACGCCGCCTCCACCCTCCGCATGGCCAACGACGCCGTCATCATTCTCGACCCCGTCAATCGCCCCGTCATCGACGCCGCCCTCGCCCACGGCAACAAAAGTTGGATCGGCGGCAACTGCACCGTCAGTTGCATGTTGATGGGTGTCGGCGCGCTCTACAAAGCCGGCCTCGTCGAATGGATGAGCACCCAGACCTACCAAGCGGCCTCCGGCGGCGGCGCCCAGCATATGCGCGAACTGCTCACCCAGTACGGCACCCTCTACGCCGAAGTCCAGGACCTCCTCGCCCACCCCAAAAGCGCCATCCTCGAAATCGATCGCCGCGTCGCCGCCCGCCAACGCGCCATGTCCCCGGCCGAAACCGTCAACTTCGGCGTCCCCCTCGGCGGCTCGCTCATCCCCTGGATCGACAAGGACCTCGGCGATGGCATGTCGAAAGAAGAATGGAAGGGCGGCGCCGAAACCAACAAAATCCTCGGCTTCGCGCCCGGTTCCGTCCCCGTCGATGGCTTCTGCATCCGCGTCGGCGCCATGCGCTGCCACAGCCAGGCGCTGACGTTCAAGCTGAAAAAGGACGTCCCCCTCGCCGACATCGAAGCCCTCATCGCCGCCGACAACGAATGGGTAAAACTGATCCCCAACACTCGGGAAGCCAGCATCCACCACCTCACGCCCGTCGCCGTCACCGGCACCATGAACATCCCCGTCGGCCGTCTCCGCAAGCTCGCCATGGGATCCGAATATCTCGGCGCCTTCACCATCGGCGACCAACTCCTTTGGGGTGCGGCCGAGCCCTTGCGCCGCATGTTACGCATCCTGCTCGAAGCCTAGCATTGAAGTA
>JAPKZA010000209.1:10567-19274 GCA_026394015.1 Acidobacteriota bacterium
CACAATGTTCAAAGAGCCAATCGTCGTCCTCCTGTGCGCCGCCACGTCCCTCGTCGCCGCGCCCACCCCCGGCGCAACCGTTTACCAAACCCGCTGCGCCTCCTGCCATGACCCGCTCCACCCCCGCGTCCCCCCCCGCGCCGCCCTGCAAAAGCTCTCCCGTCCTCAAATCCTCCGCTCGCTCTACTTCGGCGTCATGGCCAACATCGCCCGCACCCTCACGACGCCAGAAAAGGAAGCCGTAGCCGAATACCTCGGCCGCCCCGGCGGCGATGCCCCGCCCCTGCCCAGCGCCCTCTGCACCTCCTCCAATGCAGCCGCCAAACTCACCGGCAACTGGAACGGCTGGAGCCCCACCGCCTCCCAAGCCCGCTACCAACCCGCCGGCCTCACCATCTCCCAAACCCGCAACCTCAAGCTCAAATGGGCCTTCGGCTTCGATGGCGACGTCACCGCCTTCGGCTCGCCCACTCTCCTCGATGGCCGCCTCTACCTCGGCAGCGCCGCCGGCGTCGTCTATGCCTTAAACGCCCAAACCGGCTGCCTCCACTGGACCTTCGCCGCCAACGGCCCCGTCCGCGCCGCCCCCCTCGCCGTCGGCCAATCGCTCCTCTTCGGCGACCAAAGCGGCTGGTTCTACGCCCTCGACGCGAAGTCCGGCCAACTCCTTTGGAAGCGCCGCGTCGACGACCACGAAGCCGCCAGACTCACCGGTTCAGCCGTCGCCAAAGACGGAGTCGTCTTCGTCCCCGTCGCCTCCTGGGAAGAAGGCCTCGCCCTCAACCCGACTTACGCCTGCTGCACCTTCCGCGGCAGCCTCGTCGCCCTCCGCGTCGCCGATGGCACCGTCGTCTGGAAAACCTACCTCGTCCCCCCACCCACCAAACGCGGCGTCAACAGCGCCGGGGCTGACCGTCTCGGCCCCTCCGGTGCCGGCATCTGGTCCGCCCCCACCCTCGACCCCAAACGCGGCCTCCTCTACGTCACCACCGGTGACAACTACTCCTCACCCTCCACCCCCTCCAGCGACGCCGTCATCGCCCTCAACGTAAAGTCCGGCCATATCGTCTGGACCCGCCAGACTACCGCCAACGACGTCTATACCAGCGCCTGCGCCAACAAAGGCCCCAACTGCCCCACCGAAAACGGACCCGACTTCGACTTCGGTGCCTCCGCCATCCTCGTCACGACCGCCGGCGGTCGCGACCTCCTCCTCGCCGGCCAAAAATCCGGCATCGTCTATGCCCTCGACCCCGCCCGCAAAGGCGAAATCCTCTGGGAAGCCCGCGTCGGCAAGGGCGGCGTCCTCGGCGGCGTCCAATGGGGCATGGCCTCCGACGGCCAGCAGGTGTACGCCGCCGTCTCTGACGTCGTCCGTAAAACCCGTGCTTCCACCGCCCCCGACGACGTCAAGACCGTAACCGTCGATGCCGACCAAGGCGGCGGCCTCACCGCCCTCCGCATCGCCGACGGAAAAAAGAACTGGTATGCCCCCGGTGTCCCCTGCCCGCCCGCTACCCCCGGCTGCAGCCCCGCCCAGTCCGCCGCCGTCACCGCCGTCCCCGGGGCCGTATTCTCCGGCGCTTTCGACGGCCACCTCCGCGCGTTCGCCGCCGAAGACGGCAGCATCATCTGGGATTTCGACACCGCCCGTGCCTTCGAAACCGTCAACGGAGTCACCGCTAAAGGCGGCTCCATGGACGGCCCCGGACCCGTCATCGCCGGCGGCATGCTCTTCGTCAACTCCGGCTACTCCCGCTTCGGCGGCATCGCTGGCAACGTTCTCCTCGCCTTCTCCTCCGAGCCATAAACCATGAAACGACGCCAGATCATCGGATCCCTCGCCGCCGCCTCTGCGCTGCAGGCCGCCCCCTCCGCCCGCCAACGCTTCATCGGCGTCTGGCGGCTCATCCGCTGCGAAAGCCGCTACAAAGACGGCCGCATCGAATACCCGTATGGCGAAAAGCCCGTCGGCCGCATCACTTACGACAAGGCCGGCCGCATGTCCGCCCAACTCATGCGCCCCGGCCGCCGCGCCACCGTCCCCTCCGGCGTCGGCCTCGTCGCCGGCAACGCGACCAACGACGAAATCCGCGAAGCCGTCGACGGTTTCGCGTCTTACTTCGGAACTTTCGACGTCGACGAATCCACCAAAACCGTCACCCACCACGTCCAAGGCTGCCTCGTCCCCACGTGGGTCGGCACCGACCTCAAGCGGACCTACCAGTTCACCGCCAATCGACTCACGCTCACCGCCACCACCACCAGCGTCCGCGAACTCGTCTGGGAACGGGAGAGGGACTAGTTGGCTATCGAAGTGCTCGAAGGATGACGATCCATGCCGTCGCCCTCCATGCACAGATTGAACTTGAAGCTCGTGAAGCGGTGCATCCGCCACGCGAAGCCTTACTGGTTCTCGAAAGACAAACGCAGCGCCCGCTGGCTACTCTTCGCCCTATTTTTGCTCCTCGTCGCCAGCACCCAATTCGACGTTCTCTTTAACAAGCAATCCGGCGAATTCACCTCCGCCCTGGCCGCTCAGGACGGCCCCCGCTTCTGGCATTCAATCCGCACGTTCTTCGGCCTACTAGTCGTCGCCGTACCCATCTACGCCTTCTACACGTATGTCCGCGATAAGCTCGCCATCAACTGGCGACGATGGTTGACCGACCGCTTCCTCGAACGCTACTTCAACAAGCGCGGCTACTATCACCTGCTGATGCAGCCCGAAATCGATAACCCCGATCAACGCATCTCCGACGACATCTACTCCTTCACCCAGCAGTCGCTGACCTTCCTGCTCGTCGTCGCCAACGCCATCCTCCAGTTGCTCGCCTTCGGCCGCGTCCTGTGGTCCATCTCCTACTTCCTCCTCCTGTTCGTCGTCCTTTACGCCGCCGTCGCCACCGCCGTCACCTTCGGCCTCTTCGGCGAGAAAATGGTCTCCCTCTACTTCACCCAGCGCCGCCGCGAAGCCGATTTCCGCTTCGGCCTCGTCCGCATCCGCGAAAACGCCGAAGCCATCGCTCTCTACCATGGCGAAAACCAGGAAAAAGGGCACGTCCGCCGCCTCTATTCCAAGGTCTTCGACAACGCCAATGAACTCCTCCAATGGTCCCTGCGGCTCAACTTTTTCTACTACGGAAACAGCTTCCTCACGATGGTGATCCCCACCCTGATCATCGCGCCCCGCGTCCTCTCCGGCGAACTCGAAGTCGGCAGCATCGTCCAAGCCACCGGAGCCTTCGCCGCCATCCTAGCCTCGCTCACGCTCCTGCTCGACCGCCTCGAATACCTCAGCCGCTTCGCCGCCAGCGTCGATCGTTTGGAGACCTTTGCCGACAGCCTCGCCCCCGGCAAAACCAAGCACCCAGCCGCCCCCAAAATCCTCACGCAAGACGACGAACACCTGCATTTCGAAGACGTCACCCTCGAAACCCCAAACTACGAACGAACCCTCGTCAAGGCCCTCTCTTTCTCCGTGCGGCCCCACGAAAGCCTGATGATCGTCGGAGCCAGCGGCCTTGGCAAAAGCTCCCTCCTCCGCGCCATCTCCGGCCTTTGGGACGCCGGAACCGGCACCATCAAACGGCCAAGCGCCGAGGAATTCTTATTCTTGCCCCAGCACGCCTACATGGTCCTCGGCTCGCTGCGCGTCCAACTCAACTACCCCAACCTCGATCGCACCGCCTCCGACGAAGAACTCCGCGAAGTCCTCCACCTCGTCAACCTCGGCGGCCTCGTCGATCGCTGCGGAGGCTTCGACTCCGATTTCGATTTCGACAAAATCCTCTCCACCGGCGAGCGCCAACGCATCGCCTTCGCCCGGGCCATCTTGAAGAAGCCCCGCTACGTCCTGCTCGACGAAGCCACCAGCGCCCTCGATGGAGATAACGAATCCGCGCTCTACGAAAAATTAGTGGCAACCTCCAGCACCATCATCAGCGTCAGCCACCATCCCGCTCTCGTCAAATACCACGCGCAGGTTCTGGAGTTGAAAGCCGACGGAGCATGGCAACTCCACTCCGCCGCCGGCTTCCGCTTTGATGGCACCATCCAAATCGACTAGACTCTTCAGTACGCGAATGAAACTGCTCTCCACTCTGATTTTCCTCCCGCTCCTCAGCGCGCAGTCCCTTCCCACCTTCGATCTCGTCATCGCCGGAGGCCGCGTCATGGACCCCGAATCCGGCCTCGACGCGGTCCGCCACATCGGCATCACCGCCGGCAAAATCGCCGCCATCTCCGCGCAACCCCTCTCCGGAAAGGCCACTCTCCAAGTCGCCGGTCGCGTCGTGTCACCCGGCTTCATCGACCTCCACGCCCACGGCCAAACCAACCAGGCCAACGAATACCAAGCCCATGACGGCGTCACCACGGCCCTCGAACTCGAAGTCGGCGTCCCCTCCGTCGGCGCCTTTCTCCGCTCTCGCGAAAACAAATCGATCCTGAACTTCGGTGCCACGGCCTCCCACGGCGCCATGCGAACCATGTCGATGACCGAGTTCGCCTCCGAGGCCAAATCCTGGCAGGACACCCCGGACCGTTGGCGCGACATCTCGATGAAGGGCCGCTACAAGCCCCTCGCCGCCGCCGAAGAGTATTCGCTGCTCGCCGCGAACATGGAACGCGGCCTCCGCGAAGGCGGCCTCGGCCTGGGAGTCGCCCATCAGTACTATCCCGGCGCTACCCGCGAGGAGATCTTCCGCGTCTTCCAAATGGCCCAACGCTGGAAGGTACCCATTTACACCCACGTCCGTTCCATGGGCCCGGAAGCCATGCAGGAGGTGATCGCCAACGCCGCCGCTACCGGCGCGGCCCTGCATATTGTGCATCTCAACAGCATGAGTCTCGGCGCTCTGCCCTTCGTCCTCGACCTCATCGAATCCGCGCGCCAGCGGGGTCTCGACATTACGACCGAGGCCTACCCCTACACGGCCGCCTCCACCTTCATCGCCTCCACCATCTTTGACGACGGTTGGCAGGAGCGCCTCGGCATCTCCTACGGTGACGTCCAATGGGAGAAGACCGGCGAGCGTCTCACCAAGGAGACATTCGAGCTCTATCGCAAAGGCGACGGCGTGGTGATCATGCACCTCATGAAGCCGGAGTGGATCCGCCGCGCGATGGCCTCGCCGTTTGTGATGGTGGCCTCTGACGGCATGCCCTACGCCCCCGGAGCCCATCCCCGCAGCGCCGGCACGTTTGCGCGGGTCCTCGGCCTCTACGTCCGAGAGCAAAAGGTCCTGCCCCTGATGGACGCCTTGGCGAAGATGACGATCATGCCCGCCCGCCGTCTGGAGGCCCTCGCCCCCCAACTCAAGAACAAGGGAAGAATCCGCCTCGGAGCCGACGCCGACATCACCGTCTTCAACCCCAACACCGTCATCGACACCGCGACGTTCGAAAAGGGGCTCAGCTTCTCCGCCGGCATCGACCACGTTATAGTCAACGGAGTCGCGGTTGTGCGAGAAGGCAAAACCGTCCCCAACACCTTCCCCGGCAAAGCCGTCCTCGGCAACTACGCCAACCGCCGCTGAATTAGAATTAAGTTATGCCCGTTCCTGAGGAACTCACGCAGAACGCGAAACGACTAAGCTTCATGGAAGCGGCGCTACGACGGCTCGGACCGGTTGATCGGGAGCTATTGACTCGTTTCTATGTCAGCGAAGAAAGCCAGGATCAGATCTGCCGGGAAATGGGCATCACCGATACGCAGTTCCGCTTGATTAAGTCGGGTGCGATGGCCAAAATAGCTGGTTCACCGCGAAAAACCGTTAGCCGTAAACCGCCAGAAACATCGAGCACGAGCGCGCTGGTTGACGTTGACCGGATAATCCCGATCGTCGCTCATGCGGTGGCAGTTTTTGGCGACGAACGGCGCGCCTCCCACTGGCTGTCTAGTCCGCTACCCCTACTCGGCAATCGCAGCCCAGTTCAGATTTTAACGCAAGGCGGCGATGTAGACGAGATCGATCATATCCTTACGCGAATCGAGCACAATATCCCGTCTTAAATGTCGAAGCGAATCTTCCGAGTTTGCCGGCAAATTCACGCGCGCCTCGACGGAGAAGGAGCCAAGCGGGTGGGAGGACGTTGGAATTCTCCCGGAAGGCCCGTAGTATACATGGCCGAGAGTGTCTCGCTCGCCGTCCTCGAAAACCTCGCACACATGGCGAAAGTAGATTTCCCAACCGGCTACGTCGTCATTGCGGCGGTTCTGCCCGAAGGAATCGAAGTCATGACCGAAGAGCAATTGGTCGCACAGTTAGGGGTGACCGACCAGAGAAGCCTAGGCGACCAATGGATCGATCTGCGTCTATCTGCCGTCCTTGCGGTCCGCTCCAAAATCGTGCCTTTCGAACACAATTACCTGCTAAACCCGCACCATCCAGCTTTCGGCAGAATCACGACCGAACCCCCTATTGAATTCGTCTTCGACGAACGCCTGTTCGGCCAGCCGCCGGTTCGCTAGCAACGATCCAATTTTCTGGCTCCCCGGAATGGATTCGAACCACTGTTCACGGCGTCAAAGGCCGCTGTCCTACCATTAGACGACCAGGGAGCACTCGGTCGACAATTTCAGTTTACCACTCCCGATTACCACTCGGAATACTTCGTCCCCTCTAAACTGATTTTTTCCGACGAACTTCTCACGTCAAAAATCCCCGGCTCCGCCTGGCTCACCGACGCCGCCGCCTCTTCCATAATGATTTTCCACGCAGTATTGTTCCCCACCATCGGATCCATCGGCACCTGCCGCAAATACCCCTCCCGCACAATGTCCTCCAAATTCTGCGGAGCCTTCTGCTTATCGTAGGTGTACTCGTCAATCACCGCCCGCATCGTCGCCAAATTCTGGTGCAGCACCGTCTCCCGCGCCCGAATCACCGACTTGTTATACAGCGGCACGGCCACACTCAAAATCACCAGCACAATCGCCATCACCACCATCAATTCGATGATCGTGAACCCGGCTCTACCACTCCGCGTACGGCGTTCCATCGGCTGCTTTCTCCATTGTTTTTGAATACACCGCAAACACATTCTGCCCTCCCCACGCCGACGACTTCGGATCATCCCGCGTCGACCGCTTCCCCCAATCCGTACTATTCGTAAACGGATCCTTCGGCAATCGCCGCAAAAACCGCATCTTCTTCTCGCTCGAGTCGCTCAGGCTACCCGCCGCCTGCCCCGGCGCCCCCGGAATTCCCTGTTGCTGCTGCGGACCCATCAAACCGCCCGCCCCGCCCCCCGGCTGACCCGTCACCTTCACCCCATCCACCAGCACCTCCAGCGTCTCTGGAAATCCATCCGCATCCGCCTTCAATTGCCCCAACTGCCCCTTGTCCGCCATGTCTTTGTACTTATCAATCGCGCTGTGAATCTCGCGCAACGCCAACCGCAACTGCTTCTCTTTCTCCCGCCGAACCTTGTTCCGCGCCAGCGGCACGGCCATCGTCGTCAGCAAAATAAGAATGGTAAACGCCACGATCAACTCGATCAGCGTCATCCCCCGTTGCTGTGGCCGCCGCCGCTTCATCGGATCTCGATCGCCACTCCCGGCGTCTGCGCCGGCACCGGCTGAAGCTTCGAATTCTTCAAGCTACTCTCAGAAATCGCGACACTCGTCACGCCCGGCACCAGCGTCTGGAACGTCAGCGAAAGCAACGCCCCGGCCCCGGTCAACCCCGGCACACCCGGCAGCCGATTCAAAATCACCGACACCTCGCCCGCCGCGGGAGAATCCTGATAGGCAAAGTTCACCCGCTGCCCGTCGGTCGATAAAAACGCGCCCGCCGTTGCCGCCGAAAGTTTCATGCTCTTCGGGTCATACTTCACCTTTAACGGAGCCGAGAACAGGTCCACCGCCTCGGTCACCTGCAGCGTAATCACCACCGGCGATCCCGCCTTCGTCACCACGCCCTCCGGCTGCCAATTCAATTTCACAGGCGCGGCCGGCGCAATCAGATTCGCCTTCGGAGCGTCCGTCGTCGTCGTGCCCGGGTTATCCAGCGTCGAAGGCGGCGGGGTAACCACCGGCACCGCCGCGCCCTCAGGCGCCGACCGAATCAGCCGTACCGTCTGGTCCGCGCCCGCCGCAATCCCCCGCAGATTCACCGGCAAAATCTCCTGGCTCCGTATAATATGCGGCACCAGCGCTATCATCAATTCGCTCTCATTCCGCGTGATCGATTCGTTCGAAAACAGCCGACCCAGGTAAGGAATCTGCATCAGCAGCGGAATCCCGCTATACGTCCGCGTCTCCGTCTGCTGCACCAACCCACCAATCAGGTTCATCTCGCCCTCGCGCAGCCGCAAGTCGTGAATCACCTTCCGCTGGCCAATCACCGGCTGCTGAATGCCGCCAATGTCGATCCGCTCTTTCACCGTCGAAATATCAATCTCTACGTGCAGCGAAACCTCGTCATCCCCGTGAATCTTCGGCAAAATGTCGACGTTCACCCCGACGTCAAGGTATTGAAACTGCGTATTCACCAGCGGACTTACCCCGCCGCCGCCCAGCCCAATACCCGGCTGAAACGAACCCGACGCCGTCGGCACTTTCTCACCAATCTTCAGCGAAGCCTTCATCCCGTCCGCCGCCCGCACCTGCGGCGTCTGCCGCACTTTCGAGTTGCTATCCGACATCACCGCCCGCAGAATCGCACTCGGCAGGTTCACCGCAAAATCGCCCGCCACCAGA
>JAPKZA010000209.1:19309-23383 GCA_026394015.1 Acidobacteriota bacterium
CCAGACCCTGCAACGCCGGCAGCCGCAGCGAATTCCCCTTCCCATCGGTCCCCAGCGCCGGCGAGATCGTCGTACTGATCCCTTGCGTCGACAGCGCCGACGCCAAATCCCGCGTCCGCCCCCGACTCGTTTCAATCACGATCACGTCCACCAGCACTTCCGCCTTCGGCTTATCCAGATCCTGCAGCAACTTTTCCACCAGCGCCACCTGATCCACCGTTCCCCGCGCCAAAATCGCGTTCTGGCCGTTATACGTAAACAGCCGCCGAATTTCGGTCACACTCCGAATCGCCACCGAAATCTCGTTCAACTCCTGCACGCTCGTAATGTTCTGCAGGTAAAACACTTTGACGACGTTCTCTTCGTAGTCCCGGCGCTTGGTCACGTTGTCATTCGTAATGAAAATCGTGTTCGCGCTCAGCGGCTTCCAAAACATCTTCGTCAACGTCGACAAATACTCAAGCGAATCGTCCAGCGTCGTATTCGTCAAGTCCACCGTGAAGTTCTTCGACGGCATCTGCATCTCCGGGTCGAACACCACGTTCACCCCGGTCAGTTTGCCCAGCGTCTCGTACAGAACCTTCACGTTCTGATTGTTCATCTTCAACGACGTCACCTGCCGCGACAACGGCTTCAACTCCGGCGCCCCTTGAATCTGCCCAATCTTCTGCTCGCTCTCCCGCCGCGCCGATTGCACCGGCGTCAGCCCCCGCTCCTCCGGCCCCAACTTCACGCCCTTGCGCCGCTCGGCGTCCAACAGCGCCTTCGTCCGCTTGATCTCCTGAATCGCCAGCGCACTCGATGGGTCCGTCATAAACGCCCGCTCGAACTCCGTCAGCGCCTCTTCCAGCTTCCCTTCCTGACGCAACTTCTGCGCCCGGTCGATCCGCCGCGCCCCGGCCTCGAACCGCATTCGCCTCTGCCCAATCTGATAGGTCGTATCCGTCGGGTCTTCCCGGATCGCGTTTTCATACTCTTCAAACGCCTTTTCCCAGTCGCCCCCATTCTCGGCTTTCTTCGCCGCGGCATAAAATTTGTCGCCCTTCCGCGACCGGGCGCTCGCCACCGTTGGCTGCAACATCGTCAGCACAAGCAAGCAAGCGATCGTCTGTCCTACTGTTAACCTATTGAATCCAATCATTTTAATGGCTAGGCATGGTACAATCGGAGATTCCGCTGACGCGGAGGGACCGATGCCTATAAACCCTTGACGTTTCAGGCACTCCCCGCGTTGAGGGCAAAACGTGGCCACCCCGAAATCCGATTCCGGCATTAAAATCATCGCCGACAACCGCCAAGCCGGTTACAACTACTTCCTCCTCGATCGATGGGAAGCTGGTGTCGTGCTCTCAGGCACGGAAGTCAAAGCCGCCCGTGGCGGAAAAGTTCAGCTCAAGGACGCCTTCGCCGAAGTTCGCGATAACGAATGTTGGGTCGTCAACGCCCACATCTCGGAATATTCCCATGGCAACTTGGCCAACCACGTGCCGATGCGGAAGCGAAAGCTCCTCCTCCACCGCCGCGAAATCGACAAGCTCCGAGGTCAGACCCGCGAAAAGGGCCTCTCCATCATCGTCACCAAAATGTACTTCAAGGGTGGCAAAATCAAGGTCGAAATCGCCCTCGCCAAGGGCAAAAAGCTCCACGATAAACGCGACACAGAACGTACCCGCGAACAAAACAACGAAGCGCGCTCCGCCATGAAAGAAGCGCAAAGAGGCCGTAATTGAACGTCACATTTCTCTCCACCCCCTCCACCGCCGTCGAAGCCGACGCGCTCCTGCTCCTTCACTTTGAAGCCGAAGGCCGCCCCGCCATCGCCTCCTTCGAAGCCGCCGACCAAGCCACCGCCGGCTGGCTCTCGGAACTCGAATCCTCCGGCGAAGCCAAAGGCAAAATCTTCGACCTCCCCGTCCTTCACCGTCCCACCGGCTTCGCCGCCAAGCGCCTCGTCGCCCTCGGCGCCGGCCCCGCGGCGACGTTCACACCCACGGTCCTCCGCAAGATCACCGGCGCTGCCGTCCGCGCCCTCAAGGCCAAAGGCGTCACCTCCGTCGCCCTCTTCCTCGACCATCCCCACGCCGAAGCCGCCCTCGCCACCGCCGCCGTCGAAGGCGCCGTTCTCGGCAATTTCGAAGTCGATGTCCACAAGTCGAAAAGCAAAGCCTCCGACCTGGCCTCCTTCCAACTCGTCTCACCCGCCGACCTCGCCGCCGCCGTCGCCCACGGCGACACCATCGCGAAGGCTCAAAACTTCACCCGCGATCTGGTCAACGAGCCCGGCAACCTCCTCCCGCCCCTCGCCCTCGCCGCCCGCGCACAAAAAATGGCCGCCGAATTCGGCCTCGATTGCGAAATCCTCGATGAAGACCGCATGCGCCAACTCGGCATGGGCTCGCTCCTGTGCGTCTCCATGGGCTCGGCCGAACCGCCGGCCATGATCATCCTCCGCTACACCCCGCCCACGCCGTCAAAGGATCACCTCTGCCTCATCGGCAAAGGCGTCACCTTCGATACCGGCGGCGTCTCCATCAAGCCCGCCGAAGGCATGGAGAAGATGAAGTACGACATGGCCGGCGGTGCCGCCGTCCTCGGAGCCATGCAGGCCATCGCCCAACTCAAGCCCGGCGTCGCCGTCACTGCCATCGTTCCCACCGTCGAAAACATGTGCGGCAGCCGCTCGGTCCGCCCCGGCGACATCGTCACCTCCCTCAGCGGCAAAACCATCGAAGTCCTGAACACCGATGCCGAAGGCCGCCTCATCCTCGTCGACGCCATTGAATACGCCCGCCGCCTCGGCGTCACCCACATGGTCGACGCCGCCACCCTCACCGGTGCCATCGTCGTCGCCCTCGGCCACGTCCACGTCGGAGCCTTCACGAACAACGACGAAATGCTCTCGAAGGTCATGGCCAGCGCAAAAACGCAAGGCGAAAACATGTGGCACATGCCCCTCGACGACGACTACGCCGACTACCTCAAAACCCCCTTCGCCGACCTGCCCAACATCGGCGGCCGTTGGGGCGGAGCCATCACCGCAGCCTACTTCCTTAAGGAGTGGACCGGCGGCACCCCCTGGGTCCATCTCGACATCGCCGGCACCGCTTGGCTCGAAGAGACTAAGCCCTTCCTCGCCAAAGGGCCCACCGGCGTCTGCGTCCGCACGTTCATTGACCTTGCTTTGAACTGGCGCTAATCAGCATCGACAAAACAAAGGCGTCCCGCCGCGCCTTCACCGCCTCCAACTTACCCTCGGGCCAGGAATGAAAACCCTGGCCCGTTTTCGCGCCCAGCTTCCCTTCCCGCACTAACTCCCGATAATACTCCGGCGCCCGCGGCTCGTTATACAAATCCCCCGCCACGTACTCCGTTATCGCCAACCCCATCGCCAACCCCACCACGTCCTGATGCTCCAACACCCCATACGCCGGCAGCCGTAACCCAAAACCCATCCGCGCCGCCAAGTCCACGTCCTCCGCACTCGCAATCCCCGAAGCCACAATATGCGCCGCCTCGCGGACCAGCGCCATCTGCAGCCGATTCCCCAACTGCCCCGGCGTGTCTTTTTTAACTAACACTGGCGTTTTACCACATCGCTCGAGCAACCCCTTCACCGCCTCCGCCACCGCCAACTCCGTCTCCGCCCCCATCACAATTTCCACCAGCGGCATCAAATGCGGCGGGTTCCAAAAATGCGTCGTCAACACCCGGCCCTTATGCCGACACCGCGCCGCAATCGCCGTAATGCTCAGCCCCGATGTGTTCGACGCCAGCACGCAATCCGACCGCGTCGCCCCGTCCAGCCGTTCAAACAAATCCTGCTTAAACCCCATCTCCTCCGGCGCCGACTCCACCACGATATCGGCCTCGGCAACGCACTCAAACTCCGTCGTCGCGCCAATCGCCACCGGCGTCCGCCCCAGCCCCTTCGAACGCAGCAACTCCCATTGCGCGGCCGCCGTCTCCAACCCCCGTGCTCCCGACTCAACACTCCGGCTCAGCAACGTCGTCTCCACCCCGCCCATCGCCAGCGTCAGCGCGATCCCCGGCCCCATCATCCCCGTGCCAATCACG
>JAPKZA010000083.1:0-5073 GCA_026394015.1 Acidobacteriota bacterium
GATGTGAGAACGGAGTCAGCAGATGCGCGAGCGGCGGCTTCAGAAGAAACAGCGGATGTGAGAACGGAGTCGGCAGAATCACGAGCGGCAACTTCGGCAGACACAGCGGATGTGAGAACGGAGTCGGCAGATTCACGAGCGACGGCTTCAGAAGAAACGGCAGATGCGCGAGCGGCGGCTTCAGAAGAAACGGCAGATGTGAGAACGGAGTCAGCAGATGCGCGAGCGGCAACTTCGGCAGACACAGCGGATGTGAGAACGGAGTCAGCAGATTCACGAGCGACGGCTTCTGAGTCAACAACCGTTTTTACATGAGAAGTTGTCGCAGGAGTGTTGTCATTGCTTGTTGCAGCTGGAGTTGATAATGAAATTTTCTGATTAGTTACAGCGCCATCGGCAATTTTAACAGAAGTTACTGCCGCGTTGGCAATTTTATTATTTACTACTGCGCCCTCAGCAATTTTACTAGCAGTTACTGCCGCGTTGGCAATTTTCGGTTCACTGACCGAACCATCTACAATCTTAGAATTATTTACAGCATTAATGGCGATTTTTTCAGTGGTTACACTTGAGTCGGCAATTTTGACAGTTGTTATCGCACCATCATAAAGTTTTACGGTTACTACTGAAGCATTCTTAATTTGATTGGTGTCTACAGAATCGGTTGCAAGTTTTTCATTGGTTACCGCGTTGTTTGAAAGTTGATCAGTGTCTACAGAGTCGGCTGACATCTTCGCTTTTGTTATCGCGCTAGATTTAATCTGATCAGTGCCTACAGCTCCGGTATCAAGTTTATCGGTTGTTACAGCACCGGTATCAATTTTATCGGCTGTTACAGCACCGGTATCAAGTTTATCGGCTGTTACAGCTCTGGTAGCAAGTTTATCAGCGTCGACTGCACTAGTTGCAAGCTTTTCATTTGTTACGGCACTATTTTTAATTTGTCTAGTGTTAATGGCATCGGCTGCAACTTTTGCGTTGGTTACTGCATCACTAGCAATGTGACTGTCATTAATGGAACTGGATGCAACTTTTGAACTGGTCACTGCACTGTTGGCAAGATGGATCGTGCTAATGGCAGTGGATGCAACTTTTGAACTGGTCACTGCGCCGGGTGCAATTTTATTTTCAGTGATTGCGCTATCTTTGACACTGTTAGTTTCTACGGCATCGGTTGCAAGTTTTAAAGCGGTTACACTTCCGTCGTCAAGTTTGGTGGTTGTTACACTTCCATCGTCAAGTTTGGCGGTTGTCACACTTCCATCGTCAAGTTTGGCGGTTGTTACACTTCTGTCGTCAAGTTTGGCGGTTGTTACTGCCCCATTGACAATTTGAAGATTGTCAACAGAATCAACCGCCATCTTCGCCTTTGTTACTACGCCATCTTTAATATTATCAGTTTCAACTGCATTAGGTGCCAGCTTTTCATTTGTTACGGCACTGTTTTTAATTTGTATAGTGTCAATGGCATCGGCTGCAACTTTTGCGTTGGTTACTGCATCAATCGCAAGATGGGTCGTGTTAATGGCGCCGGATTCAACTTTTGAACTGGTCACTGCACCGTCGGCAAGGTGGGCAGTGCTAATGGCATCAGATGCAACTTTTGAATTGGTCACTGCACTGTCTGCAAGTTTATGTTCAGTGATTGCGCTATCTTTGACACTGTTAGTTTCTACGGAATCGGTTGCAAGTTTTATAGCGGTTACACTTACGTCGGCAAGTTTATCGGTTGTTACCGCACTAGAAGCGAGGTTAGCAGTAACAATAGTTCCTTGTTGAATGTCTTGGGCCGTAATTAGTGAACTTTCAACATTTTTATCGCTATTTAGTTTCATAACTCCTGCATTTAAACTGCTGTATACAGTTGAACCGGTGAATGTTGCATTTGTCAACGTTGCGGTTGTCAGCGTTCCACCACTTGCATTGGCTTTTGTCCCCACCGTAGTGACTAAACTTGTAATTATATCTCCGCTTGCTATAAATGCATCGGCAATGGCGGTCAGTGTGGTTAATGTGCCTGGCGCAGTTCCTGTTAAATTATTTAAAGCGGCGTCAACAAATTCAGTTGTTGCAAGATGATTGGTTTTATCATTTAATATACGTGTCGGAGCAGTAAGTGACCCGGTTACGTTGAGGGTTGTCACACTTAATGATGAAGCAAGTTTGTCAGAAGTTACAGCAGCAGCTTTAAGTTGAGCACTTTCTACGGCGTTGGGTGCAATTTTTTCGTTGGTTACAGCGTTTGCAGCGATTTTGCTCTGGGTTACACAGCCATCTTCCATTTTGACGGTGGTTACTGCGTTGGCTGCAAGTTTTTCAGAGATTAGCGCATTGGTTGCAAGCTTATCGGCGGTTACAGCACCATTTTTTATTTTATCCGTTTCTACAGCATTGTCTGCAAGCGCCGCAGCGGTTACTGCAGCATTCTTTATTTTATCCGTTTCTACGGAATCGGTCGCAAGTTTAGCGGCGGTTACTGCAGAATTATTGATTTTATCCGTTTCTACAGCATTGGTTGCAAGCTTAGCGGCGGTTACTGCAGCATTCTTTATTTTATCCGTTTCTACGGAATTGGTCGCAAGTTTAGAGGCGGTTACTGCAACATTCTTTATTTTATCCGTTTCTACGGAATCGATCGCAAGCTTATCGGCGTTTACTGCGCTATTTACAAGTTGGTTCGTGTTAATGGCGCCGGGTGCAACCTTTGAATTGGTTACGGCCTCGGCTGCAAGTTTAGAAGTATTTACAGCCTCGTTCATAAGTTTTTCAGTGACTACCGAATTGGCTCCAAGCTTAGCGGCGGTTACAGAATTATTATCCAGCTTAGAAGTGGTTATCGCATTCGATGCAATTTTAAGGGCGGTTACAGCATCATCTTTAATTTTATCAGTTTCAACGGCATTGGTTGCAAGTTTCGGAGCGGTTACTGCGTTGATTTGAATTTTTGAATTAGTTACGGCATCATCTACAAGCTTGGCGGTGGTTACTGCATCATCTTTAATTTTATCATTTTCAACGGCATTGTTTGCAAGTTCCGGAGCGGTTACTGCACCATCTTTAATGTGTATTGTATTTACCGAGTTTTCTTTCAAACCGGAAACATCAATTGCCGCCTGCACAAATGCTGTTGTTGCGGCACTGGTGTCATTACTTGATGATTCCGGAGTCGTTAACGAAAGTTTTTCACTCGTTACGGCACGGTCTTTAATGTTTCTAGTGTCAATGGCATTGTCTACAATCTTTGTATTTGTTATTGCATTAGGTGCTATTTTATCGGCTGTTACTGCGACATTTTGTATTTTGACAGTGCTAATAGAGTTATCAGGGACAATCGCAGTTCCTGGAGCTCCAGTAGGACCAGCAACACCGTCTCGGCCTGTATGTCCTTGTAAACCTCTTATCCCTTGTGCGCCGTTATAACCTGCGGGACCTGCGGGACCTGCGGAACCTGCGGGACCTGCGGGACCTGCGGGACCTGCGGGACCTGTGCGACCTGTGGAACCTGTGACACCGTCTCGGCCGCTATATCCTTGTAAACCTCTTAAGCCGGTAGGACCTGCGGGACCTGTGGAACCTGTGCGACCTGTGGAACCTGTGGAACCTGTGGGGCCTGTGCGACCTGTGGAACCTGTGGAACCTGTGGGGCCTGTGCGACCTGTGGAACCTGTGGAACCTGTGGAACCTGTGACACCTATGGGGCCTGTGCGACCTGTGGAACCTGTGGGGCCTGTGGGGCCTGCGCGACCTGTGGGGCCTGTGGGGGCTGTGGAACTTGACATTTGCAATATTTTACTTTATACAATATAAAAATATAATATTTTTATATTGTATAAAGTAAAATATTTTTTATATTCTCATCATTTGTATACCGACCCCATATGGCAGGTGGGAATGATTATGAAGGTCCGATTAAAAGTGTTGCAACATAAAAACCCGAAGGAATATATCATTTAGCTAAAAGTATTTTGATTTTTATATTATAATATAATATCTTTAAGCTATTTTATTTTGTCCCAATTTACACCCTTGAAGATTTAAAATGGGACAAAATAAAATAGCTTAAAGATATTATATTATTGTGAAAAATAAGTTTAAATACTTGTATTTTTCTATGTATAGACAATATTAATTTATTTTATATTTTATTCAAAACAACATTTAACAATTTCTCTCGATCTCTCTAAAATGTCTTGTGTAAAAAATGTATTTGAGTTATATTATCAAAAGCCAAGGAATGAGAATCTTCTTAAAAATTTAGAAGAAACGCATATGGGGATTTCATCTTGTCAGAATTTTATCCCGCTGTATTCCACTTTCTTTTCTTTAAACGATACAAATTATAATTCGATTAATTTGAATCAGACATTCAATATACAGTCGATTAGTTACTCTGGATCGGAATCTGATGATCGCCATTTTAAAAATATTGCAAGTGCAAGTGTAAAAAAACGGAACGATGATGATAGTATCGATAACGTCGTTAATGTTCCTGTTTTTTTCAAATTCTCTCCGCTTTTAGATCCGATCAAATATTTGGCAGGCAGTTATGACACTAAAAATGAAGCACTGCTCCATCTTCCTGAATTGCATTCTTTGCCTATTCCTAATTCCAGTTCCACTTCTGAAAAAGACGATAAAGAAAACCATTATTGTCATTCAAAGGTTTTGGACCCGAATAATTCTGCGTATGTGGACGGATTTTTCTCGTATTTATCGAGTCAGCTGCTACACACGCACGATTTTATACACGGTATTGATTTTTATGGATCGTATCTGGCGATTCAAAAAGATTTCATAGTGAATATATTTGACGATCAAGAGTATTTGATGAAGAATGAGTTTTTCAAAGATAAAAACGGAGTTCTATTTTATTACGATGAGTCAGAATGCGAAAAGTTTTTAGAATGGAATCAAGAGAGAAGAGAGAAAAATGGAAAACAGACAAAAAGTATGAATTCTAAAATAAAGATTCTGAATACTGTTGAGATTGTGGCCGAAGAGTTGCAGCAAGAGCAAGAGCAAGGAGATCAACAACAGCAAGAGCAAGATTTTAACAATGATGGACGAGAAGAA
>JAPKZA010000083.1:5096-5634 GCA_026394015.1 Acidobacteriota bacterium
CAGCAAGAGCAAGATTTTAACAATGATGGACGAGAAGAACTTGCGCTTGTTGATGTATCCAATTCCGATATTTTTAATATTGATATTGATGACGATAAAGAAGCAGATAAAGAAGAACAAGAAGATGGCGAAGAAGGAGGAGGAGAAAGAGAAAAAAATGGAAATGGAAATCAAAAATTGAAGATTGAATGCAGTTGTGATGCAAATGATGCATCGTCATCGTCGTCTTCTTCTTCGTGTTCTTCGCGCTCCTCGCACACAACAAATGAATCGCTTTATAATATGAGCGACGATGGTAGTCAAGGCGGTAGCGATCATACTAGTGACTATAATGGCGAAGATGAAGAAACAGAAGAAGGCGAAGAAGAAGGCGAAGAAGAAGAGATTCTGAATGCCACCATTTATAATTTTCCAGTGGAAGTAATTGCGCTTGAGCGCTGCACAAAAACACTCGACGACTTGATGGTGGAAGATGTGCTGTCAGACGAAGAATGGGAAGCCGCGCTCATGCAAATTGTAATCACGCTGGCAACGTATC
>JAPKZA010000288.1 GCA_026394015.1 Acidobacteriota bacterium
ATGGTGTTGCCAGACTGGGTGGAGCTGTTGGTGGCGCTAACAGCGGAGTACGCACCGGCACCCTGCGAATCGGTCGAAACGAGGCTGACGAGCGACGTCGAAGACGTGGCGGCGCCAGTGATGTTGGCCGTAGCATTGGTGTTGCAATCAGAGCAGGAAGAGATTCCGTAGATCGAGGCATAGAGGACGACGCCAGCGGGAACGTTGGTGAAACGAGCCATCAGGCGGGTGCCCTGCGAAGCCAGACCAGCGGAAGCGATGTTCGAGGTCAAACCAGAGGTGTTGTTGTTGCCGGAAACCACAAACGGGTTGTAGAAGCCGGTTTCGGTGAAGAAGTTGTTGTTCGGCGTGTTCTGGGGCTGCGGCACCGGGCTCACATCAGCGTTGGTGTAAGCAATGTTACGACGCTTGAAGGAGGAGGCGAAGCCTTCCGAGAACCGGAGGATGTGACGCATGCTGGCCATGGCAGAGCTGCTATCGGTAGCGGCGGTCCGATTGTTCGAAACGCACTGGAGATAGTTGGTCTGGTTCAGTACCGTGCGGATGCCGAAGGTCAGGCCGGGCTGAATGAAGGCCACGGTCTGCTGCGGGTTGTTGATGGGGATCGAGGTCGTCGAGGTCGCCGAAACGAACATAACGATTTGGGTCGGGATCAACGTGGAGCTCACACCAAGCTGGTTGGCATTGGCGCGAACGTTGGTGATGCGGACGATACGGGTGGTGGTGGTGCCAGGAGGATCAATCGGCACACCGAGCCACACGATTTGGTTCGCACCAGACTGACGGCCCTGGAACACGTTCGCAGGGAGCGTGTTGCGGGAGTCGCCAGCGAGGTAGTTTACGCCGCCAGCGGTGCCGACACCAGTCATCATGCAGCCACCGTTGGTGGTGCAATAACGCAAGTTGCCACCGTCGGCGCTGCCACCGGTCGGTTCGTCAACCATCAGGAGCGCTTCGCTCCAGGGATCATTGAGCAAACGGGAAGTCACGTTGGTGTTCAAAAAGATCTGGAAGTTGACCTGGGGGACCGTCGCGCCGAGAGCGGTCGGGTTGCCACCAGTACAGTTCAAGATCAAATCACCAACGAGCTCCGTGAGCCCTTCCGCGCGAACGATCGGCGGAACGCCAGCGTTTGAATTACAGCTAAACGCGGGCTGGGCATTGGCGGAAGCCGCCGCGCCAAACATCAGCGTAGCAACGGCCAATACGGGGAACCATTTACGGAAATCTGCCATTTCCTTCTCCTTAGGGAATTGAAAAATAGAATTGATGAGGGACTACCTTTTTACCGCTTTGACTTGGTCTCGAGGAACTCGCCCAGCACGCGAAGACGATTACAGTCTGCTTGCGAGGGGCGGCTACTTGCGAGCCGAGCTGATATTTATATGTTTTGTGATTCGTACGTACTCGCGGCACCGTAAACGGAAAACCGCCTAACCCTGAGCCGACGCAGTCCTTTACTTTTTAACATTCCCACACGTGCAAGTCAAGAGCTTAGTTTCCAAAGACTTGCGCCGAGTGGGCGACTGTACGCACACTTTATTGTGCATGTAGGGGGCCATTCCGGGGGACGATGTGAGCGCAGCGCGTTCGCGGCGGCGAGAAACTGCAGTAACCCTATTGGATTGATACTGTTAGCGGGGTGGTGACGGCCCCGGCCTGGCGAAATTCGAGGGTTTGGAAGAGGCCCGGGGGCATGTCAACGGGTAGGTTTACGTTGATCTGATAGAGTCCAATGTATCCAGGGGCGAGTCCACTGTACCCAACGGGCACTTCGAGATTGCTGATGCGGGCGGAGACGGGACGGGTGGTACGGCTCAGATTTCCCTGGAGTTGCACGGCGCCGAAGCCGGTTCCGTAGAGAACGAGGGCGGAGCCGCGGGCGGCGGGTTGGGTGGGGTTGTTGAGGGTGCCGTTCGTGTTGACTACGGCCATTTGCGATTCGGCGAGGCGGAAGATGGCGGGGGCGACGTCGCGAACGTCGACGCGGACCTCAGCGGAGCCGAAGATGGACTGAAGCGAGAGGGGATAGGAGCCCGGGAGGAGGTCGAGCGGGAGGGCGAGGTTGATTTGGAAGGGGCTCGAAAAGAGGATCTGAGCGGGTCGACCACCGATTTCCGCAGTGGTTTGCGCGCCTTCGCGGCCGAGTCCGATGCCGAAGATGCTGACGAGGGCGCCGGGGGCGAGTTCGGAGGTAAAGCTGGCGCCATTGAGCACGGCGGTCGTGAGGAAGCTGGTTTCGAGAGGGCTCGGCTCCCATTGGAGGCCTGGGCGGGCGACGCGGAAGGAGCCGGTGTTTTGGCCTTCGAGTTGGTAGCGGGCACCGATGGTACCGAGATCGGAGAGGGTGGCTCGGTAGCGGCCGGTGGCGGCGAGTTCGAGTTGGTAGATGGGTTGTCCGCCGTCGCAGGAGCGGAAATTGGTGAGGTTGCCGCCGCGTTGGATGCCGAAGGTGGCACCGCAGACGCCGGAGGGGCCGGCGATGGAGATGTTGGTAGTTTCGGCGATGACGAGGAAGCCGACGTTTGCGGGGGTGCGGGGTTCGAGGCGAACTAGTCCGACGATGCGTCCTTTATAGGATGTATTACCGGCCTGGAAACCGTTTTGGTATTCGGCGAGGCTAGTTCGACCGAAGGTGGGGCTGGGATCCATGATTTGGATGCTGCCTTCGGCGGTGATGCCGGTGGCGACGACGGCATGGGAGGCTCCGCCTTCCAGGGCGAGGCTGACGAGGACGGGTCCGGTGGCGACGGAGTCGCGGAGGACTTGTTCGGTGGGCGGGAGGGCTACTATTTCGAGGCCACCGGCGACGAAACCGCCGAGACGCCAGAGGTTAGCCATGCTGTTTTCGAGGAATCCGTCGCAGATTTGGACGGCTTGGGAGTCAAAGAGGCAGAAATTGCGGAGGTATGTGTCGATGGAGGCGGGTGTCGAGGCCGCGCCGGAGGCGGGGACTTCGCCGCGATCCTGGAGATACTTAATGATGGCGGCGGAGGAGGCGACGAAGGGGTTGCCGGGGTCGGTGACGCGGGGGAAGGAGGTGAGGGCGCCGCCGGTGGTGCGGACCTGGAAGGTGACGACTTGGCGGAGGGCTTCCGCGGTGACGAGGGCGATACCTTCGGCGGAGGGGAGGCGGAGGCTGACTTCGGCTTCGCCGTTACTATCGGTTGCGCCTGTGGCGCGAGAGAGGACAGCGCCTTGGGAGGCGGTGAAGGCGACCGCGACGCCGGCGAGAGGGTTGCTGGCTTCGTCGCGGAGTTGGACGCGGAGGGGAATGGGGAGGAGAGAGCCGGGAGAGCCGGCCTGGGCATCGCCGCGGACTTTAGTGAGGCGGGGGCGGGCGTCGGCGAGGGCACGAACGGTGTACGTGGCCTGGGCGGAGCGGGTGGTACCGGGTTCGTCGGCAATGACGGTGATGCTTCCGGAGGGGGCGGAGGGGGGTACGAGGGTATCCCAGGCGTAGGCTCCGTTGGTTGTTTGCACGAAGAAATTGGGTTGGCCGGAGATGCGGACGCGGAGGCGGGTGTTGTCGCCGAAGCCGCCGAGGGCGAGGCGGACACGGCTACCGACGATGACGGTGGCCGGGGTGGCCGTCAGGGCGGGACGACGGGGAGTTTGGACCAGGGTGACTTCGGTGGCACCGGGTGGGAGTTCCAGGTAACCTCCTTCAAAATCCTGACGGCGGCGGCCGGAGACGACGAATTCGTCATTCAAAGGGGCTCCGAGGGACCCGTTGGCGGCGGTGAGCTGGAGATATTTGGCATAGATGGCTCCGCCGACGAAGTTCACTCGGCCGGCGACAGGGACGCTGTAGAAGGCTCCGCCGCGAAAGGTTTGTTGCGTTCCGCTGGTGGCGGCAAAGGTGAAAAATGACGTGACGTCAGAGACGGGGGTGCCGGCAGCACCGGTTTCGAGGCCGAGAGTTTGCCATTTGGTGAAGATGGGGCCGGATACGAGGCGAACGGGTCCGCCGGCAAGGGTCCCGTTTTCGAAGGTTTGGCGGCCACCGGCGGTGGGATCGGAGAGAGGGTAGCCGAGGCCCCCGGCGGGTCCGCCGAGATCCTCATAACGGGAGAGGAGAGCGCCGGAGAGGACGTAGGCCTGGGGAAGGCGGTCGGGAAGCGCGAGGACGATACGGGTTCCGGCGGTGGTTGTGAGTTCCTGGATATTCCCGTTGCCGACGCGGCGAACGGGGTTTGGGCTGGGGAGGTTGAGGGCGAGGCGATTGCGGGTGACGGCGTCCTGGAAGGCTTGGGTGGCGGCGGCGCTGGGCGCTCCTTCGCCGACTTGGCAGCAGGTGGTTTGGACGAAGACTTGGACGGGGGCGCTGATGCGGCCTTCGCTGGTGGCGGTGATGGTGGCGACGCCTCCGCCGACGGCTTTGAGGGTGGCGGTGGTACCGGAGGTTTGGATGGAAATCACGCGGCCGTTGGTGGTGGTCCAGGCGACGGGCCGATCGAGGAGGTCGTTGCCGCTGGCGGAACGGGGGATGGCGGTGATCTGATAGGTTTCGTTGAGTTTGAGGCGGAGGGTGGTGATGGTGGCGCTGAGGCCGATGTTGTTGACGGGGAGCCGAACGGAAGTGCCACCGTTTGAGTCGAAGTCGATGGCACCGTTTTCGAAACTTTGGCGAAAGCGGTTCGCGCCGAGGGAGACGACGGCACCGATGGGAAGGCCGAGAAAGCCGGTGGGGCCGCCGTTGTTTACATAAGCCTGATTGACGGGCGGGGCGACGACGATTTGGCGGCCGTTCAAGGTGCCCGAGGTGATGTTGAAAATGAAGCCGTTTTGGAACGATTGGAAGGTATAGGCGTTAGCGGTGGGGGTGGTGGCGGTGGTTTCAGCGGAGGAAGCGGCGCCGAGGACGGTGATGCCGCCGGAGTTTTGCCAGAGGGTGAAGTAGGGATCGCGAACGGTGAAATTCTGCAAGCCGTTAGCGAGAGCGGAGGAGTAGGAGAAGAGGGCGTACTTGCGATCGAAAAGCTGCCAGTAGCAGGTTCCGGCGGCGGTGTTGGTACACAGGGCGGTATCCATGGTGGGATAGCCGGCGGTGGTGACACCAACGGCGGAGTAGTTGGCGTAGAGGAGGGAGAGGAGTTGATAGACGCCGGTTTGTTCGTCGATGATGACGGTAGAGGTGTTGGCTTTGACGAGGGCGAGGCGACCGCCGGAGCCGGAGAGGGGATTGAACTCCTGGATGAGGCCGGTGGAGCCGTATCGGCGGACGTCGGCGACGGGTGGAGTGGCGACTATGTTCGCGAAGTTGCTGCGATAGAAGGCGTTGACGAACTGCTGGCGGATGACAGGATCGATGCTCCCGCTCCCGACGTCGACCCCGGTGCCTTGAGAGAAAAGCGGGCAAGAGGCGAGTAGGCACAAGGCTAGCGCGGGGAAACGTGAAGAAACATTCATATGGATGCGGGGTTAGAGCAGGTCGTTCGATTCTAACCCGCGCGAGGCCATCAAGTTTCGTTAAGGGCGTTATTCCTTGATGAACTTCCTCATCCGGCGCATGCGGCCTTTTAGTTCTTCGCTGGCTTCGGTGATCTCTTTGGTGTCGTAGATGACGCGGGGGGTCATGAAGATGATGAGTTCGGTGCGCTCCTTGCTGAAGGATTTGCTGCCGAAGCCCCAGCCGAGGATGGGAATGCGATGAAGGACGGGGATGCCGGCCGAGGCTTGCGTATTCGTTTCGTTGATGATGCCACCGATGGCGATGGTGTCGCCGTCTTCGAGAGTGACCTGGGTGTTGATGGTTCGTTTGGAGAACGAAGGAGAGTTGATCGCGCCGGCGGCGGGGGCCTGGGGCGAGCTGACTTCCTGGTTGATGATGAGGGTGACGATGCCGCTGGGGTTAACCCGGGCGGTGACGGCGAGAGTGACGCCGCTATTGCGGTTGGAGACGTTGTTGGCGAACAGGGAACTGCCGCCGCTTTGAATTCCGGTAGCTGCCGAGGCGGTAAGGGTAGGCACCTCGGTACCTACGTTGATGCTGGCGGCGATGGAATCGGTAGCGATGATGCTGGGGGCGGAGATAACGCGGGTTCGATTTTCGTTCTCGGTGGAGGTGAGGAAGGCGAGGAGTTCTCGGCTTTGGCCGACGAGGGCTCCAGCGGAGAGGTTGATCGAGGCGTTAGCGAGAGAGCCGAGAAAGTCTCTAGATCCGGCTTGTTTGGTGCCGCCGGCGGTGACCTCTCGTTTTTGGAGGAACGCCGCGATGCCGTTGGCGAAAGCGCCGGTAAGGGAGACCTCGTAGATTTTGGCTTCGATGAGGACTTGGCGTGGCGCGACATCGATTTCGCGGAGGATCTTTAGGATGCCTTCGTATGCGGACGGGGTCCCTTGGATGATGAGCGTGTTGTCCATTGGATTGGGGATAACGCGGGGAGCATTACTACCCGCACCACCACCATTGGGACCGGCACCGAGGTAAGATCCGGTCTGATCGACAGCACCACCCGTGCCAACCATGCCGGCGGCTTGCTGGGAGTTAGCGGGCATTTGTTGGGTGATGCCGGAGCCCATGCCCATCATGCCGGAAGCTTGGCCGTAGCCATAGGCTCCGCCGAAGCCGCCTCCGCCCATACCCATGCCGCCACCGCCGAAGCCGCCTCCACCGAAGCCGCCGCCGCCCATGCCCATTCCACCACCCATACCACCACCCATGCCGCCACCCATGCCGCCCATCATTCCCAACATGCCCATCATCCCCATCATGTTGCCGCCGCCGCCGTAGAGCATCATGATGGCCATGGCCATCATGTCGGCGCGTCCGTACTTGACGCGATAGACATAGTTGTCGATGGAGCCGGCCGTGATTTTGACCGGGACGTCGAGTTTTTTGATCCAAGTTTTCACTTCATCGAAGGCGCTCGGGTTGGCAGCGACGGCGATGATGGTGTTGATGCGATCGACAGGCAGGAACTTGATGGGACTGACTTTGTCGTTGAGGGAGATCGATTTGAAGATGCTGTCGAGCTCTTTCGTGAGTTCGGAGGGGCGACCGTGTTCGACTTCGAAAAGGCGGACCCGTTGGGAAGCGAAGGTATCGTTGTCGAACAGGGAGATCAGTTCCATGGTGCGACGCATGCTGCGGGAGCCGTCGAGCATCAGGAGCAGATTGGCGGGCGGGTAAGACCACATCTTCGAGTTTTCGCCGGTAAAGGGTTCGAGGAGTTTGGTTAACTCTTCGACGTTGGCGTACTTGAGGAAGACGAGATTAAGTTGAACGGACTCGCTGTCGGGGAGACTGGTGGAGTTAATGTTGGCTTTGATCGGGAGGCGGGCTACATCGCTCATGGGGACGATGCGGTAGACATCGCCGACCTGCACCATGGCAAAGCCGTTGATGCGGAGGATCATGTCGAGCAGATCGCGGGGGTTCAGCTGTTTGGTTTCGCCGTAGGTATTGAGAACGACGCCGCCTTTGACGCGGGGATCGAGGATGTAGTTGATCTTGAGCTGGCGGGCGAGGATATCGATGACTTCGGTGAGGGCGGCGTTTTGCAGATTGAGTCCGCCGAGGGCGGTGGGGGGCGGGCCGGGGGTGGGGGCCGCGGCGGCGGGAGAGGTGGCACCGGGCGCTGGCTGGGCGGCGACCGAGGTAGGCGGGGGAGGAGCAGGCCTAGGTTGCTCGACCACATTGGTGCCGAAGCCCGGAGGGGGCTTGGGCATCGGAGGGGCTTGGGCGAGCAGCGCGGTAGCACCGAGGACGAGAGAGATTACGACGGGGAGGGTGCGCATTTGCATCCGCGATTATTCCTTAACCGGCGCGGCGGGAACCGGCGCAGGGGCAGACGAGGCGGGCGCCGTGGCGGACTTCTGCGTCTGTGCCCGGTTCAAGACCGCCTTCTCTGCTTCGTCGAGGTTGGTTTTCTTTTTGGTCCAGTTGTAAGCGCCGAAGGGGCCGGGGCGAGAGAACCTGAGCATTTCTCCTTCTTCCTTGACCGTCATGCCTTCGATCGGATCGCCGACGCCGTCGCGTTTCTGTTGTTCGGCGACCGAAAGGGCGGGAGACTTCATCCAGCCGAAGGGCGAGGACTGGTAGTGCCAGACTTTCCCTTTTTCGTCGACGATGCGCCAGGTGTCTTCATTGATTTTTTTGGCGTTGGCGGGCACTCCGGCGGGGGGTTTGGGTTCCGGCTGGGCGACGGCCAGGGCGACCGTGGCGAGAGTGAGAAGTATCGTTCGCATCATTCTTCGTAATTCCTTTCTCAATATGGTTACTGGACTTTTTCCCAGCGGCATTGGAAGCCAAAGGGGGTGGCCGTGTTGATCTTTTTGAACCCGTCGACGATGGCACCGTCGGGTGCGGTATCGCCGGGTTGACACTGTTTCATGGTGGGGGTCATGACTTGTCCGGGGCCCTGTTTGGAGGCGCTGTTGCCGCCGCCAAGGTCGGTAACCGCCTTGGCGACGGGGGCGGAGGCAGGAGCGGAGGGAGCATTGTCAGACGCCGGGGGCGGAGGGGCGGCGGCGAGAAGTTTGGAGGCTTCTCTGTCGGCGAGTTCTCCGAGTGTTTTGGTGATTTTTTTGTCCTGCCATTCGAAGGTTACGTCCGCGCCGGTTACGGCGAGGATTTTGAACTCTCCGACCCGGTCTCCGGGTCGGTAACCGCGTTGTGGTTTACCTTTGGCTTCGCTGAGCATGACGGTGGGAGGATCGCCGATCATCAACACGCCATAAGCGAGCGGAAAAGCCGGCATTTGCGGGGGCGCCGGGGGAGGAGGAGGCTCGACGCCCGGATTGCGATCCCTACTAAAAAGTAGACGCACGGCGATATCCAAATAGTTGGCGGGGGTTGTCTTTTCGACGTTGGCCACGGCAGCGACGGGCTTGGCGGAGGGCAGGGCGGGCGCACTCGCGCGGACGAGGGCTTCTCGCTTGCGGGTTTCGTCGAGTAGCTTTTTGAGCTCCATGGCAGCGCCGGCGATGCAAGCTAACAGGAGCAAATTGATCAGGAAGAGGCGGCCTCTCAAAACTGCACCCCTTTTTTGTCGGGAATCAATTTCCGGGGTACGAGTCCGGAGACGGTTAGTGAAACCGGTAGGATTTTATCTTTATCGCGGGCGGCTCCGACGCGAAGTTCGGAGGTAGCGAGGAGTTCCGGTTGAGCACCGAGGTCGGCGAGGTAGTTGACTAGCTGCTCGATGCCGCAGTTGAAGGTGACCGAGACGCTGACTTCGCCGTAGTCGTCGCCGAAGGATTTTGCCTGGCCGATTTCACTGGCCCGGATGTCGATGGGCTGGGGGAGGGAGCGGCCGACGCGACGGAGAATTTGGAAGAGTTGGGCTTGGGCTTGGGGGGCGGTGTCGGCCTGCAGGAGCCCTTTTTCACGGGCGGCCAAATCGGCTTTGGTCGCGTAAAGAGTGGCTTCTTTATCGGGCACTTGGAGCATCATGCGCCGCACGCGTTCGAGCCGTTGTTCGACGAGGACGGGAGCGTCGGCGGCGGTACCGGAGACGGGGGTGCCCGGGGCGGCGGTGGAGTCGGGCCAAAAGTAGACAACGGCGACGACGACCAGCACACCACCTAGGAGTTGGAGGGCTTTGCGATCCCGGTCGGTAATGATCATTTTTTGGGGACCTCCCGAAGGCTGCGGATGCGAAAGACTTCGGCGTTAGCGAGTCGGCCGATGGGGATGGTGAATTCGCTATTGGCGAGACGGGGCGAGTTGTCAATGACGCGGAGCAGGGGTGCGGCTTGATCGGTTTCGCCGGTGATATTGACGCTTTCGCGGGTCATGTCGAGACCGGAGAGGAACGTCGGCGGGGGCAGGGTGCCCGTGAGTTCGAGGAGTAGGTCGAGGTCTTGCCGGGTGCGGCGGCGGAAATCATCGAGTTGGACCACGCGAGCGGCGGTTTTGGCGGTCGCTTGATCGAGGACGGGGACGCGGGAGGCGAACGATTCTCCGCGCTTGATTTCTTCCTGCATGGCGGCGACGTAGCGACCGGTGTCGTAGGGTTCGTGAAGGGCAATGCCGGCCAGGAGGGCGATTAAGATGGCGGCGAGGACAGCGGTGGGCACATAGCGCCATTTGGAACTCGACCGGCGCTGGCCTTCAGGGAGGAAGTTGGCTCCCAGAGAGAGGGCCGGGACAGCGCTGCCGAGGGCGGCGGCATGGGCCATACTGACGCCGAATTCGAGCGGGACGGTATCAGCGGGGAGTCGGAGTTCGGCGGCGGCGAGGGCGAGGGCGCGGGCGGGGGGCAGATCGAAGACGGAGGAAAAGACGGGCCGGGCGACGCTTTCGCCGTAGACCTCCAGGCCATCGACGGTTTCCTGAGCGGCGAGGAAGCCGACGGGAGCAGCGGTGGTCAAGCGAATGGCGGAATAGATCGCGGCGGCGGAGAAGGTGAAGCTGCCGACCTTGATGCCGGCTTCGGTGAACCAGGTTTGATAGGCCTCGAACTTCTGGCGGCGGAGGACGCCGATGAGAACCTGGGTGCCATCGAGGCGGGCGAAGGCGGGCACGGCGTCGTCTTCGGCGTAGGGGTGGAGGGTATCGAGTTGAAAGCCGATGGCGGCTTCGAGTTCCTCGTCGCCGACGGCGGGGAAGGGCATGGTGCGGACGATGACTTCGCTACGGGGGACCATGACGACGGCGGCGATGTGGCCGGCGGAGAACTTTTTGACGAAATCGGCGTATTCGCGGCCCCATTCGACGGCGGGGCGTTCGCGGAAGCCGGCGATGGTTCGCGAATCGAGAAGCTCGGCACCGGAGGGGCGGGCACGGACGATGGAGACCGTCAGATCTTGCGGGCCGACCTCGATACCGACGCCGGTGCCGAAGGAGAGCCATTTGCGGACTGCGGGGGGGAGGCTACTCATATCTTCAGTTCGTCCCCGCGTTGTCGTACCAGCGGAGGATGTGATACGGAGTCATTTCGTCCTTTTCGTCCCAGTTGAATTTTACGACGGAGGCAACGGAGCGGCGGACGTCGCTGCCGCGGAGGGTGGCGCTAGCGCGGAGCGTGAACACGCTACCTCCACCGAGGCGGAGTTTGCCGGCGGCGGGTCCGGCGGCCTGGACGACGGTGTTGAGCTCTTCGTTCGTGAGGAAGGGACGCTGGGAGCGGCGGGCGACGATTTGCGTCACGACATCCGGGGGAATACCCAGCGACAGGAGGACGGGCGGAGCAGTCATGTTGATATCGAATTGGCTATTGGTGCCATAGAGAGCGAGGCAGTCCTTGAGGCCGGTGGCGCGGACGAGTTGGCCGGCCTGGTTTCGAACCCAGGTGCCGTAAAACATGTCCGGGGTGACCCCGCGAACGAACAGAAGTTCTTCTATTTGTTCAAAAGACGCATGGCGAGCGCGGAAAGACGGAATCATGGAGCCGTAAAACTGATCAAAGGATGACGGCCCCGGAGAGGGTTGGCGCCAGTCGATGATGGCGGCGGTCAATTCCTGGGTGCGATTGGGGTCGAGTCCCAGGCTGAGGAGCAGTCGTTGCAGGTCGACGGGGGTGACGGAGTTGATGTTGTATTTGGAGGATTCGGGGATGACTTCGACCTCGGCGTAGCCGGAGGGGAAGGGCATGCGGAGGAGGGAGATGCCGGGTGCCCAGAAGCGGGCGGTGCCGTCGGGATTGCGGCCGACGTTGCGGCCCCACTGCATCCAAAGGATGGCGCGATCGACGGCGCCGGTGGCAAGGTAGTAGGCGCGGGTTTGCTCGACGGTGGTGGAGGTCCGCTCGGTTTCGCCCCGGACGGTGGTGGCCACGGAGAAGGCGATGGCAGTGAGGGCGGCCGAGAGCCAGAGGACGGTGAGCAGCGCGCCGCCGCGTAGGGATCTAGTCGGCATACTTCTTGAAGGGGTCGGCCGTCACGCGGACGGGGATGGTTACGGTGGCGACGTCGAGGTTGCCGGGGTTGGCATCGAGGGGAACGATCTCCATGCGAATGGCAGCGGGCCAGGCGGGGGCGGACCAGACGGAGGTCCAGCGTTGGAGGACGGGAGGCGGCAGGGTTTCGAGGAAGACGAAGCGGACGCCGGCGATCTTGTCGGCAAGGACGAAGCTATCGGGCCGGGGTTCGATGCGGCGGAAGATGGGGAGCGGGAAGCCGCGTTCGGGATCGAGGCTCATGCCGACGCAGTGGCCCATGAGGCTGACGGGGCCGGTATAGACCGATTCGTTGACGATGAGGCGCAAGCCGATGTTGTCCTTGCCGGGGATGACGCTGTATTCAACGATGCGGGGGTAGCCGCGGGAGGATTCGTTCAGGGAGAAATTGGTGACGAAGCGCATCGACTGGACGCGACCTTCGAAGAAGCGGGTGCGGGCACCGGTGGGGGCGCCATCGGGGCTGAGACAGTCCGCACCGACGGGCATGAGCCCGGCGAGTTGCTGCTGCAGGGCGCGTTCCACACCGATGACGCGACGGTTGGCGAGGAAGCGGTTGTTGGTTTTTTCGAGGGCTTGGAGGCCGACGCGGAGGGCGTAGAGAATTCCGCCGCTCAGAAGACTCATGAGGGTGACGGCGATGAGGAGTTCGAGGAGGGTGACGCCGCGTTGGTTGTGACGTCTCATTGCACGACTCCGCCGGCGGGATTGGTGGCTTCGCCGGGCATCATGATGCGTTTGCGAAAGCCTTCGAGGGGGTACGTGCGGAGTTTTCCGCCTTGGTTCCACCAGATTTGGAGTTCGACGCGTTCGAGGATTTCGACGCCCGGGCCAGCACCGGGCGGAGCTTCGTAGATTCCGGTGCGCGCTTTCCAGCCGGCTTCGACGCCGCCGGATTGGGTCATATCGAAACGGCCTTCGACCATTTGCTGCTGGGTTGGAACCGGCGGCAGGAGCAGCAGTTCGTCCATTTTGTGGCGGGCGAGAAGGGCGGCGCGGTCGTATTCGGTGAGGCGGGCGGCGGTGCGGAGGGAGAGCGTGAGATTCGAAAGCAGGCCGGTGATGGCGATGGCCATGATGACGCTGGCGACGAGGACTTCAAGGAGCGTGAAGCCGGCGGTGGATTTGCGCTTCATTTGGGCACCACCTGGGTTTGGGCGGTTCCGGTGATGGGGTCGACGCTGACGAGGCGTTTCGCGCCGCGGCGGTTGGTGACTTCGACGACGACGCGGGGGATGACGCCGCCGGGGTGGAGGAGGAAGAGACGAGGGGCGTTGGGGTCGAGGCCGGGGACTGCGGGGAGGATACCGGTGATGGTGACGCCTTCGGGCATATCGAATTGCTTGCGATAGCTGCCGTCGGCGGAGATGAACCGCATGAGGTTTTCCTGACGGAAGATGCCGACTTCCATGGCGAGTTGGCGGCGTTCGGTGCGGTTGAGGGCGGCGGTGAGGTGGCTGACGATTCCGTCCGTGGCGGCGCGCAGGCGCAGCGAATCGATGCCCGAATTGATGGCGGGGAAAGTGACCCCGATCACGACCGCAATGAGGGCGGTGACGATCATCATTTCGAGCAGCGTGACGCCGCGCTGCGACCGCTGGTTCACTTCGTTTTCCAGCTCACGACGTCGGCGTTGATGTCGGTTCCGCCGGGGACGCCGTCGGCCCCGAGGCAGATGATATCGGGTTCGTCGCCGTGTTCACCGGGGAAGTTATAGATGTAGGCTTTCTGCCAGGGATCGGTCTGGATCTCTTGCATGTAGGGTCCCTGCCAGTTGGCTACATTTTCGGGTCTGGCCTTGAGGGCGGCGAGGCCTTGTTCGGTGGTCGGATAGGTGCCGGTATCGAGCTTGTAGGCACCGAGGGCGGTTCCGAACGCATTGATCTGTTGGCGGGCGGCGGTGACGCGGGCGCCATCGGCTCGTTTGAGCATTTTGGGTCCGACGACGGCGACGAAAAGGGCAATGATCGTGACGACGACCAGCATTTCGATGAGGGTGACGCCGGACTGCGTTTTTCTTCTTCTCTGCATTTTTCTACTCCTACACCGCGACATCGTTAATGCTGGTGATGGCGAGCAACATACTCAGCACGAGGGCGCCGATTAGAATGCCCATCACCAGGATGATCATCGGTTCAAATAAGCTTGTGAAGCGCTTGATGGCGGATTTGGTTTCTTCTTCAAAGACATCCGCGATGCGCAGGAACATTTGATCGAGTTTGCCAGTTTCTTCGCCGACGCTCAAGAGGTGGGCGGCGAGCGAGGGGAAGACGGCGGCGCGACGGACGGGGACCGCGAGGCCTTCGCCGCGTTTGACGCCGAG
Source organism: Acidobacteriota bacterium (assembly GCA_026394015.1). Classification (GTDB taxonomy): domain Bacteria; phylum Acidobacteriota; class Terriglobia; order Bryobacterales; family Bryobacteraceae. Next base: position 14,170 of record JAPKZA010000288.1, read on the forward strand.
GGCGATGGGCTCAATGGCGGCGGCGATGCGTTTGTTGTTCAGGATGGCACCCGCGATGTTGAGGGACTGGACGAGGGGGACGGAGTTGGCGATGAGGGTGCCCATGGCACGGGCGAAGCGGGCGGTTTCGGCTTTGCGGAGGGCGTCGCCGAGGAGGGGGATTTTAAGGCGGAAGGTGTCCCACCACATGCGGCCATTGGTGGTGCGAATGAAGCCTTGCAGAAAAACGAAGCCAACGGTGAGGGCGAGGCCGACCATCCAACCGTAGGTTTGGGTGATGCGACTGGCTTCGAGCATGAGCTTGGTGGGTAGCGGCATCGCCATGCGTCCTTCTTGAAAGACGCTGGCGAAGCGGGGAACGACGAAGTTCATCAGGATGAAGATGGACCCGATGCCAACGGCGACGAGCAAGCAGGGGTAGACCATGGAGCTGATGATGTAGCTGCGGAGTTCGTCGCGGGTGCGTTCGAACTCGCTGAGCCGGTCAAAGACGATGCCGAGGGAGCCGGAGGCCTCGCCGGCGCGGACCATGTTGACGTAGAGATCGCCGAAGTGGAGAGGGTGGGTGCCGAGGGAATCGGCGAAGGTGCGGCCACCTTTAAGGACACGCATGACATCCAGGACGACCATGCGAAACGCGGGTTTGTCGGTGAGTTCGGTAGCGATTTGGAGGGCGCGGTCGACGGGGACGCCGGAGTTGAGGAGCGTGGACATCTCCTGGGTGAAGAAGAGAACGTCTTTCCGGCGGCTCCCGCCGAAGTCGGGGAGGGCGAGTTCAAAGGTCTTTTTTTGTTCCAGGCCGACGTAGACGGGCATGAGCCCTTGCTTGCGGAGTTCGCGCGCAACGGACTTGTCGTTTTCCCCGGTGATGGTGCCGGTGCGGGTTTTGCCATCGGGCGTGACGGCCTTGAAGTGGAACGAGGAGGCCATTAGAAGTCCTGGGTGACGCGGAGGACTTCGTCGGGCGTGGTGACGCCGTGTTCGACTTTGTCCCAGCCGTCTTCGCGCAGGGTTCGCATGCCGAGGCGGCGCGCGGTGGCGGCGATGACGATAGAGTCTTCATTGGCCATGATGTGTTTTCGAATGTCGTCGTGCATCTCCATGAGTTCAAAGATGCCGAGGCGACCGGAGTAGCCGGAGCCGTTGCAGGCGTCGCAGCCGCGACCGCGGTAGCATTCGACCTCGTAGCCTTCCGGGCGCATGGCGGTGCCGGAGACTTGACGGCATTGGGGGCAGATGCGGCGGACGAGGCGTTGGGCGAGGATGCTGACGACGGAGGAGGAGATGAGGTAGTTTTCGACGCCCATGTCGACGAGGCGGGTGACGGCGCTGGGGGCGTCGTTGGTATGGAGCGACGAGAAGACGAAGTGGCCGGTGAGGGCGGAGCGGATGGCGACGTCGGCGGTTTCGCGGTCGCGAACTTCGCCGACCATGATGACGTCCGGATCCTGCCGCATGATGTGGCGGAGGCCGCTGGCGAAGGTGAGGCCGATTTGATTGTTGACGTGAATTTGGTTGATGCCGTCCATCTGGTATTCGACGGGGTCTTCGATCGTGATGATCTTGCGGTCGGCGCCGTTGATGCGTTTGAGGGCGGAATAGAGCGTGGTGGATTTGCCGCTGCCGGTGGGGCCGGTGACGAACATGATGCCATGGGGCAGGCCGGTATAGAACTCCATGCGGTCGAGCATTTGCTGGGAGAAGCCGAGCTTGCGGAGGTCGTAGAAGTTGTCGCCGGCGGAGCGGTCGAGCAGGCGCATGACGACGCATTCGCCGTAGAGGGTGGGCAGGGTGGAGACGCGGAGATCGACTTCCCGGCCGAGGGTTTTGACTTTGATGCGGCCATCCTGCGGGAGGCGGCGTTCGGCGATGTTGAGGCGGGCCATCAGCTTGAGGCGGCTGATAAGGGCGAACTTCATCTCTTTGGGCGGGGTTTCCTGTTCGTAGAGGATGCCGTCGATACGAAAGCGAATGCGGAACGTTTTTTCGTAGGGTTCGAGGTGAATATCGCTGGCGCGTTTTTCGACGGCGGAGGCGATGATGGCGTTGACGGTGCGGATGACGGGGGCTTCGCTGGCCATGTCGCGAAGCTGTTCGAGATCGGCTTTGCCGTCTTCATTGCCGAATTCGTCGCCCGCGTCCTGGCGCGCGGCGGATTCGCCGTAGTGTTTATCGATGGCTTCGAGCAGCTCGTTTTCGGCGGCGAGAACGGGCTGGACCTTCATACCGGTGAAGCCACGGACGGCGGCGATGGTTTCAAAGTCGAGCGGATCGGCCATGGCCAGGGTGAGGCCCTGGTCGGACATGCCGTAGGGGAGACAGCGCGATTGGCGGAGGAAACGGGGGGAGAGGCCCTGGAGTTCGGGGGCGGAGAAGGGGGTGCCTTCGATCGTGACGAGCGGGAGTTGGAGCTGTTCGCTGAGGGCGGCCAGGATGTCGCGATGGGCGATGAAGCCGAGGTCGACGAGAATCTTACCGATTTTTTCGCCGCGTTCGCGTTGGAGTTCCAGGGCTTTATCGAGATCTTCTTCGGAGACCAACTTCTTGGCCATCAGAATTTCGCCAAGGCGCATTAGTTCTCTCTCGTGCGGATAGCGGCGTTCAGGGAGGCGGCATCCTTGGGGGGGTTGACTTGTAGATTCACCAGGGCAAGGCGGCTGGCTTGCATCACGATTTGGGAGGGGACGCCGGCGGCATCCTCCCAGTGGTAGCGAGGCAGAGTGACCGAAACCACGATTTGTTCGTTGATCGGAACCGTATCGAGCATGCCGGCGGAGACGATGAGGGCTTCGCGCATGACCTCGCGGAGTTTGGGGAGCCGATCGAGCTTTCGTTGGCGGAGGTCGGCGCGTTCTTTGGGCGAGATGGCTTGGCGGAAGGGCGAGACGTTGGGACCTTCGACGAGGTTGACACTGGCGGTGAAGACGGCACCGAAGTTGTCGAGGTAGACGCCGTGGGCTTCGCCGAGAACGAGATAGGGTTCGCCGGGGACGAGCGCTTTGAGGCGGCGGTTGAGAGATTCCTCAGCCCCGGCGATGGTTGTACGACTGACGGAGGCGGCCTGGAGCAGGGCGCAGAGAGCGAGGGCGACGGCGAAACGGATCACTGGACACCACCATTGGCCAGGGTTCCAGCTTCGCGCATCATGGAAGCGTATCGGGCCTTTTGCTTTTGGTTATAGATATTGAAGCTGGCTTCGAAGGTCATCAGGTCTTCCTGGCGGAGGGCAGAGTAGCGCTTCTCCACTTGTTGGACAGTCGAGGCCAGACGGGTCTGTTGCTGGGCTTCGAGGTTAGCGACGGCCTTGGCGACGGCTACGGCGACACGCTGGTCGATGAGCGATTGGTCGACCTGGGCGGTGACGACCGCGGGAGCCGAGGGGGCAACGGGGCGTTGGATGAGGGCATGGGCGAGGATCGCCATGGAGAGCAGGGCGGCGGAGGCAAAGCCCAAACGCGGCGCGGAGTTCCACCAGGCGTGCCACCAGCGGGCTTCCCAGATATGGGGCGTTATTACCTGGTCCGAGACGAAGGCGATGCGACGGGGAATTTCTTCGTCGCGGAGGGAGAAGAGAGCGGTTTCGGTGATGCGCAGTCGAGCCAATTCGTCGGCGCAAGCGGCGCATTGGCGGCCGTGCAATTCGACCGACCGGGCTTGGGCGGAGTCGAGCTCCCCGAACACATAATCACGTAGATCAAACGGCGAACAACTCATAGGGTACTCCGATGGGAAATAGGGGCCAGGGTTTCTTTCAACAGGTCCAAAGCCGTATAGAGGCGGGACTTGACGGTGGAGACCGGGCATTCGAGGATTTCGGCCATCTCCTCGAACTTGAATCCTTGATAAACCTTCAAAACGACGGCCTCGCGTTGGTCCGGGGTTAAGCGGCGGAGGGCGGCGTCGACGGCGAGGGCCGTCTCCATGGGCAACATGCTGGGGCCGGGAGGCAAAGTAGCGGCGATTTCCGAGGCGACGGGGTCAATATCATCGTTCTCGGGACGTTTTCGGCGAAGCAGGGAATAGGCTTCGTTGTGGGCGATACGGAAGAGCCAGGAGGCGAACCTTTCGACGTCTTCGAGCTTACGGAGATTCTGGTAGGCCTTGAGCAGGACGTCCTGACAGAGATCTAACGCATCTTCCCGATTGCGGACCAATCGGAGGAGGTAGTTGTAAACACGCTTCTCCCAGCGCGAGACCAGCATGTTGTAGGCGTCGATATTGCCTTGCTGTGCCTTGCGGATGAGATCGCGGTCTTCGGCTTCTCGGAAGATCAATCGAACAGGTGCTCCTCAGCACTTCTGATTGTAGAGACGCGGAGGCGGCGGAAAAAGTCGAAATCGGCAGAGTGCTGATATTCTGGAGGGGAGTGGTGATGAAAATCTTCAGAATAGTTCCATTGATTGGTCTGGCGCTGCTGGCGGGTTGCGCCGATGCTCCGAAGAAGGCGGCGACGAAGGAGCCTGTGAAGGCCCCCGAGGCGGTAACGGGGCAGTGGGCTTTTTTCCACATGTACGTAGGGGCGAGAGCTTGGGCGGCGGACGCCCAAGGGGTGAAGCTGACGAGCGTCAACCTAGCTGAAGTGAAGGGGACCCCGGGGAAGAGTGGCGCGTGGCAGGTGACGTTTGCGTCGGCCTCGCGGCAGGCGACCAAGACGTTCACCTATTCGGCGGTGGATGCGCCGGGGAACATCCGGCAGGGTACGTTTGGCGATAAGGAAGATGGCCTGAATCCGCGGACGAAGTCGTTTCCGATGGCGGCACTGAAGATCGACTCGGATGCGGCGTACAAGGTCGCCGCCGAGAAGACGGCGGAGTATTTGAAGAAGAATCCGAATACGCCGGTGACCTTTTTGCTTGAGGTGAGCGAGCGCCACAGTACGGTGGCGTGGCGGGTGATATACGGTGAGAGCGTGGGAACGAGCGCGGAGAGCGTGTTCGTGGACGCGACCTCCGGGCAATATCTTGAGACGCGACATTAGGATCAGCCATGCTCGCCATTCAATTTTCAGACATTCAGACGGCGGCGGGCCGGATTGCGCCGTGGGCGCACCGGACGCCGGTTTTGACCTCCAAGACGCTCGACCGAGAGACCGGTAAGCGGATCTACTTGAAGTGCGAGAACTTTCAGGTGGGTGGGGCGTTTAAGTTCCGGGGGGCCTGCAATTTCGTTTTTTCGTTGACGCCGGAGGAGCTGAGCCGGGGGGTGTTGGCGTATTCTTCGGGCAATCACGCGCAAGCCGTGGCGCTGGCGGCAGCCCGGGCAGGGACGAAGGCCACGGTGGTGATGCCTTCGGACGCGCCGCGCGCCAAGATGGCGGCGACGGCGGGCGCCGGGGCAACGATCGTTTCCTACGACCGGCTGAAAGAAGACCGTGAAGAGATTTGCCGGGATTTGGCGGAGAAAACAGGTTCGTCGGTGATTCCGCCGTATGACCACGTGCTGACGATCGCCGGGCAGGGAACGGCGGCGTTGGAGTTGATGGCGGAGGTTCCGGGGTTGGATGCGATGGTAGCGTGCACGGGTGGCGGAGGCCTGTTGGGGGGATGCTGTGTGGCGGCGAAGGGAATTAATCCGGCGATTCGGATGTTTGGGGCGGAGCCGGAGTTGGCCGACGACGTGTGGCAGTCGCTGCGGAAGGGCGAGCGCGTGAGCATTCCGCCGTCGTTGACGATCGCGGATGGATTGCGGACGCCGAGCCCGGGGAAGCTGACGTTTCCGATTCTGCAACAACATGTGGAGCAGATCGCGTTGATTTCGGAAGATGAGATCCGGGCGGCGGTACGATTCTGCCTGGAACGGTTGAAAATCGTGGTGGAGCCGAGCGGGGCCGTGGGCGTGGCCGCAGCGCTTTTCGGGAAGTTGCCGGCGGATGTGACCACGGTCGGGATTGTGATTTCCGGCGGGAACGTAGATCTCGACCAGTTGGCCGAGATCTGCCGTTAGTTAGCGCTGGTTGGCCTTCAGAACCTTCTTCCGAAGGCGGATCGACTTCGGGGTGACCTCGACGTATTCGTCTTCTTTGACGAACTCGATGGCCTGTTCGAGGTTGTGAATCCGGGGCGGGACGAGACGGAGCGCATCATCAGCGGAGGAGGCGCGAATGTTGGTGAGCTTATTCTC
>JAPKZA010000566.1 GCA_026394015.1 Acidobacteriota bacterium
GGGGGAGGGCGAGGGACACTTCCAATTATAAGCGGTCTCTTTTGCCATTTCTAGTCATTTAAGGCTATTATGATGAAAACACTAAGGAAACCGAGCTCAACGCTACAAGCATGATGGCAATTTCTGGACGGGCTCTAGCTATGAATCGCGATCCGCTTCCCGTTCCGATGCGCCGCCTCCACCGCCGCCTTCATCTGTTCAAACGAAAACGTCTGCACCCCCGTCACGTCCTGCCCCGATCCCGTCGAACCAAACATCTTGATCCAGTCCACCCCCGCCCTCGCCCGCTCGGCCACGGTCTTCGCCAACTCCTCCCCGCTCACCGCCGCATCCCCCGGCCGTCGAAACAGCCCCCCGCCGGAAACAAACATCCGCGGCCCCTTCATCGCCCCACTCGCAATCAAATCCCGCATCGCCACATCGGCATAGTTACTCGCATTCAAATCCCGCACGGACGTCACCCCCGTCTCGAGTGTCCGCCGAGCGTTCTCCTGCGCCAGAAAAACCACCGCCGCCCCCCGCCCCGCCGCGCTCACCGGGTTCTTCAGCAAAAGCGTCATATGCGTATGCACGTCAATCAAACCCGGAATCGCCGTATAGCGAGAGAGGTCCACCGCGTCCGCCCCGCAGGGCCCCATGCTCTCAATCCGCTCGCCCCGAGTATGGATGCAAACGCCCTTAAGCACCCTCTCCCCGTCCCACACCGCCCCGAACCGATAGGAACCGGCAAATGCCGGCGTCAGCAGCAATAAGTAACCAACCCAGGTACGAAGGGACATGGAATCAGCATAGCGAGTCTGCTAAAATCCCACCCAGGAGACTCAACCCCATGCCCCGCAAACTCTCTCGACGCCTACTCGGTGCCGCGATCCCCGCCCTCGCCCTCGCCGCACCCCCCAAACTAACCCCCGGCGCCTTCTCGGTCAGCCTTTCCGTCAAGGACATCGCCGCCTCCAAGCTCTTCTACGAAAAGCTCGGCTTCACCGTCACCAACGGTAACCAAGCCAAAAACTGGCTCGTTCTTAGGAATGGCGATCACGTCGTCGGCCTCTTCCAAGGCATGTTCGACAAGAACATCATGACCTTCAATCCCGGCTGGAACCAGCAAGCCCAAAAACTCCCCGCCTTCACCGACATCCGCGAACTCCAAAAGCAACTCAAAGCCCAAGGCCTAAAGCTAACCACCGAAGCCGACGAATCCACCAAAGGCCCCGCCAGCTTCACCCTCACCGACCCCGACGGCAACCAAATCCTCTTCGACCAACACGTCTAAGACAGTAGTAACTCCAGATCCTCCCGCTTCAAATCCCGGATCAGACTGTTATCCCCTTGAATAATCGAAGCGGCCAAATCCCGCTTCGATTTCTGTAACTCCAGCACCTTCTCCTCCACCGTATCCCGCGCAATCAACCGATACGCAAACACCGGCCGCTGCTGCCCAATCCGATGCGCCCGGTCCACCGCCTGCGCCTCCACCGCCGGATTCCACCACGGATCCAACAAAAACACATACTCCGCCGCCGTCAAATTCAACCCCAATCCTCCCGCCTTCAAACTAATCAAAAACAACTTACAATCCGGATCGCCTTGAAACCGCTCCACCTTCCCCTGCCGATCCCGCGTCTTCCCGTCCAGATACTCATAAACCACCCCCGCCTTATCCAACCTACCCCGTAAAATCCCCAGGAAACTCGTAAACTGCGAAAACACAATCGCCTTATGCCCCGTCTCCATCACCTCCCGCAACTGCTCCTCCAGCGCCTCTAACTTCGCGCTCGGCTCCCCCGCCCGTTCCTTGTCAATCAGCCCCGGATGGCAAGCCGCCTGCCGCAACCGCAGCAGCGCCTCCAACACCATAATCTTCGATTTCGCCAACCCATCCATCTCAATCCGCTGCAGCAGCCCATCCCGATAGTGCTTCTTCAACTCATCGTAAAGCTTCCGCTGCGCCGGCTCCATCTCGCAATACACCGTCTGCTCCGTCTTCGCCGGCAACTCCTTCACCACCTGGTCCTTCGTCCGCCGCAGAATAAACGGCCGCAACGCATGAGCCAACAGCGCCCGCGTCTCCGGTTCCATCGTCTTGCCCCCACCGCTCGTCAGTTGAAACACGCTCGCCGCCCCCAACATCCCCGGGTTCAAAAACTCAAACAGACTCCACAGCTCCCCCAAGTGGTTCTCCACTGGCGTCCCGCTCAGCGCCAGCCGATGCTGGCTCTGTAACAGCCGCACCGCCTTCGCCGACTCCGTCCCCGCGTTCTTCACCGCCTGCGCCTCGTCCAGCACCACATAGTCAAACGCCACGTCCTTCGGCCGCACCGCGTCCCGCCGCAGTGTCCCATAAGTCGTCACCA
>JAPKZA010000052.1 GCA_026394015.1 Acidobacteriota bacterium
ACTGCAGGAGTGGCACGAACTGGCAGGCGACGAACGAGAATGGGCTGCTGACGAGCTGCGCAAACTCGCAAAGACAGTCGACCCTTCGCTCGATGGCCTGAAGGAGATTTTGACCCACGACTACACCGTCAACGAGCAGATAAGGGGACTTGAATATACGGTCCGCACCAAGGCCGCCGCGCACCGGAAGGCCAGGCAGACCGCGGCTGAGGCAGCCGCCAAGGCCGGCGAACCCCCGCCCCTAGCTGAAGAGAAATCCCTCATCCTGCCAGCCGTCATTGAGAGCGAGCCGCAGCTTGAGAGCCTGGTAAAAACGCTCACCGAGTTTCTGCACACCTTCCGCGCTGGGCAGCGTCTGCGGATCACATGCCAGCTGCAACACCACGACGCAGCTCATTCCAGCAAGGCAGGCAATTGATCGATGGCGTTTGACACAACCACCCGCAATCGCCTCAATAAGTTCGTCGCCGAGGCTCGCCGTGTGCTCACGGAGGAATTCTCCGAGCAGCTCCAGAGCCTGTACGGGATATCTGCAAGCGGTGGCATCGCCCCGCTCGAAAGGCTCACCCATCTCGACGCGGAAGGCCTGGAGCTGGCCGCCACGCTCCGACAGAGGATCGCATACCTGACAAGCTCGAGCGCTGCCGCTGGCGAAGCCACGAAGCCTGCCATCGACAGGCTGACGCGAGAACAGGCCTTCACTGTGCTCAATCGCCTCGCAGCAATCCGGATGGCCGAAAAGCGCGGCCTGATCGTCGAATCGGTCGGCCAGCAGTATCAGTCGCAGGGGTTCAAGGTTTTTGAGAGCGTGGCGGGATCAGCGATTGGGGAGATGTACGACCGTTACCGCTGTTATCTGTTCTGCCTGTTCGACGAGCTGGCCATCGATCTCGGCTCGCTCTTCGATCGGCGCTCGCCGCAGGCGCTCCTCTTCCCCCGTGAAACGTCGCTCCTCGCTCTGCTCAACCTGCTCGACGAGCCAGACCTTCAAGACCTGTGGGCCGAAGACGAGACGATCGGCTGGATCTACCAGTACTACAACGATCCCGCCGAGCGGAAGAAGATGCGCGAGGAGTCGGCCGCTCCTCGCAACAGCCGCGAACTGGCTGTCCGCAATCAGTTCTTCACCCCCCGCTACGTCGTCGAGTTTCTCACCGACAACACGCTCGGCCGCATCTGGTATGAGATGACGCAAGGCGCCACCGCGCTCAAGGAGCAGTGCCGCTACCTCGTCCGCCGGCCGACGGAAATCTTCTTGAAGCCTGGCGAGACCGCTCCGGAGCAGCCCACGCAAGACGGCCTCTCCCAGGAGGATCTCCTCAAGCAGCCGGTCTTCATCGCTCATCGCCCGCTCAAAGACCCCCGCAGCGTCCTCATGCTCGATCCCGCCTGTGGGTCGATGCATTTTGGCCTCTACGCGTTTGACCTCTTCGAGGCCATCTACGACGAAGCCTGGGAGATCGCAACCGGATCGGATGCCGCTGCCAAGAGCGGCGAGGCCTTTGCACCGTTTTGCACGTTTGCGGCCTCGTTTGCCGACAAGGCGGCTTTACAGCGGGAAGTGCCGCGAATGATCGTGGAGCACAACCTCCACGGCATCGACATCGATCCCCGAGCAGCACAGATCGCCGGGCTTTCCCTTTGGCTGCGAGCCCAGCGGGCCTGGCATGCCGCGGGCGTAAAACCGGTCGACCGGCCGCGGATCACCCGGTCGAATATCGTCTGCGCCGAGCCGATGCCGGGCGACAAGGTTCTCCTGGCGGAGTTTGTCGAGCAGCAGTTTCCGGAGGGCGAACGGGCGGCGTTTGGGTTCCTCTTGGAAACCGTGTTTGACCGGATGACGCTCGCCGGAGAGGCGGGGTCGCTTCTCAAGATCGAGGAGGAGATTCGGACGGCCATCGCGGAGGCGAAGAAGATCTGGGAGAAGGAGCCGGCTTTCAATCAACGGATGCTGTTTGGTGGGGAGAACGCAGCGGAGGTGACCCAGAAGAAACTCGATCTCTCTGGGATCACCGATGAGCAGTTTTGGGAGGGGGCGGAGGAACGGATCTATGACGCTCTTCGCGACTACGCGGAGCAGGCTGAAACCGGTGGGTTTCAGCGGCGGCTCTTTGCTGAGGATGCGGCGAGGGGGTTTGCCTTCATTGATGTCTGCCGCAAACGCTACGACGTGGCGAACCTTCCCTTGAGAGCAAAACATACATTTTCAGCAAGTTCCCAATCTCAAAATATGATCTTGCTGCGGCATTTGCCGAACGTGCTTCTGATTGTCTCTCCAGTCAGGGAGTCGTTGGTTCCCTAACAAACAGGTCAATTTTTTATGGGCAGGCATTAGAGGGATGGCGTTCCTATCAATTTCTCAATCAAGGTGCCCTCCAATTATTTGGTGATCTCGGTGTCGGAGTTCTCGACTCCGCACTTGTTGAAGCAGTTGCCTACACTTTTTCCAATGTTCAAGGAACTGCGGCATCCCTGTTTTTTAAGGCCCTAGATCGAGCGACTGAGTTACACGCCTATCTGCGTCCGCTGGCGGTAGGCGACTTGCCAGTGGATTGCTATTTGCTCCAAACCAGTGCATTTCGTCGCATACCAGACTTTCCATTTTCCTACTGGGTGCCTGCGGATTGGCTCAAGGCATACACCCGCTTCGCTCCGCTCGGTTCACAAAGCGTAGTCGTCAGGCAAGGAATGGAATCTTCGGACAACTTTCGATTCGTAAGGCTATGGTGGGAAACGCCTATCGGAGAAATCAAATGGAAGCCCTACTCAAAGGGCGGCTCGTTTGGACCACACTGGCGCGACATCGACGTGTCGGTGAATTGGGGCGCCGACGGAAAGGAAGTGAAGGCGTATAGCGGCTCGATTCATGGAACTTGGACAAAGCAAATAACAAACACGGAATACTATGGTGTCGCGGGAATCTGTTACCCCGCGTCACGAGTCGAATTCAGCCCCAGAATTCTGCCTCACGGTTGCGTAGTCGGATGCAAGGGGCCAATCGTAGCGTTTGAGGGCGCTACTGCTGACACTACAAAAACTCTCATCCTACTTGCCGTCATGTCATCAAGTGCGTTCCGTGCATTGGTGAATCTCACAACCACTAGCGGAGACACGATGAGCAAGTCTTACCGCGAGCGGGCAGTGGCGAATGTCCCAGCTCCGGAATTGGAAAGCGTTGAAATGCAGGTAGCGGATCAGACCGTTGCCATTGTGGACCGTATTCGCCATTTCGAGGCATCGCTTGAGACTTGTCGAGGCTTTTTCAAGCTAGCACTACCAGCAGCAAGATGTCTCTTGGCAGAAAAGGTTAGGCAATCCCGAAAGATTCTCGACGATGATGTTTGTCGGCACTTCGGGTTTAACGGCCCGGGTTACCTTCATTTTGAGAAAACAGGCTATGACGATCTTGAGGATCACATCGCTGTAGAGGAGGGCGAGTTACCCTCATTCATTTTAGGCGTCGCCTTGGGCCGCTGGGACATCCGTTATGCGAGTGGTGAACAGACAACGCCGGAATTGCCCGACCCGTTCGCGACGTTGCCGGTCTGCTCGCCCGGGCAACTACAAAACGCACAGGGCTTGCCTGCCGGCCCGGAGGACGTGCCTGCCACGTATCCGATCAAAAACATCCCGTGGGACGGGATCCTTGTCGATGACGCAAATCATCCCCTCGACATCGAGGGACGCGTCCGCGAGGTCATGGAAATCATCTGGACCGGCAGAGTGGGCAGCCCGACGGCCGAGGCGATTGAACTCGAAGCCTGCGAAATCCTCGGCGTGAAGACGCTGCGCGACTACTTCCGCAAGCCCGCGAACTTCTTCGCCGACCACCTCAAGCGGTACTCAAAAAGCCGTCGGCAGGCCCCGATCTACTGGCCCCTTTCCACAAAGTCCGGAAGCTACACGCTCTGGATCTACTACCACCGCCTCAACGACCAGACGCTCCA
>JAPKZA010000328.1 GCA_026394015.1 Acidobacteriota bacterium
AGGTCGGCAGACGTTTGGGGCGGGGGTGAAACGGGCGCAGCAGGACGTGGCCAATCGCCCGATCCTGGCCCCCATCGCCGGTCGCATCGGCGAAGCGCCGGTGCTGCTGCCGGGCAGCGTGTTGAAGGAAGGCGATCGCATCGCGGCTATCGTTCCGGCAGGAGGACTGCGCATGGTGGCGCAGTTTCCGCCCGCCGCGGCGCATGGTCGCATCCGGCCGGGGCAGAAGGCGTTGATGCGCCTGCGCGGCTATCCGTGGGCCGAGTTCGGCGTGGTCGAAGGCGAAGTGACCGCCGTGGCTTCCGAAGACCGCGACGCGAAAGTGCGCGTGGAGTTGGCGGTAGCGTCTTCGCCATCACTGCGCATTCCGCTGCGTCACGGCCTGCCAGGGGCGCTCGAAGTCCAGGTGGAACGTATCTCGCCCCTCACTCTGCTGCTGCGCCAATCCGGCCAGTGGCTCAAGCAGGGGCGCGGCCAGTGAGTGCGGCGAAACGACGGCTGCTGATTCCCGAGGTGATCCAGACCTCGGCCATGGACTGCGGCCCGGCGGCGCTGAAGGCGATGCTCGAAGGCTTCGGCGTGTCGGTGAGCTATGGCCGCTTGCGAGAAGCCTGCCGCACCGACGTCGATGGTACGTCGGTCGATACGATTGAGGAGCTGGCCCAAAGCCTTGGTGCGGATGCCAGTCAGGTGCTCGTGCCGCTCGACCATTTTCTGTTGGCGGAGACGAACCTTCTGCCCTGCATCGCCGTGATCACGATCGCCGCCACCGGCAACCATTTCGTGACGGTGTGGCGCAAGCACGGCCCCTGGCTCCAGATTATGGATCCCGCCTCCGGCCGCCGTTGGGTTCGGGAATCCGAGTTTCTCGAATCGCTCTATAAGCACGAGCAGGAGTTACCGGCCGAAGCGTGGTACGGCTGGGCGGGCGGCGAAGAGTATCGGAAACAGCTCGCGGCGCGCATGAAGGCGCTTGGCGTGGAGGCGATGGAAGCCAAGATCGACGCGGCGTTGGCCGGGGGCCAATGGCGGTCGCTGGCTGCTCTGGATGCCGCCGTGCGCCTTGCCGCGGCCCTCCGTTCGCCGTCCCTGCTTTCGCTCGTCTCGCAGCCGGAGCTGATTCCGGACGACTACTGGAGCGTGGTGCCGGGCGAAGCGCCGGACGCGGTAAAGGTCCGGGGAGCGGTGGCCATTTCGGTGGCTGGCGTCGGCCCGGCGGACATGGCGAAGTTGCCCGAATCGCTCCGAACCGTGCTGGCGGAAAAGCCGGTTCGCCTGGAGACGGAGTTGTGGAACACGGTGCGGCAGGACGGGTTCGGCGTGCCGTTGCTGGCGGCGTTGGCGGTCACCCTGGGGGCCGGCGGCGTGCTGGGGGAAACGCTGCTGTTCCGATCGCTCCTCGGCCTTTCCCGCTATCTGCAAAGCATCGACCAACGAATCATCGGCGTCGGGATTCTGTTCCTGCTGCTGGGCGCCATCACCGCCTTTGAATGGACGGGGGAGACGCTGCTCCGCCGTATTGGCCGCCGGCTGGAACTCCGTCTGCGCCTTCGCTTTGCGGCGAAGTTGCCGCGTCTGGGCGACCGTTATTTTCAAAGCCGCCTGATCTCGGACATGGCGCAGCGGGCCCATTCGTTGCAGATCCTCCGCAACGCCGCCGTGCTGTTCGGCTCGCTGCTGCGGGGTGGCACGGCGATGGCCGCTACGCTCGTCGGCATCGGCCTCGTCTACCCGGACGCGATTTGGCCTGCCCTGGTTTGTGCCGGGCTCTCGTTGCTCGCCCCGTTTCTGGCGCAGGGCCAACTCAACGAACGGGACCTGCGCGCCCGGGAGTACGGCGGAGCCCTCAGCCGCTTCTATCTCGACGCGCTGTTGGGCATCGTCCCCGTACGCGCGCACGGCGCGGGGCCGGCGCTGCAGATGGCGCAGCAAAGTCAGCTCGCCCACTGGGCCGGGGCCCGCCTCAGCCTGGCCCGGGCGACCGTACAAGCCACCGGGGTGCAGATGATGCTCGGCTACGGTGCCGCGGCCTGGACGATTCTGCACGCCATGCGGACGGCGGATAATCCGGCCGCGCTGATCCTGCTCGTCTACTGGTGCCTCAGCCTTCCGCAGGTGGGCCAGTCGGTGGCGCTGGCCGCCTATCAATGGCCGGCGCTGCGCAATAGCCTGCTGCGCATTCTGGAGCCGCTCGGCTCGCCGGAGATGGCCGCCGGGGCCAGCGAACAGTCCACCACCCGCCGCTCCGGCCCCGTGGCGATTCAGCTGCGCGAGGTGGATGTCGTCGCCGGTGGCCATCCCATCCTCCGCGGTATTTCGGTCAACATCGCCGCCGGCGAACACGTCGGCATCGTCGGCACCTCCGGGGCAGGGAAGTCGAGTCTGGTGGGCCTGCTGCTCGGCTGGTATAGCCCGGCGGTGGGGGAGATTCTGCTCGACGGCGAGCCGATGACCGAAGAGGCGCTGCTGACGTTGCGGCGCCAAACGGCGTGGGTCGATCCGCAAGTCCAGATCTGGAATACGACGCTCTACGACAACCTTCGCTACGGGCTCGAAACCAACGACCCGCTCGACGCCGGGCGCGCGATTCAGGAATCGAACCTGGCTGCGGTGATTGAGAAGTTACCCGGTGGTCTGCAGGCCAAGCTCGGCGAAGGCGGCGCGCTCGTCAGCGGCGGCGAGGGCCAACGCGTCCGGATGGCCCGGGCCTTCGGCAAGGGAAACGTACGGCTCGCGATCCTGGACGAACCCGCCCGCGGCCTCGATCGCCACATGCGTCGCGAGTTCGCCGAACGGGCCCGCGCGGCCTGGAAGGACGCGACGTTGCTCTGCATCACCCACGATGTAGCCAGCACGAAGGTCTTCCCCCGGGTCCTGGTCGTGCATGCGGGAGAGATCGTCGAAGATGGGTCGCCCACGGAACTCTACGAGCGTCCTGATTCCCGGTACCGCGCTTTATGCGACCGCGAAGACGCCGTCCGCGAGCGCCTCTGGAACGGTGCCCATTGGCGTCGCTTCTCGCTGAGCGGAGGCCGCCTATGATCTGGCCTGACGCCCGTTCGGCCGGCGAGGCCCTGGAAGCGCATTTCTCGATCGCCCCCGGCGACTGGGAACGCGTCACGCGAAAACTCACGGCTCGCGATCTGGAAGCGGGCCTAGCCGATCTGGCCCCCGCCATTGTTTTGCTCTCGTCCGGCGAGGCTCTCGCGGTTGCGTCAGATGGCGTCGTCATCACGCCGGAAGGCCGCCGCCGCGTGGCGCATCGTCGGCTCCGCCGCCTGTGGGAAGATCCGCTGCGGGAGAGGGAGCGCACGCAACTGGCGAAGCTCCCGGTGGCTACGGCCGCCAAGGAGCGGTTGATCGCCGAACGCATTCGGTCGCTCGACGCGGCCACCGTGATCGCCTGCCAATCCCCGGCCAGCGCCCACTTCGGGGCCCAGCTTTCGACCGCGACGTTCTTCCGCCGGCTCGTCTCCGCTCTGGTCGCCCACGGTGCCGCCTACGGACTGATCCTGCTGGGTTGGGTGATGATCGGCCAAGCCGCATTCTCGGGCCGTTGGGACGAAGGTTGGTTCTGGGGCTGGGCCGTTTTGCTCGCCGCCAGTATTCCGCTGGATGTTTACGCCGACTGGCAGCAGGCTTGGCTGGCCACCGCGTTCGGCGGCCTGCTGAAGCAACGTCTGCTCGCCAGTTCGCTCGCGATTGATTCGGACAAGATTCGGACGCAAGGCGTCGGCGAATTGCTGAGCAAAGTCTTCGAAAGCGAAGCGCTGGAAAGCCTGTCGCTATCCGGCGGAACGACGGCGATTTTGGCGGTGGTGGAACTGGCGATCAGCGGAGCCGTGATTCTGGCCGGCAGCCAGCCCGGGTTGAATGCCGCGTTGCTGGGCGGTTGGATTGTCGTCAGCGGATTCGCCGCCGTGGGTTTTGCGCAGGTACGCCGGCGGTGGATGGATTCGCGACTCGCCCTGACGCATAGCCTCGTCGAGAACATGAGCGGCCATCGCACCCGCATCGCCCAGCAGCCTCCCGCGCTTTGGCACGAGCAGGAAGACTCGGCCCTGCGCGAGTACGAAGAGTATTCCGCGCGCATGGATGCCGCTCTCGTCCGGCTCAGCGTGCTGGTGCCGCGCGGCTGGCTGATGCTGGGTTGCGTCTCCCTCAGCTATAGTTTCGCGCAGGCGTCGGGTTCGCTCACCGCCGGGGGCATCACGCTCGGCGGTGTTTTGCTGGGTTATCAGGCGCTCCGCCGGCTCACCGGGGGGGCCGCCCAACTGGTCGCCGCGACCCAAAGCTGGGACATCGTTCGCGAGCTCTTCCTGACCAACCGCCCCGCCCCGGCTCCCGACCCGGGCGGGATTACGCCGTCGACCGAAGTACTCACGGCGCGCAACATCACCTTCACGTATCCGCGTCGGGAGCAACCGGTGCTGCGGGAAGTGAACCTGACGATTCATCGGGGCGAACGGGTTCTGCTGGAAGGGGTCTCCGGCGGAGGGAAGTCCACCTTCGGGGCCCTGGTGGCCGGGCTGCGCCTGCCGAGCAGTGGTCTGCTTCTATCGGGGGGGATTGACCTGGCCACGTTGGGCGAGCAGGGCTGGCGCCGTCGCGTCGCCACCGCGCCCCAGTATCACGAAAACCATATCTTGGCCGCGACGCTGCTCTTCAACCTTCTGATGGGCCGGGCGTGGCCACCTTCGCCCGAGGACCGGAAAGTGGCCGATGACGTCTGCCGGGAACTGGGCCTGGGCCCTCTGCTCGACCGCATGCCGGCGGGCCTGTACGAGATGGTGGGCGACTCCGGCTGGCAGCTTTCCCAAGGCGAACGGAGCCGCGTTTTCCTGGCCCGGGCGCTCTTGCAAGGCGCGGAGCTAGTGGTGCTGGATGAGAGCTTCGCCGCGCTCGATCCGGAGAGCCTGGAGCAGTGCCTGGAGACGGTGCTGCGACGAGCCCCCAGCCTGCTGGTGATCGCCCACCCCTAGCTTTGCAACTCGGCCACAATCTCGCGGGCGGCCTTGCGGGCCTGTTCGATGGCACCGGTTGGAAAGCTGATCGCGCCGACTTTCGAATGGCCGCCGCCGCCGTAGCGCTCGCATATGGTCGCCAGGTTGTGCTTCACTTGATCGCCCGCCCAGGGGCTGGACCCGACACTGACCTTCGTCCGAAACGTCTGCTCGCTCACGCTCACCGTGTACACGTTATCGGGAAAAAGATAATACGGAATGAACTTGTTGTAGCCATCGATCCCTTTCTGGATCAGGTCAAAAAAGATCACCCCGCCTTCGGTGACCGACTGCTGCCGAATCAGATCAATCGACCGTAAATGCCGTTCATAGAGAGGTCGGAACAGCTCCTGAATCTCTGGCATCTCGATGATCTCTTCGAGCTTCTTCGTCCGCATCCAGCCGATGATGCGATGGATGATGTCCGAGCCCTTGGCGGCTTCGATGAGCAGGGTTAACTTCATGGCCGGGGCCGCGAGTTCGACCGCTTCCTGCGCGCTGGCATATTGCGCTCCGTCGATGATATCCGCCCATTTGACGAGGTCGGCCAGGAACGGATTCTCATAGCCAAACTTATCTTTGGCGATGGTGGCGATGTATTTGGTGCACGACCGAAAGGTGGGGTCAAAAAAATAATTGCCCTTGCGCTCCGCGCGGAAGTGTTCGGCGTCGGCCGGGCTTAAGAAGGCGCTTTGGTGGTGATCGAACCACCACGTCAGCCGCTCGTGTGGGGAGTACTTAAAGTCGACGATGGCGTTCTCGTCGCCGTCAAAAAGATCGTCGGCAAAATACTGGTCAGCCGTGTGGGCCATGCCGGTATAAGCGAAGTTGGCGTCTGTCTGGATGCGGTCCGCGTAAAACTGGCTAAAAAAGGCGGCGGACGCAGATCCGTCGAAACAGTGGTCGTGATAAAGAACGCGTACAAGCATGGGCAAAATGAGGAGCGGAAAACTAACTAGGTTGCACTATTTCCTCATACGATTGCAACTCCCAGTGGATAGAATGAATCCCATGCGTTCCACCATCCTCGTTTTCGCCGCCCTCGCCTGGGGCCATGCCGCAGCCCAAACCGTCGATCGCCCCGTGCGATCGGTGACCGATCCGGGCACCGTTACGACCCGCCAGACCATCACCCCGGCCGGGGTTCCGACCGTGTTTGAAGGGCGCGTGTACGCCGTCGCCTTCGGTGCTACGGGTGAGGAATTGGTGGTTTCCCACGCCGCTGGCGTGTATCGGCTCGACTGGCGGGGGAACCGAGTTTTGTCGCGCAGCCCCCGTCGGGGTCGCGCGGCCCTGCAAGGCTTGGCCGTGAACGGCAGCATCTACACCGCCCCTGCCCCCGATAAGAAAGTTCAGCTTTTCAAGGACGACAAGCCCTTCGGAGCGCCGTTAGGGGACGGCCTCGCCGGGGCTTTGTCGGTCCAGGGCAACCGGGCCGCGGTGCCGTTGATCTACAACAACCAACTCGCCATCGTCGATCTCACGACGGGCGATCTGACGGCCAAGATTCCCACCGGAATCGCGCCCTTCGCCGCCGCGCTGAGCGCGGATGGTCAGGTCGCCTACGTCACCAACTGGGGCGGTCGCCTGCCCAAGTCTGGCGACCTCACCGCGCCCACGGGCATGGCCGCGACGGCGGACCGGGTGGTCGTTGACGCTCGTGGCATCGCCTCGACCGGTACGGTGTCGCGCATCGATATCGCCACGCAAAAAGTGACCCACTCCATTCCGACCGGCCTCCACCCGACCGGACTGCACTGGGACCAGGCGGCCTCCCGCCTCTATGTCGCCAACGGCAATAGCGATTCGGTGACGGTGATCGATACGAAAACGCAAGCGGTCGTCCGCACGATTTCTCTGCAGCTCTGGGCCCAGAAAGTGAACGGCATTGCACCCACGGCCCTCGCCGTGGGGCAGGGAAGCCTCTACGTCGCCTGCGGCGGCATCAACGCCGTACTGGTGCTTGACGCTAACACGGGGGCGCTCCGTGGCGCCATCCCCACCGCTTGGTACCCCAGTTCGCTGGCCCTCAGCCCGGACGGCAAGCGCCTGGCGGTCGGCTCCCTGCTTGGTGCCGGCTCCGGTTGGCGCGAGAAGCCCACCAGCCGCTATGTGCATGCCAACCGCGGCTCGGTGGCCGTCATCGATTTACCCGGCGCCTCGCAACTCGCCAGCTACACGACGGTCGTCGCCGAGAACAACCACATGACCGTGGTTCGTCCGTCCACTCCCCGGCCCGGCGTGAAGCCCCAGCCGATTCCGGAGCGCTCCGGAGAGGGTTCACCGATTGAACACATCGTCTACATCGTGAAGGAAAACCGGACGTACGACCAGGTTTTCGGCGACCTCGCCAAAGGTAACGGCGACCCGTCGCTCGTCATGTTCGGCCGGGACGTGACGCCAAACCACCATCGGCTTTCCGAACAGTTCGTGACCCTGGATAATTTTTACGCCACCGGCGGCAACAGCGCCGACGGCCACCAATGGGTGACCCAAGCCAACGAAACCGCCTACTGCCTCTGGCCCGGATACGAAGGGCGCAGCTATCCGTTCGATGGCACCGACCCGATTGCCTATGCCTCGGGCGGCTTCCTGTGGGACTATGCCGTGGCACGCCAGAAGTCGGTAAGGATCTACGGCGAATACGCCGGTAGCCGCCGCGATCCGAACACGCAGCGGATCGATCTGCTGCAGCGCTGGAAGGCCGGAGAAGATTTAACCACCCGCTGGAAAACGGTGGCCCCGATCGCGTCGATGAACAAGATTCTGGCGGCCGATTTTCCGGCCTACACGAACGCGATTCCGGATGTCGTCCGCGCCCAGATCTTCCTGAAAGATGTGAAGCAGTGGGAGGCCGCGGGCAAGATGCCGAACCTGGTTATCGTGCAGTTGCCGAGTGACCATACCTTTGGCGCCTCGCCCGGGACGTCGTCCCCCAAAGCGATGGTGGCCGACAACGATCTCGCGCTCGGCCAAGTCGTCGAAGGCCTGACCAAGTCGAAGTTCTGGTCCAAAATGGCCATTTTCGTCGTGGAAGATGATGCGCAGAACGGTGTCGACCATGTGGATGGCCATCGCACGGTTGCTCTCGCGATCAGCCCGTACACGAAGCGCGGCCACGTCGATTCGACGTTCTATTCGCACCAGTCGATGGTGAAGACGATTGAGTTGATTCTGGGTTTGCCGACGATGTCGCTGTTTGATCTGATCGCCCACGACATGCGCGAGAGCTTTAGCGACACCCCTGACTTGACGCCGTACGCGAGCGTAGAGCCGGCGCAATCGTTGTTTGAGACGAATCCGAAGTTGAATGCGCTGCGGGGCCCGGCTCGTCAGGCCGCGATCGCTTCGGCGAAGATGCGTTGGGACGTTCCGGATGCGGTGCCGACCGAGAAGTTGAACCGTATTGTTTGGGGCCAGATCCGCGGTTGGACGACGCCGTATCCGCAGCCTCGCAACGCCGTCTTTGCGCCCATTACACTGGACACAGACGACGATGAGGATGAAGACGACAAACGCCGTAAGCGCTAGCCTGTTTTGCTGTTTTGCATTAGCCGCCCAGCCCGCCACTTATAGCGGTGCCTATGACCCGGCGCAGCCTGCTGTATTCCAGGCTGCGCCGAATCGACTTCTGATGCAGGCGGTGGCCGGTCGCCCGCCCGGCGATGCCCTCGATGTTGGCATGGGAGGCCACCGAAGGCATCGCCCAGGCGAAGGCGGCCGCGGTGGCCCGGAAGCTTCCGGTGGTGGCTTTGGTTGCCAACGACGCCGAGTTCGAATACGGGGAAGGGAAGTGGGATTTGGTCGTGCTGACCTACCAACCGTTCCGCCATATTCTGGCCCGGGTCATTCGCAGTCTACGGCCGGGCGGGCTTGTCGTCATCGAAAACTTTCATGTCGAGACGGCGCGCTATCGCCTTCTCGATCGACCGTCCGCACTGGCTTCGAACGAACTCCTTAGCGGACTCTCTGCACTTCGCGTCCTGCGCTATGAGGATGTGTTGGCCGCCCCGGACTGGGGCATTGGATTTTCCGTCAATCGCTTAGTGCGCCTGGTCGCCGAAATGCCCCGGCCCCCGGCGATAGACTGTGATTGGAAGGGCGAACCGAAGCCCGCCGGTGCCGAGGTGAGCTGGGGAGCGTTGCGCCTTCGTTGTGTGGACGGTAATTGGGAGCGGCAGAAATAGAAAACGGCGGCGGGAGCTTGAGGCTCCCGCCGCCGTTGGTTGGACTCAGGTACTGTCAGCCGTTAGGGGGTGACCGTTGCCGAGATGGTGATGGTTCCAGTTGCGGCTCCGGTGGCGCCCGGGGCGACCGTACCGTCGGTGGCGGTGACGACGACACTGTAAGTGCCGGCGGCCGTACCGCTTGCGGAGGAAACTACGCCTGTGCTGCTGTTGACCGTGAAGCCTGCAGTTGCCGTTGCGTAGGTGATGGTGCCGGTTCCGCCGGTTGCGGTGATGGTGCGAACCGGACCAGCGACGCCCGTTGCGGGAGTCAGCGGGTTGGTCGGGGTCATCAGGAGCGCATGGTCGAGCGAGAAGCTAGTCGCACCTGTTACCGGGCTAGCCGTCGTCGCGTCGGTTCCGGTCACCGTGATTGAGTAGACACCGGCCGGGGTGAGGCCGGTGATCCCAACCACACCGCTGCTGGCTCCAACCGTCATACCGGTCGGCAGCGAGCTAGGCGTCGTGATCGCGTAGGTGTAGGGGAACAGACCGCCGGTCGCCGTAACCGTCGTCACGGTCGCATTCGCCGTGCCGAAGGTGCCAGTGAACGGTGAGGTACCCGTTGAGCTGAGGAACAAGCCGCCCGCCACCGTCACCGTGAAGGACACCGAACCGGTCAACGGCACGGGGGCCGAATCGGTGGCGGTCACCGTCGCCTGGTAGGTGCCGGAGGTGTTCGCCGCCGGGGTGCCGGAGATGGCGCCGGTCGATGTATTGAGCGTTATGCCAGCCGGGAGCAGGCCCGAAGTGAGGGCGAACGTATAGTTCGACGAAGCACCCTCGGTGGCCAGGACCACGTTGTTCGTACTCGCCCAGGCTACGCCAACCGTTCCGGACAAAGCCGTCGGAGGACGAACCCGCAGTCGCGGAGTCACCCAGATGCTGACGCCCGACTGGCTGGACCGGCTATTGGCCGTGACGACCACCGGCAGTTGCACCGGGGCGGTCAAAGTCGCGATCGAAGTACCGGCCGTATTGGTGAAGGCAGCGGCACCGTTGACCGGCAGTTTCGCGTTGATCTGGTAGAGACCAGCGATCCCGTCGGGGACGAACCCGGCGTAGGTAACCGCCGCCGCCCGTCCGCCGATGGTCACCGTCGGGAGATTGGTAGCCGCCGCGCCACCGCCAATCGCCGGGGTGATACAAGGAACCAGACGATCGGTGTTGAGCAAAGCGGTCTGCATTATGGCTCCGTCGATCGAAAGCAACGAGGAACTCGCCGCCGCGTTCAGCGAAGTGAGGTAGCTGGAGGTCGACACGCAATCGGTACCCCAGGTTGGATTGCCGGCCGTTCCCGTGCTCGCGTTGTTTGCACCGGCACTCGGCGCACCTAGCCCAGTAAGGTACAACTGGATTGTGTCTGACGTACCTGCCGTAGTGCCGCTACCCACTGCACCAGCGTTCGTGCGCACCGCGGCCGGGTTGGCCTGGGTCACGACCGCCCATTTCGAGTCGAGCACCGCGCCGTCGCCCTGGCCGTTCGAGCCGACCGTGAACATGCCCGGATTGGTTGCCGCAATGGTCACTGCAAACGGAGCACCGACTCTCTGCGTCGCACCCGTTCCGTAACCGAAGCTGACGACCATATCCACGTTGCCGATATTGCTCGAAAGAGCCGCCGGTACCATCGCGTTGATCTGGTTGTTGGTCGCAAACAGAATCGGCGCGGTTGCTATGACCACGGGAGTGGTGGCCTGCGTCTGGAACGTCACCACGAGATTGCGCTGCGTAGAGCCAGGCGCATCCGGGCTGATCATCCGGGGGTAAGTCAGAGTCGCCGCATCCGCCGCGCCGTAGAGCACCTGCGAGCTGCTGCAACCCGTACCGCCCGAGGTACAGAAGTTCGTGCCGAAGATCGAAATCATATCGTAAGGCGCGATCGTCTGGAGCGACGGCGGATTCACTTGCAAGTACGCCGAGGCGCTCGTCACCGCCTGCACGATCGGGTTGTTCCCAATCGACAGGGTGGCTTGGCCGGTGGGCGTGCTGCAAGCTCCATTGATCGGGTTACAGATACCGATCACCACCGAACCGCCCGTACCGGTCGGCGAGAACGGCAGCGCGGTGTCGGCCACGGCGGGAACGATGATCGTCAGAATGATGTTCGAACCATTGATAACCGTCGAGGTGATGTTCGTGTTTGTTACGAGCGAACCGGAGGAGACGATGCCCACCTTGGTCCGCAACGCCGGATCGGTGCCGGTGATGAACCCGGAACCCGTCAGGACCGCCGTAAACGTCGTGCCCGAAGCCGCCGTCGGCAGACTCGCCGGGCTGACCCCGCTGACGGTTGCGCCCGCCGATTGCACATTCACATTGATCGTTACCACGATCGTCTGTGCCGGGCTACCCCAGGTTAACGTCGCCGTGCCGGTCAACACGTTTCCAGGAACCGCCGAAGCAAACAGCAGTTGGTCGAACGTCACCGGAATCGGCGTACCGAAGCTATAGGCCAAGCCGCTGAGCTGGCTCGCCGCCACAATCGGAGCCAATTTGCCACCCGTCACCAACGTATACGGGATCGGGGAGTCGCTCGAAACCGCCGTAATTAACATCGTCGGCAAAGGCTGCCCTACCACCCAGTTAATATTCCGCGTTGTTCCCTCGGAAACCGTCAGCTTCGGAGCCGGGTTATTCACCGACAGGCTAACCGGCAGCGATAGATCACCAAAATTGGCAACCCGCAACCGCACCGTCGCGCTATAAGTGCCCGCCGCGAGGGTATCGGCCACCGTCGTCGAACTGAACCGGAGACTGCGCGGTGCCGACCCGTTCACCGAATCAACCGTCAGCCAAATCGGCAGCGTCGTCGTGTCCACGGTAAAAAACGGCGTACCGGAAGAGGCACCAATCAAGACATCCACCTTGCCAGCCGTCCCCGAACCCTTTACATAGGTCATGGCAGCCGAAGTAGGCAACGCCGTCAAGGGCGTCGGCCCCACGATCCGCAACGTTACCGGAATCACCCTGTTCGGAGCCGGTGTGTTCAGTAAGGTTACCGTCGTCGAATTCGTCGTCCCAAGGACAAAACCACCGCAACCCGCCGTCGGTACGACGCTAATGGATGCTGGTGTGGTCGCGTCCGCGTTCCGTGCCACCAGCGAGGTCACCGTCGCCCAAGCCGCCCCCGTTCCGCTGGCGTTTCCGCTCGTGTCGATCGTAAACGGCGTCCCGCCGTTGGCCGCTGGCACCGCCGAGGCGATCGAGGTCGTCTGCGCGGTACCCAGGGTGTAAGAACCACCGCTCAGCACGCAAGTCAACGCGAGCGAAGTCGGCGTCGGGGTCAACGGACTCGTCGCCGCGGCGACCGTATAGGCGATCGTGATCGTCTGGCCCGGCGTCGCTCCCGAACCGTAGGCGAAGCGGAACGTCACGTTGTTGGTCCCCGCGGTCCCTCCCGCGCAGCCAGTGGTCGCGTTCACCATAAAGGTCACGCCAGCCGTCTGGTTGGCCGTCGTCAACGACGCCGTCGTCGGCGTCACCACAAGTCCGCCGGCTAAGGTCCCTAGAGACATCGGGATGGCCGCGCCACCGGTGGCAATCGGCGTGGTCGGCTTCACGAGCAAGGCGATCGCGGTTCCAGGCCCGGTCAGCGTGCTACAACTTACAGTTATCGGAGTGCTGGGTGTTACCGAAACCTGGGCTTGCGCCCGGCCCGTCGTAAATACAGCCAAAAGCATTACCATCCACACCGTCAAAGAGGGCGTCCATAAGGCCTCAACCCTCAAGCGGCGAATCATATCCAATGGAATTTTCATAGATAACATCCTTTTTGTTGACATCGATTCAGCGCCATCAAGCCGCGAGAGGCCGATGTTTCACTGCCATCGCAAACCATATCGGCGCGACGGAATCGAACATGAAGAATGTTTTCGCTCCTCCCAAGATTGGCTTCGTTCCCTTAGAAAACAGAAAAGCGGAACGGTGCCATCTAAGGCCTCCGTCCCGCTCCTCTCAGCAATCTGCCTGATGATTGGTCTATTTTGCCAACTGCTGCTCCAGCCACGGCAAAAATAATCCCAACACGCTCCGGCGGATAATCAACACCTGCGTGGTCGCCTCACCCGGCTTGGCCACGCCCATCGCGATCACCAACCGATCGTTTCCCATCCGTCTCACCCGCACCGGCCACTGCCGATCGGTTTCGCTCGGCCAGTAATAAGTCTGTGTACTCTTAACCGGTAACAAAGCATCTACGTTGACTGCGAAATGGAAGTTCCGGGTAACGCTCACTAACTTCCCGTCTTCTTTCCGAAACATGAGCAAATGGCTGAAATCATGCTGGTCGAGCACGTCCGTCTTGTAGTACCAGGTCAGATAGCCGGGGCTGGCGTCGCCGATCTGCACCGGTGCCCCCATCCCGCGGGTCAACTGCTCGCTACTCTCGTCGAGCGTGTACCGCATTAATTCTCCCACCGGGAGAAGCGTCTGCCCGGCTAACAGCCCAGCCAACACCCCTCCCAACAGGACAAAACGAACCCAGCTCATTTGCCTACCGTCTGCGGGAAGCGGCTCGACTTCAGCAAGTCAACCAGCTTGTCCGCTTCGCTCGTATCGGTGCTCAACGCCGCCGCCATCTTGAAGAAGATATCGGTCTGGTGCATGTAGCCCGTGAAGAGCAGCGCCCCCGGACCCTCGGCCGTCACCGGCACGCTGGAACCGGTATGGTCGCCGGTCCGGAAGCCCACCGACAGACGCCGCAAACCTGCGCCCGTGTTCACCGGATAGCCCGTCGCCGCATCCATCCGATACGCCGGCGAACCAAGGTAAGTGGAGTAGGTGCTGGCCGCCGGATCACTTGCCGAACTCGTGCCCGCGAACGAACTCGGCGGCCCGGCAGTGCCACCGTTATTGGTCGCGCCGGTGCTGGCGTTGATGAACGGCAGACCCGCGCGCGCATTCGAATACGCATCGCCGTAAACAGTGAAGTCCTGCGCGCCACCCGGGGTCGTGTAGGAGATCTTCGTGCTCTTGCTCCGGTTCAAATACTCGGCATCCGGGATGTTCGACACACCAATGATGTGCATCGACTGGTCATGGTCAGCGGTCACGACAACCAACGTATCCTTTGCCGTCCGCTTCGCCGCCCACGCCCGCGCCACGCCCACCGCCTTGTCCATTTCAATCGTGTCCCAAATCGTACCCGCCGCCTGGTTCGGATGCGATTGCTTGTCGATCGAAGCCGCTTCCACCATCAGGATAAACGGCGATTGGGAAAAGCTCGTCGACAGGATCTCAATCGCCTTCTCGGTCATCAACTCGAGCATCGGCTGATCGGTAAAGGTTCCGAGATTCGCCATCGGCTCCGAGGCCGGGCGCTCCAATTTCAACTTGTCGTAGGCGACGTCCATGTTCACGTCCGCGGCCGTCGTGATGCCGTTCGAACCCGGCGCGGGCACCGCAGACCCTTTGAACAAACCAATCGTCGGCTGGCCATATTGCAGCGCCTTCAGCTCCGTTGCGTTCGTGACGTACCGATAGCCCAAGCCCTGTAATTCGCCAATCAAATTCCGGCGGTCCGGCCGACCCTCGGCCGTGAACGGATCCGCTCCGCCCCCGAAAATCACATCGAAGGCGGGCGCGCCATTCAACATCGGATTCTCGCGATACTGGCGGGCAATTTCAAGCCGCGTCTGGCGGAAGCCGGAGTAAGCACCCTGCACCGCCGGCGTCGCGTCGGTCACGGCCGCCGTCGTCACAATCCCGGTGCGATAGTTGTACCGCCGCTTCAAATACTGCCACAGGTTCTCCACCCGGGGATTGTCCAAGATGAACGGCTGCGTCGCCGCGGTCGTGATGCCGTTAAAGCGCCACCGGCAATCGGTGCCGTCGGTGAACACGTTCACCGCGTTCAAGAAACTCTTGTTCCCACTCGCCCACGCCGTCCCCGTATTCGCCGAATCCGGCACAATCGAGTCGGTTCCGTAGGTCATCGACATTCCAGAAACAGGCATTTTGTCCATCTCGAGCAGGTTGTCGAAGTAGCCTTCCCGGAAAGAATTCTTACCGCTGGCATCGACAATCGAACGCGAAACCAAGCGCGCCGCGTCCCGATAGGTCGTTCCCATCGCGTCGCCGATGAACAACACAATGTTCCGTCGTTGGCTGCCCGACAACGCGAACGGCATTACAGAAACGGTCCGTTTGTCCGTCAAGGTCGCCCCATCCGCCGTCAGCGATACGGTCAGTTCCACGTCGCCCGTGGCTTCAAAAGACTGCAAGTTCGCCCGAACCACAAAGTCCGAGGAGGTGTCGCAATCGAGTTCCGCCTTCACCGGCGCGGCAAACCGCGCGGTCAAGTCAACTGCTCCGGCCGTAACCTTCAGGTTACTCACGGCCGTGGCGTTGCGAACTTCGACGACAAGGTCAACATATTGACCCTGGAGCAGCCGTAGGCGCTC
>JAPKZA010000073.1 GCA_026394015.1 Acidobacteriota bacterium
CCCTGTTCCATGACTGATTTCACCTGCGGCTCCGTAGACTGAGTGGCATCAAGGTGCCGACGCGATAGGAGATAAGAGATATGAAAGAACACGTTCATCAGATGCTCGACCAACTCGACACAAGCCAACTTGCCGCGGTGGCCCATCTCCTGGAAGTTCTTACCGATCCGATATCCCGTTCTCTGGCCGCCGCGCCGTTTGACCGCGAACCGATCGCAGCCTCCGAGGCGGCAGAATTGGACGAGGCTCATGCCGCGATCCAGCGGGGCGAAGGGATCGCGCACGAGGACATGCTCCGAGAGTACGGCATCGTCCGCTAGTGCCGGATAAGAAGGTAGTCAACTGGTCACCCACTGCGCAGGCGGAACTTCGCGCCATCGACAGAGAGACGGCGATGCGGATTCTCGCCGCCATCGACCACTATCTGGGTACCGGCAGCGGCGACATCATTAAACTCCAACCGCCCCGGGCCGAATTCCGGCTTCGCGTCGGCGACTACCGCGTACTCTTTCTCCGGCTGGCACCACTCTCAATCGAGATCCTTCGGGTCCGACACCGTTCTCAGGCCTACCGCTAGCCATACTCTTCGACCGGATTCGCATTTTGTAATCGCGGCGCGTTTGAAGGTAAACGAAAATGCATTGAGATGCCGCTAGATTTCCCCGAGGGGGGTAATGATCGTTGAAGGCATAGAAGCTACTCAACAACCCGCTTTGAAGTTTCAGATAGGAATTCGGGGCCTAACCACGCCGCCGCAGCATCATCATTCTGGTGTGTCATGACGGTTGGTCGACACGTATGTACGGTTGGCAGTTTGGATATAAATAGGCAATGCTCGAAAAGGTGAAGATGACGGAGGAAATGTACGACACGCTCTTGCAGGACACCGGTCCCCGCAGTTGTCACCCCCGTAAAATTGTCCGGGGTCAACTGCTTCTCCTTCAAATCGGTCGAAAACGGTTAAGGTGCCAATACACCTGCCCGCCGGGGTCTGTTTCGCGATTCCCTTCGCGACAAGGGTGAACGCATGTCAGTATCCTGGGCGTATGCCGCGCATGCAGGTTTACCTGCCAGCAGATCTCTACGAAATCGTGAAAGAGCGCGGGCTCCCCGTATCCGAACTTCTTGAGGAAGCGGTGCGCACCGAGGTTCGTCGTCAGGAGCTACAGTCAGCCATTCGGAGCTACACGTCCGAGCTTGCGGTACAGGCCGGACAGCCCGGTCGTCACACGCAGGCCCGCGCGGTCGCGGTGGCGCAACGAATCGCCGGACGGACGGATCGGAAGGCTGGCTAGCCTTTGAGCCTCCCAAACGACACCGCGACATCCCGCGAGCGTGATTACAACTGAAATTCGGGACCATGATTTGGCCCGATTTCCCTCAGTTGAAATCAACGACATCGAGCCACACTCCGAGGTGAGAGAAAGGAACCCCGATTCCTTCAGCCCGAAGGCGAAAGCAGCCTGGCACCCACGGGATGGCTTGCAGTTTACGTTGGCGAGGTGCCCGGCGTTGCGATCACCTCGAGTCGCCCATAACCGATCGCCCATAACCGGAGCGGGCGGAGACTGGCCGGATATCCGGCGTCCTTAGAGTGCTACTACGTCCACTCCCTCGTCGGCAACGGCTGCCAACCGTTCCAAGTCCTTCACGTCACCCGTGATGATGACCGCCTGATACCGAAGCGCGATGGCCACTACGGAAGCGTCCACTACATCGGCCGTCCTGCTCTTGCCAAGCAGATGCCCGGCCACGTAGGCGTCGCGCTCCTCGAGCGGCGCGATGTGACACCCCGCCAGAAACCGCCGGAGTTGCGCCTGCCGCGAAGAACGGCTGACTTGAGCCACCACGGGCGCGGGCACCAGGGGAAGGTTACGTTCCATCAGCCGCGCCGTGTGCGCTAACCAAACACGCCGGTCGCCACGGTCGGCTGCCA
The DNA here is from genome assembly GCA_026394015.1 of Acidobacteriota bacterium. Classification (GTDB taxonomy): domain Bacteria; phylum Acidobacteriota; class Terriglobia; order Bryobacterales; family Bryobacteraceae. The sequence goes on from JAPKZA010000073.1 coordinate 1,937, forward strand.
CGAGTACGCCAGCGTCGTAGACGAACCGGCTCATGCCGGGCGCCGGACCTTTCGCGAGGTTCGCATTTGCGCCCGTACGCTACGGCGGGCCTCGTCTAGCTCCTCTTTTGTGAAAGCTCCATGCTCGTTCTCCCACTCCGCCACCGCGGCCAGACCGGTCCGAACTTTTAGAGCGTCCCGCGCTGCCTCCGTCATCCAAGCCGACAAACTCACACCCTCTTCGGCGGCCAGGATGCTCTTATGAACGTCCGGATCGACAGTGATCGCCAGCTTCGGTGAGGGGTTTCCACGGGGCATGGAAGTATCCCACCACGATAGGATACTTCTCAGTTACCGACCTAGAAGGCCGCCGCGCACGGCTGTCCTGACCCGTCGCCGCAGCGGTCGGGAGCGGCGAAATCCGGACCGCCGGGTCATTTCGGATAGCGAGGTTTGAAGGAAGCCGCCGGCGCTTGCGGCGGACGGGGCAGGGCTATGGGTGATGAACCCCCTCGCCGAATGGTCGCCACTCACAAGTTGGTCGCCATACCGGCGGGAGAGAGGGAGCCCGTTCTCGCACTCTCAAGACCGCACGAAAATGTCTTGACGAACATCCTCGCGTGTCTGGACGCGGGATCCACGCTGACAAGCGAAGAGTAGAGCGTCCCCGCCGGTCACCCGTGGATGTTTTTTGGGGGCATGTCGGCCGATTCCACAACGGGTGGCGCGGACGGGTTTGCGGTGGGCGAAGGATGTGGAGACGCTGGAACGGTACGGCAGGTGGTGAGTTTAACCCTGCCGTTGGGGTCGAGTTTCAACGTGGGCGGCTGCACGATCCGTTTTGGCGACGCGGAAGCCGACGAGGAGGGGAGGCGGGGACTCCGCTGGAGGGGTTGGCGATGCTATTGGGGATGAATGGGTTAAGGCGGCACGAACCTTGCAAATCATCCACGGCGTGGATAAACTGCAAGGATGATTGCCAGGCGGAAGCTATCGGAGTTAGAACACGCGTTGTCCCGGCAAGCGGCGGTGGCATTGATCGGACCTCGCCAGGTGGGAAAGACGACGATGGCGTTTGCGTTGCCGAGTGAGATGAATTCGGTGTATCTGGATTTGGAGTCCAGCGAGGACCGGCGCAAGTTGACCGAGCCAGCGCTGTTTCTGCGCCAGTTCGAGGAACGCTTGGTGGTGCTGGATGAAATCCATCGTGCGCCGCAGTTGTTTCAGACCTTGCGCGGACTGATCGACGAGGGGCGGCGGCGGGGAAAGCGCGCGGGACGATTCCTATTGCTCGGGTCGGCTTCGATGGACTTGTTGCGGCAGTCGGGGGAGAGCTTGGCGGGGCGGATCGCGCTGGTGGATCTGGGCCCACTGGACGTCTTGGAGGTGGGGGAGTTGATGACCTTGTGGGTTCGGGGAGGGTTCCCGGACAGCTACTTGGCAGGCAGTAACACCGGGAGCGCGGCGTGGAGGCGGGACTTCATCCGGTCTTACTTGGAGCGGGAGATTCCCCAATTGGGTCCACGAATTCCGGCAGAGACACTTGGGAGGCTATGGACGATGCTGGCACACAACCAAGGTGGACTTCTGAACGCTTCGAAGATGGGTTCGGCCCTACTCATCAGCGCCCAGACGGTGACGCGTTATGTGGATCTGCTGGCGGATTTGCTGCTGGTTCGGCGGCTGCAACCGTTTCATAGCAACGCTGGCAAGCGCATCGTGAAGGCTCCGAAGGCATACGTCCGGGACTCGGGAATTGTCCATACCCTGCTGGGTCTCGGGGACTTCGAGACGCTGGCGGGGCACCCGGTGGTGGGCTTGAGCTGGGAGGGGTTTGTCGTGGAGAACTTACTGGCGGTGGCACCGGAGGGGACGACGGCTAGTTACTACCGGACGTCGGCCGGGGCGGAGATCGATTTGCTGCTGGAGATTCCGGGGCGGGGGCTATGGGCGATTGACATCAAGCGGGGGCTGTCGGTTCGGCCGCAGAAGGGTTTCCATCTGGCGTGCGAGGACGTGCAGCCGGCGCGGCGATTGGCGGTGAGCGGGAGTAATGACCGGTACTGGATGACGCCGGAGGTGGAGGCGATGGGGGTGGTGGAGTTGGCTCGGGAGTTGGCGGGAGGTTAGGATGGCGAAAGAGAGTTTGATTCCGATTCGATGTCCGCATTGTAAACGGTGGCTTTCCCGGAGTAGCGAGGAGCACTTCTGCCGGGAGGCGACCGAGGCGGAGGTGGTGGGGCACCTGGAAGGTGATCTATTGGATGTTTGGCGGAAGTTGCGGGAGACGGCGCTGGAGTTGGGGCCGCAGCGGGTGTATGCCTCGGCCAAAGCGGTGATGTTTGCCCGGTCGGTGTGCTACTTTTTCGTCAAGACGAGAAATCTTTTTGCCGGAGCGGCTGGAGCATCCGTGGGTGAAGACGGTGCGGCCAGTATCGAAGAGTAAGTTCGCCCATACAATTTTGGTAGAACATGAAGACCAGATCGCGGCTCCACTGACGACTTGGTTAGGGAGGGCATGGGAGGAGACGGAGGCGTAAGTCTGTGATCCCTGAGGGAATGGAGTATGGTATTCGTCAGGATATGGGAATGGCGCGGAAGATTACGGTTGCCGTTCCGGAGGACCTACTGCGGCGGGCGCAGAATGCGAGCGGGGGCAACGTCACGCAAACGGTGTTGAGCGGCCTTGCGGTGTTGGCGGCGGGGCACGCTTACGCTCAACTGCGGCAGATGCGGGGCACTGTGACGTTCAGCCGCAGTTGGG
>JAPKZA010000461.1:0-20699 GCA_026394015.1 Acidobacteriota bacterium
TGTTCAAAAGTTTTTCAAGTTCGACGAAAAGCGCAATATTCAATTGCGCGGAACGTTCTTGAACGCGTTCAACTGGGCCGGCATCGGTGGCCTGATCACCAACATAACCAATCCGTTCTTCGGCCAGTACACTGGCCAACAGCTCGGACCGCGCAACATCGAAATCGCCCTTCGCTTTACGTTCTAAGTGCGTAGGCTGTTTCTCCTCCTCATCGCTGCCCGGGTCTTCGCGGACCCGGGCAGTGCTGTTTGTGGACCCTGTCACGGTGAGATCGTCGAGCGCTACGCCCGCACGGGCATGGCCCGCGCCAGCACGGCCGACTCGCTCGGATCCGGCTCGATCGGCAAAAGCTATATAGCATTTATTGACGGCTTTCTCATCCAGACGCCTCGGTCGTTTTTCGCCAAGACCAACTCGTTCGGACTCTCTCCCGGGTTTCCGGATGCCCAAACGTATCGCCCGGTGGAAGAGCCGTGTCTACAGTGCCATGCGACCGGCGTCCGACTCGTAAAAGGAACCCAGAATCAGTACCCGAATCCCCCCTTCACCGAACCTGGCATCGGCTGCGAGCGGTGCCACGGCCCGGCCGAGGCGCACGCCGTCAACCCGGCAAAACTAACGCCCGAACGCCGCGACAACGTCTGCGAACAGTGCCACCTCACCGGTGCCGCCAAGGTCACCCGCGCTGGCAAGAACCCCTACGACTACCGCCCGGGTGACCGCCTCGGGGACTTCGTCTCCATCTTCGTCGAGTCGTCAAAGAACAACGCGACCGATCACGTCGAGCAGCTTTCGGAGAGCGCCTGCAAGCAAGGTGCCGGCGACACGCTATGGTGCGTCACCTGCCACGATCCGCACGGCGGCCTGAAGACTAACGCCTGCCAAACCTGCCACACGCCGGATAAATGCGGCCGCGGCCCGCAGTGCGCCACGTGCCACATGCCGAAAACCGAAAGCGCCGATGCCCACGTCGCCTTTACGAATCACCGCATTGGGGCCAAGCCGCGGACTAAGCCCTTCCGGCTATTCTGGCCCGGCCCCGCGCCTGCCCGCGAACTCGCTCTCGCCCGCCCCACCATCGCGGCACTCGAGAAGATCGAACCCAAGGACGCCGCGGTCCTGACCCAACTCGGCCAACTCTACGACCGCGCCAAACGCGGGCCCGAAGCCGCGGCGCTCTATCGCCGCGCTCTGAAACTGAACCCAAGCGAACCCACCGCGGCCGCCAACCTCGCCATCTACGAGTTCCAGAATGGCCAGGCCGCCGCCGCGCTCGCCCGCTGGCAGGACGTTTTCGCCCGCTACCCCGGCCTGCCGGGCCCCGGCCTGAATCTCGCGCTGGCCCAATCGCAGCGCGGCGACGTCGCCGCAGCCCGAACTACGCTGCTCCGTTTGCTCCGATTTCACCCCGGAAACACGCAAGCGCGCGAACTTCTCAGCCGCCTGGCCCCCTAATTCTGCTAGCTTGGAAGTTCGGATGATCGCGTTTTCCAACCTCAACAAACAGTACGGCAAGCAGTTAATCTTTGTCGACGCCAATTTCCAGCTCAATCCGGGCGACAAGGTAGGACTCGTCGGCCCCAATGGCGCCGGCAAGACCACCCTGTTCCGCATGATCGTCAATGAGGAAGCGCCGGACGAAGGCGACGTCACCGTCCCCAAGAAGCTCACGATCGGCTACTTCCGCCAGGACGTCGACGAGATGAAGGGGCGCTCCGTTCTTGATGAAGCCATTGCCGGTTCGGGTCGTGTCGGCGACCTCCATCATGAGCTCGAAGCCTTGCAACAGGCGCTCGAAGACCCCGCTCGCTTTGACGAGATGGACAAGATCCTGGAGCGCTTCGGCGAGGTGCAGGAAGAGTACGAGCACCTGAACGGCTATACGCTCGAAGCCCAGGCTCGCGAGGTACTGCACGGCCTGAGCTTCAAGGACGATCAGATTGATGGGGACGTCGGCGCACTCTCCGGCGGTTGGAAGATGCGCGTCGCGCTGGCCCGCGTGCTGCTCGGTCGCCCCGACGTTCTGCTGATGGACGAACCGACGAACCATCTCGATCTGGAATCGATCATCTGGCTCGAATCGTTCCTTCGCGCTTACCAGGGCTCGCTGTTGATGACCTCGCACGACCGCGAGTTCATGAACCGCTTGGTGACGAAGATCGCCGAAATCGACTCCGGCGAAATCATCACCTACTCCGGCAACTACGACTTCTACGAAAAGGAACGGGCGATCCGCGAGACGAATCAGCAAGCCGCCTTTGGCCGCCAACAGGCCATGCTGGCGAAAGAGCAGCGGTTCATTGAGCGGTTCAAGACGCACGCCGCCAAGGCCGCCCAAGTGCAGAGCCGCATCAAGGCGCTCGACAAGATCGACAAAATCGAACTGCCGAAGAAGCGGCAAGTCGTTCGGTTCGAATTCCGGGCCCCGACTCGCTCCGGGGACCAGGTGGCCGTCATTGAAGACCTCCACAAAGCTTATGGCCCGCGGGTGATCTACGACGGGCTCAGCCTGACGATTCGCCGCGGCGAACGCTGGGCCGTCATGGGCCGCAATGGCGCCGGCAAAACGACGCTGTTGAAAATGATCGCGGGCGCGAGCGACCCCGACTCCGGCACCGTGCGCCTGGGCGCCAGCCTCAACATGGGCTACTTCGCGCAGCAGTCGCTCGATATTCTCAACCCCGAACTCACCATCTTCGAGCAGTTGCAGAATGATTTCCCGATGGACAGCATTGGTTCGCTGCGGAGCCTCGCGGGGGCATTTCAGTTCTCCGGCGATGATGTCGATAAGCGTATCCGGGCGCTATCGGGCGGCGAAAAGTCTCGCCTCGCCATGGCCCGCATGCTCTTTAATCCGCCGAATTTCCTGGTTCTGGATGAGCCGACGAACCATCTGGACTTGGCGACGAAGGAGATGCTCGTCGAGGCGCTGAAGGACTTCGAAGGCACGATGATCTTCGTCTCGCACGACCGGACGTTCCTCCGCGGCCTAGGCACGCGGGTGCTGGAACTCGGCGGCGAATCGGGCACCGAACGCGTGCCCCGCGTCTATCCCGGCACCTACATCGAATACGTCACAGCGCTCGGCCACGAGGCTCCCGGCATCTACTCCTAGCCCGGATTTTGATAGCATTGGGCCACATGAAACTCGCTTCAGTGGCCCTCGTCGTGGCCGTGGCCCGTCTGGCCGTCGCCCAATCTTCACAAGCCAATATCTCCGGCCTCGTCGCTGACTCGCAAGGTGCGATCATCGTCGGTGCCCAAGTCACCGCCCGCGGTCTCGCCAACGGTTCCACCACTACCGTTACCACGAACGACTCCGGCCTTTACGCCCTCCGCGCGCTGCCCATTGGTGCCTACACCCTCACCGTAGAAAAGCCGGGCTTCAAAAAGCTGGTTCGTACCAATCTCACTCTCTCTACCGGCCAGAGTCTCGAACTCAATCTGACGCTGGAGATCGGCGCGGTCACGGAGTCGATAAACGTCTCAACTTCCGCCTCTTCGATCGATACCCGGTCGTCGGACGTCAGCCAACTCGTCGAATCCAAAACGATTGAAGACATGCCGATTGGCGATCGCCGCAGCATGAACATCGTCGGCCTGACCGGTGCGGCCGTCTTCGTCAACTACGACTCCGGCGGCAAGCCCAATTTCTCCCTGGCGGGCGGCCGTACCCAATCGCAGAACTTCTTCATCGACGGCGGAACCGCCCAGAACATGCGACTCGGCATTGGGCAGGTCGATCTCGATCCGCCGGTGGAGACCGTCGCCGAGGTCAAAATCCTCGCCAACTCTTACTCGGCCGAATACGGCGGCAGCGCCGGCGGGGTCATCATCGCGACAACCAAATCCGGCACCAATAAACTGCAGGGCACCCTGTTCGAATACTTCCGCAACGAAAAGCTCGATGCCGCCAACTACTTTGCCCCCGTCAATGCCGCCGGGGTTAAGGTTCGGGCGCCACTTCGCTACAACGTCTTCGGGGGCACGGTCGGCGGGCCGATCGCGATTCCGAAGCTGTATAACGGCAAGGACAAAACGTTTTTCTTCTTTGCGTATGAAGGAAGTCGGCGCAACGAAGGCTTCGCCCGGACCCTCACAGTCCCGAACGTCGGCCAGCGCATCGGCGACTTCAGCACCAATTCGAACCCCATCTTCGACCCTGCCACGACGGCCATCGTCAACGGGGCCAATCGCCGCAGCCAGTTCCCCGGCAACGTCATTCCCCGCAGCCGGATTGACGCCGCGGCTCTCGCCCTAGCCAGCTACTACCCCGCCCCCAATCGTCCGCCTGACAACGCGAGCCGCGCGAACAATTTCCGTGCCAACTACGTCACCCAGTTCCCCCGCAACAACTACACGGCCAAGGTCGACCACAACATCACGACTAACGATAAGCTCACCTTCCGTTATCTGTACAACTCCGACAATAATTTCAACACCAGCGTCTTCCCGATCGCCGCGGCGGAAACCATTTCGGACACCGAGCGCCATCAGAACTACACCTACCTCTCTTACAACAAAATCATCACCCCGACCATTCTGAACGAAGCCCGTTACACCTACGGCAATCGAATCAATTGGGCGCAATCGAAGGGGCTGGGCGAAGATTGGGGCAAGAAGATCGGCATCGCGAATCTGCCGGCCGGTGCCTTTCCGACGCTCAACGCCACCGGCTACACAGCCCTCGGCAACGCGGCCCAGGAACGCCGCCAGTTCCCGATTCAACAACACCAGATCATCGATAATTTCTCGGTCGTGCGCAATCGCCACAACCTGAAATTCGGCTTCGAGTATCGGCTGAGCATGAACTACGAAACGAACCGGCCGAGCGCGTCCGGGGCCTTCACGTTTGGTCCTCTTTCGACCGGTCAACCGGGCACCGCGGCTTCCGGCAATGGCTACGCGTCCATGCTGCTCGGCCTGATGACGAACTACACGGTCCGTGAGACGGAGGTCCTCGACCGCCGTAGCACCTACCTCTCCTGGTTCGTGCAGGACGATTGGAAGATCAGCCGTGACCTCACCTTCAACTTCGGCGTCCGTTGGGAGACCGATACCCCGATCATCGACGTCAACAACCGCATGAACGGCTTTGATCCGACGCAGATTAACCCCGTCAGCGGCACCCCCGGCGTCGTGAAATTCATGGGTGTCAATGGTTTCCCGACCTCGCCGTATTCCACCGACAAAAACAACTTCGGCCCTCGGGCCGGCTTTGCGTACAAGGTTCTGGGCCGCGATGCCACGGTCATCCGGGGCGGCTACGGCGCTTATTTCGCGCACCCGTTCGACGCCGGTGCCCCGGCCAGCGCCAGCCTCGGCTTCGAGAAGCAGGCTTCGCTCGTCTCGCCCGACCAGGGCATTACGCATCCGTTCGTGCTGAGTCAGGGGCCGGGCACGTTGAGTGCGACGGCGCCGGTGCTGAACGATAGCTTCGGCTCCGTTCGCGTCGGGCAGGCTCCGAACACGGCGGTGACTTACTTTGAACCGACCCGCCGAACTGGTTATTCGCATCAGTTCAACTTCGGCATCCAGCACGTGCTCACGGGCGGAATCTTGCTCGAAGCGACCTACCTGAGCAACATCTCACATAAGCTGCCGAGCTCGAATCTGACGTTGAATCAGATCCCGCTCGAACAGGCCGCGGCCGGCCGCACGAACCAGGCTTCGCGGCCGTTCCCCCAGTTCAGCGGCGTTACGCTGCTGCTGCCGAGCTTGGGCGATTCAAGCTACCACGCACTTTCGACGCGATTTGAGAAGCGATTTGCGAGTGGGTTCAACTTCCTGGGGACGTACACGTGGTCGAAGTTCCTGAACAACACGAGCGAGGGCGGCAGCCAGGTCGGCAACGACGCCGGGCCGTATTCGGATTTCTATAACCGGCGGCTTGACTATGGCTACAGCGGCAACGACGTGCCACATCGGCTGACTTTCGCGAGCGTGTACGAGATCCCGTTCGGCCAGGGCCGACGGTTTCTGAAGGGCAATTCGCCGCTGCGCTGGGTGGTGGGCGATTGGAACCTGGGGGTGAACGCGCTGATGCAAGCGGGAGCGCCGTTCACGGTGACGACGCAGGTGGACACACGCAATAACTTTTCGGCGGGAGCGCTGCGGGCAGATGTCGTGGGGGTGCCCGATCTGCCGGGCGACCAGCGGACGCCGGGCCGATGGTTCAACACGGCGGCGTTTGCCCAGCCGGCGGCGTTCCGCAATGGCACGGGCGGAGTTGGCATTGTTCGCTCGGCTGGAAAGGTGAACCTGGACATCTCGCTGCTGAAGAATTTCCCGATGGGCGAACGGCGCAAGTTTCAGCTCCGCGGCGAGTTCTTTAACCTGATGAACCACCCGAATCTGGGTAATCCGGGCTCGACGCTGGGTGGACCTGGCTTTGGGGTGATCTCCTCGGCAGATCCTGGGCGGCGGGTGCAGCTTGGAGCGCGGTTGGTCTGGTAAGGCGCGTTACCGAACGGTCGAAAGGATCTGCTCTCCTAAGTCGCGAATCTCCTTGAAAGGTGAGTTTAGACAGGCCGCGGTCTCCGCCACCGCGGCTTCCCGCTTGCCGTATACACGTCGCGCCGTCTCGGCCCGGACGTAAAGTTCGGCGCAAGCGGCCATCGCTTTTGCTTCCTGCCGATCACGACCCGGCGGCGGCGGGATCCCAGCCAAGCCTTCCCCGAAACCGTTAAACTGCTTCTTGATCAACGGCTCGACATACTTTTCCCAGGCCGCTAACGACTTGGCACTCACATCAACGAACTTACCGCCGACGAGGATCTCGCGGCGGAAGGTATTGATGGGGATTACAGGGCCGGAGCCGTAAGGGCGGTAGAACCCCGCATCCGTCGCGACTAACTCCATCAAGCCATCCTGATCACTATCGAAGAGTTGCTCGTTCAAATCGTTATGGCCAATCGAGATCGTAGTGGTGGTTTCGCATCGCCGACCTTGGCAGTGAATCGCCAGAATCTCGTCATTGGCTGGTCTCCCCGTCCGATCAATGGAAACCACCAAATGCATCTTCCCTTTACTCAGCTGCGCGAAGCGAAACTCATCGAATTGGGAGATTCGCTCGGTACCCATCAAGTCTGGAACCGCGGGCGGGTCGGGATAAAGCGCGTCGAGTAGGTCTTTCACATCCTGACGGACGAGTAGTAGGGTGACGGCACTGACTTCGCTTTCGGGCCACGGGAAAGGAGGCTCCCGATCCATCATCCGCACCTCCACCGGTTCCGGCGGAGGTAGATCCACGACCGTTCCAACCAAGGCCAGACCGAGGAGGAGCCTCGCCGTGAGTCGGATCGTATCCATCAACTCGCTAGTTTGTCCTCACGACCTCTAGCCCCGCACCCTCCACCTTCTCCCCGGCCGTCCCGACGTCCACCTTAACGTCGATATTCTTACAAATCGACGCCGTACAAGCCTGCGCCTTCACCCCGATCTTCCCCACTTCCCCCACTCGCTTCACCGGCACCACGAACACCGCCTCCCCCTCATAGCCCCAAGTAAAGATCCGCAACTCCGGCTTCGAGAAATCGGTGGGTGCCGTCTGTTTCCACGGCCCCGCCAGGGTCAGCCCATCCCCCACCGTAACTTTAGTCGGCTGGTCCATCCCCAACGCCTTCTTACCCTTCAATGCCTCCGCCGCCCGCAACGCGTTATCCATCGCAAACGTGTGCCAGCCCTTGCCGAGCTTCACCCGCACCACGAGTTCTTCCCCCGCCAACTTCGCCTCGTAAGTCGCGCAAACCTCGTCATCCACCCGCACCTCCACCGGTGCTCCCCAGCCCGCCGCCATCAATAACAATCCCAGTATCTTCATTTCCGAAAACTCATCTGCATCGTCTTCAACGTCATCTCGATCTTCTTCCCGCCCCGCATCACTTCCAGCGTCGCCCCATCCCCCGGAGCCTTCCGCAATATCAGATACAGCGTCGCCGTATGCGCATGGCTATCCACGCGCTTTCCGTCCACGGCCGTAATCACGTCCCCCACTTCCAACCCGTGCAGCTCCATCGTCTTCGCGGTGCTCGACACATACTTCACCATGCTCGCAAACCCCTCCGCCGGCAACCCCATCGCCTTTCTTTCCTCCGCCGTCAAGGGCCGGTCATCGAAGAAAAAGCGCGGCTCCACGCTCGACTGCCGAAACTTCGTATCCGTCAGCCACCACCGCACCGGCAGAGCAATCGTCAACGGGACCATCGCCCCGCCGCGCTCCACCGTCAACTTCGCCTGCATCGCCGTCCGCGGCGTCTCGTTGTAGCGATGCTGCACGTCCGCAAACGTCCACACCGTCTTGCCCTCCCACTGAGCAATGCGATCCCCCGGCTTCATGCCCGCATCCGCCGCCGGCCCGGTCGTTTCCTTCACCACCAAGCCCTTTGGCACATCAAGGTTAACGCCGATCGTCTTCAAATCCGGCGAGCGGAACAGGTGCTGGATCTTGTCCAACGTCCCGTCCTGTTGCCGATGCAGATTCTGGTAGTCTCCGATCAGATGGCACTCGACGCACTGGTTGCGCGCAAAAGTCCGTTCGACGAGCAGCGAGTAATTCTTGGGGAAGTCCGGCTTCGGCCGGGCCGTGACGGGCGGCCGCTTCGCGTGCAACTCCAGCCCCTTTGCCGCGGCCAGCGTCAAACTTTCCAGGTTCAAATACGCGTCCGGCGAGGTCGCATCCCGGCCTCCGTAGCGCATGTAGATCTGCTCGTCGGCGTTCAGCAAATAGAAGTAGAGCGTGTTGTTTCGATCGTGCTCAAACAGTCCGATATCGATCGCGTCCATGCGCGTGATGCGGACGCACACGTACTGCCGCAACAGCTTGCCCAACGGTGAATCTTTCGGTGACAGCACAACCTGTGCGTCAAAAACCCTACCGTTCGTTCAAGGCTCGCAGCGGAATTCCAGGAAGATCGGCTTGCCTGTCGCCTTCGCCGTTTTCACCGCCTCGGCATAATTGTCCAGCCACACGATATCATCGTCCTGGCCCATTGCCATCGCGGCCAAACCCAAAACCAGCAGCAAAAGTCGCATAATCTAACCCAATTGTAGCAACATGCCTATTCGCCTCTCCGCCTTCCCCAAGTGCTATCTCGATGCCATTGCCGGCGACCGCTCCATGTCCGTCTTCGACTGGATCACGATGGCCCGCCCCCTCGACGCCGACGGCCTCGAAATGTACGAGGGCTTCTTCACCTCCCTCGAACCCGCCTACCTCGACTCGGTCGGCGAAGCGATCTCGTCGGCCGGCTTCTCTATGCCGATGCTCTGCTGTTCGCCGGACTTCACGAATCCGGATCCTTCCGCCCGACGCCGCGCCGTTGACCACCACGCCGCCCTGATCGCCGTCACCCGCCGCCTCGGCGGACCCGGCGCGGTCTGCCGCGTTCTAAGCGGCCAGCGCTACCCCGAAGTCACCCGCGAGCACGGCTTGCACTGCGTCGTCGAATGCATCGAAGCGCTGCTGCCCGTCGCCCGCGAATACGATATCGTCCTCGGCCTGGAAAACCACTATAAAGACGGCTTTTGGCGGTACCCAGAATTCGCCCAAAAGAAAGACGTCTTTCTAGAGCTCCTCGACCTGATTCCCGACACACAGAACTTCGGGGTGCAATACGATCCCTCCAACGCCCTCGTCGCCGGCGATGACCCGATCGAACTCCTGGAACTCGTCGCCCCCCGCGTGGTCTCGATGCACGCCTCGGACCGCTACCTCGTCCCCGGCGCCTCGCTCGAAGATCTCCGCCAATCCGACGGCACCCTGGGCTACTCCCCGTCGCTCCGCCACGGCGTCACCGGCGAAGGTCTGAACGACTATCACGAAATCTTCCGCATCCTCGCCGCGCATCGATATTCGGGCTGGATCAGCCTGGAAGATGGGATGAACGGGATGGACGAGATGGTCGCCTCGCTGGCGTTCTTGCGCCGCATGAGCGCCCAATACTTCCCGGAGCGCCCGTAATGAAAACCGCCCTTATCGGCTGCGGCAAGGTCGGCCATCTTCACGCCGCGGCCCTTTCCGCGCTCAGCCAGTTCACCGCCGTCTGCGATAACGACGGCGCCCGCGCCGCGGCCTTCGCCGCCCAATATGGGGCCACCGCCTTCACCGACGTCCCGACGATGCTCGCCGCCGGCGTGGAAGCGGTCGTCGTCTGCACGCCGCATCCGCTCCACGCCGCACCCGCGGTGGCCGCCCTGGAACGCGGCATCCACGTTCTCGTCGAAAAGCCGCTTGCGGCCACGGTCGAAGATTGCGACCGCATGCTCGAAGCCGCCGCCCGCTCCGGAGCCCGCCTCGGCGTCGTCAGCCAGCGGCGTTTTTTTGAACCGGTCCTCGCCATGAAGGCCGCCATCGACCAGGGCAAGATCGGCACGCCGATTCTCGGCACGGTCGCCATGTTCTCCTGGCGCGATGAGGCGTACTACCGCTCGGACCCCTGGCGCGGTAAATGGTCAACCGAAGGCGGCGGCGTCCTGATTAATCAGGCGCCCCACCACCTCGACATTCTGCAGTGGCTGATGGGCCCGATCCTCTCCGTCTCCGGCATCGCCAGCAATCTCAACCATCCTTACATCGAGGTCGAAGATACCGCCATCGCCAATATCCGTTTCACGAACGGCGGCCTCGGCAACATCGTTTGCAGCTTGTCGCAGAACCCGGGCATCCACACGAAGATCCACATTCACGGATCGAACGGTTACTCGGTCGGCGCCCAAACCGACGGCGGAGCTACCTTCATCGCCGGCATGACCGGGTCTATCCTTGAGCCTGCCTACAATGATCTTTGGACCATTCCGGGCGAATCCGCTCCCACGTATGCCGCCCCCGCCGACCCCATCGCTCACTACCACCGGCTCCAAGTCCGGGACTTTCTCCAAGCGATCACCGAGAATCGACCCTTTGTATCCCCCGCCGAAGAGGGTAGAAAAGTGGTTGACCTAATCCTTAAAATTTACAAATCGGGTAAAGAATTTTAGGATATTCAGGATATCATCCAGATATGCTACTTGGGAAACTCTCATTCACATACGCACTCTTCTCCGCCGGTTGCTTCGCCCAATGCTCTGCCACCTCGCTCGTTGGCGCATACGGCTACACCATTGACGGCACCATCACCAACGCCGATAATCGGCTCGTGACCGCCTCTCAGATTGGGCGGATCTCTTTCAACGGCACGGGTGGGTACACCGGCGTCGCGATCAGCACAACCGGCGGCAAGGCGGAAGTGAGTGAGTACACCGGTGTGATCCAGGTTCTCGCGGACTGCACCGCCGTTGGCAAGACCGGCACCGGGGCTGGCGCTACCGATTTTGATCTCGTCGTGACCGATAGCGGCAACTCCTTCGCTCTCGTCATTCGCGCTGGCGACGCAACCCTCTCCGGCAACGGTGCCAAAATTGACAACCAGGGGTCCTGCAGCAACTCTTCGCTGAGCGGCGTGTACGGCTATCAGGGCAACGGCACGATTGCGGTCGACGGCAGGGGTCGTTCCTTCGCCGAAATTGGCATCCTCAACTTCAATGGAAGCGGCGGGATGACCGGAACCTATAGCTTCGTCGGGGCGGGAACCGCAGAGCGCAAGTCCTTCACCGGCGGCGTCTACGCGTTGGCCGATATTTGCTACGCTGCGGCCGGGTATAAGATCGACGGCGTCGACTATGAACTGAACATCTTTGTGGTTGGTGGCGGCAACAACTTCTACTACCAGGAAATCGCCCCCGGCTATGTCGCCTCCGGCATCGGGTCCCGCACCGTCTCCCGCTAACCCTCCTCACCGCAGGGAGGTGAGATAAGATAGCGCAGTGCGCTCTCTACTCACCTCCCTCCTCTTCCTCTCTTCCTTCCTCGGGCCCCTCCTCGCTCAAGACTTCCATCTCAAGAACGGCGATCGCGTCGTCTTCTTCGGTGACTCCATCACCGACCAGCGCCTCTACACCACCTTCACGGAAACCTTCGTCCTCACCCGTTTCCCGGATCGAAAAATTGCGTTTACCCATTCCGGCTGGGGTGGCGACCGCGTCACCGGCGGCGTCGGCGGCGGCATCGCTCAACGCCTCGATCGCGACGTCTTCCCCTATCAGCCCACCGTCGTCACCATCATGCTCGGCATGAACGACGGCCGCGTTCGCGCGTTCGATCAACAGATTTTCGATATCTACTCAAACGGCTATCGCAACATCATCAAGCAGCTCAAGACCAACCTCCCCAACGCCCGCATCACCGCCATCCAGCCCTCCCCCTACGACGACGTCACCCAGGAACCCCGCTTCCCCGGCGGCTACAACGCCGTCCTCCTCCGCTACTCCGACTTCCTCACGACCCTCGCCCAATCTGAAAAGCTCACCCTCGCCGACCTCAACCGCCCCGTCACCGCCATGCTCGCCAAAGCCAAGGCGACCGACTCGACCCTGGCGACGAAGATCATCCCGGACCGCGTCCACCCCGGCGCCGCCGGACATCTCATCATGGCCGGCGGCCTCCTCACCGGTTGGAACGCCCCGAGCGTCGTCAGCACCGTCTCCATCGACGTGCCCACGCGGCGGTTCGTCAAAACCGAAAACACCGCCGCCGAAATCCTCGCCTTTGCCAATGGCGTCACCTGGACGCAAAAAGACCGTGCCCTCCCCACGCCGATCGATACTTCCGATCCCGTCATGGCCCTCGCGGTCAAGTCCTCGGATTTCATCGAACGTTTCAACCAACAGATGCTCAAAGTGTCCGGCCTTACCGCCGGTCCGCACACCCTCCGCATTGATGGCAGCGAAGTCGTCACCCGGTCGGCCGCCGAATGGGCCGTTGGCGTTAACCTCGCCACCTTGCCCACGCCGATGTCCGCGCAGGCCACCCAGGTCCATGCCCTCACCCTTCGCCACACAGGGCTCCATCAAGCCCGCTGGCGCACCTATCAAGTCCCTTTAGAAAAAGAAGGGCTCACCAATCTCTCGAAAAGCCTCGAGGTGATGGACTCGGTTGAAGCCGAAATCATCGCCCAACAGCGCCAACTCGCCCAGCCCGTCCCCCACCGTTTCGAACTCCTCGCCGGCCCATCCGCCTTCAAAGCTATCTTCAACGGCAAGGATCTCACCGGCTGGCATATCAGCCAAGTCAACCACCACGGCCAAACCGCGGCTTGGCGCGTCGAAGGCGACACGCTCACCGGTGCCCAGGACCGTCCCGGTCACGGCGGTATTGTGCTTACCGATAAGCAGTACAAGAACTTCGAAATCACCCTCGAAATCAACCCCACCTACGGCTGCGACGGCGGCCTCTTCCTCCGCGCCAACGAGAAGGGCGAAGCCTACCAAGTCCTCCTCGACTACCTCGACGGCGGGGCCATCGGCGGCGTCTACGGCGAGCGCCTGAAGGACGTCAAGACCTTCGTCCCCAACTGGTCCGAATGGTATCGGCGCAACGATTGGAACCATCTCCGCGCCCGCATCGAAGGCGACATCCCCCACATTCAGGTGTGGCTGAATGGCATTCAAATCACCAATTTCGTCGATACCGCCAACCACGGCTCGTCGTCCGGCATGATCGCCGTCCAAGTCCATGGTGGGAACCGTTGGATCCCGGGCGGCAAGCAGCGCTTCCGCAACATCATGATCCGCGAACTGCTCTAGTCTAGCGGTCTTAGGTGCCGCCGCGTCACCGCGTCCACCTCTTGCAACCGCTTCCAGAACCCGCCCAACTGGTCGAGCGGCAACGCGTTCGCCCCATCGGACAGCGCCCGTTCTGGTGCTTCGTGGACTTCCACGAAAACCCCGTCCACGCCGATCGCTACCGCCGCCCGCGCCAACGGCTCAATAAACTCAGGCTGTCCACCGCTGCCGGTTCCGGCCGCGCCCGGCAACTGCACGCTATGCGTCGCGTCAAAAATCACCGGCCAACCGAAGCTTCGTAAAATCACCAAGCTCCGCATATCCACGACCAGATTGTTATACCCAAACGACGTGCCCCGCTCGGTCAAAAGGATGTTATTGTTCCCCGTCGAGGCCACTTTGTCCGCCGCCAAACGAATATCCCAGGGCGAAACGAACTGGCCTTTTTTGATATTCACCACGCGCCCGGAGCGACCTGCTTCCAGCAGCAGATCGGTCTGCCGGCACAAGAACGCGGGAATCTGAATGATGTCGCAAACCTCGGCGGCATAGGCCACTTGGCTCGGCTCATGCACGTCGGTCATGATCCGAAAGCCCCGGTTCTTCACCTGCTGCAGCATCCGCAATCCTTCGATCAACCCCGGCCCCCGATAGGAGTGCACGCTCGACCGGTTCGCCTTGTCAAACGACGCCTTGAAGAC
Source organism: Acidobacteriota bacterium (assembly GCA_026394015.1). Classification (GTDB taxonomy): domain Bacteria; phylum Acidobacteriota; class Terriglobia; order Bryobacterales; family Bryobacteraceae. The sequence goes on from JAPKZA010000461.1 coordinate 14,302, forward strand.
GAAATCCCCCGCCACGGCCTGAATGCTTTCCGCCAGAAAAAACAGGTGCTCTTCGCTTTCAATCACACACGGACCGGCGATCAGCTCCAGGCTATTGGGCATGCATCAACTCCGCACTTCGCCCAATCCGCCGCAAATGCTCCTCATACGAAGCGCTCACAAACGAAGTGAACAGCGGATGCGGTTCGAGCGGCTTCGACTTCAACTCCGGATGGAACTGGCAACCCAAGTACCACGGATGGTCCTTGATCTCGCAGATCTCGACATAAACCCCGTCCGGCGTCTGGCCGGTCAACTGCAACCCGCCTTCGGTTAAGACTTTCTCGAATTCGCGGTTGAACTCAAAACGGTGCCGGTGCCGTTCGCTGACTAACTCCGCCCCATAGGCCTCCCGCGCAAAGCTCCCCTCGGCCAACTGACACGGGTAAGCCCCCAGCCGCATGGTGCCGCCGAGTTCGTCCACGCCGGTCAACTCCCGCAGCTTAAAAATCACCCGATGCGGCGTCGACGGATCAAACTCGGTCGAATCCGCCTGCGGCATCCCACATACGTTCCGCGCAAACTCAATCACCATCGTCTGCATGCCCAGGCAGATCCCGAAGTACGGCACCTTGTGCTCCCGCGCATACCGAATCGCGTTCAACATCCCGTTCACACCGCGCTTGCCAAACCCGCCCGGCACGAGAATGCCATCAAAGTGCCGCAGCGTCTCCGCGCACTCCGGCCAGTGCAGATTCTCGGCCTCAATCCAGTGGATGATTACCTTCAACCGACCCGCCAACCCACCGTGCAACAGCGCCTCTTTCAGGCTTTTATAGCTGTCCTCGTACTCGACATACTTGCCCACCAGCCCGATATGTACCTCGTCGACGGTGTTGTGCATCCGGTCCAGCATCTCGGTCCATTTGGATAGGTCCCGCGCCGGGGAATCCATCCGGAACTGGCGCAGAATAATCTCGTCGACGCCCTGCTCGGCAAAGGTCAGTGGCACTTCGTAAATCGTCTTGGCGTCCGCCGCGCTGATCACTGCCCGCGGCTCCACGTCGCAGAACAACGCAATTTTCTCTTTCAAATCCGCGCTCAACGGCCGCTCGCTGCGGCAAATCAGAATGTCCGGCTGTACGCCAATCGCCCGCAACTCTTTCACGCTATGTTGGGTCGGCTTGGTCTTCAGCTCATGCGCCGCCGCAATCCACGGCACCAGGCTCACATGCACAAAAATCGTGTTATCCCGACCCTTCTCATGCCGAACCTGGCGAATCGCCTCCAAAAACGGCAACGACTCAATATCGCCCACCGTCCCGCCAATCTCGACAATCACGACATCCACGTCGTGCGAAACGCGTTCAATCCCGGCTTTGATCTCGTTGGTCACATGCGGAATCACCTGCACCGTCTGGCCCAGATAATCGCCCCGCCGTTCGCGGCTGATAATCGTCTCGTAAATCCGGCCCGACGTCAGGTTGTTCGCCTGGGTCAGCGGAGCATGGGTAAAGCGCTCGTAGTGGCCCAGGTCGAGGTCGGTCTCCGCCCCGTCGTCGGTCACAAACACTTCCCCGTGCTGAAACGGGCTCATCGTTCCCGGGTCCACGTTCAAATACGGATCGAACTTCTGCAGCGTGACACGAAGCCCACGACTTTCAAGCAAGCAGCCGATCGACGAAGCCGCGATCCCCTTGCCTAACGAACTCACCACTCCACCCGTCACGAATATATATTTGGCCATAGCAAAGAAACAAATTAAAAAGGCGAACCCAAATGGGCCTGCACACGAGATAGGTCTTCCGGGGTATCCACCCCGAGGGATTCGTACTGCGTTTCTGAGACGTGAATGGCAAAACCATTCTCGAGGGCGCGCAACTGCTCCAGCCGTTCGGCCTGCTCCAGTGGCCCCACCAGCAAGGTGGAGTAGTCGAGCAGGAATTCGCGCTGATAAACGTACAGTCCAATATGTTTGTAGTAGGTCACCGCGCCGCCCCGGTTGTACGGGATGGGGCTTCGGGAAAAGTAGATTGCCATCCCCTCCCCGTCCGTTACAACTTTAACGACATTCGGATTCGTGATTTCGTCCAGCCGGTCGATCGGCCGCTTCAACGTCGACATCAGCGCCTTCGGGTGCTCTCTCAGCCCCTGCACCGCCAAGTCGATCGCCGCCGGATCGATCATCGGCTCATCACCCTGAATATTCACGACAATCTCGTGCTCATGGTTGCCCGATACTTCGGCCACGCGATCTGTGCCGGACAGGTGCGAGGCCGACGTCATCTGCACAATCGCGCCAAATCCCCGCGCCACTTCGGCAATTCGCCCATCGTCGGTCGCCACAATCACCTGATCCAGCGTCCGGCAAAGGCAGGCCCGTTCAAAAACGTGCTGCAGCATTGGCTTTCCGTTTATAGGGACGAGTGGTTTCCCTGGAAACCGAGTAGAAGCCAGGCGCGCCGGAATAACACCTAAAACTCTGGCGAGCACGTTCGATGGTAACACGCGCAGGGGTGATAGTCTTGCGATTAGGATATAGTATTCGGTGATGATGATGCGCCTTCCGGTCGCCCTCTTCGCGCTCCTCCCCGCTGCCGCATTAGCTGGCGGAACGCCCGAGCAACTGGAATTCTTCGAACAACGCATCCGCCCGCTCTTCATTAAAAATTGCCAAGGTTGCCATCCCATCGCCAAACTGGCCAGCGCCGCGGTCGTCCCCGGCAAGCCCGAAGCCAGCCTGCTCTATCAGGCCGTCGCCCGCACGCACGAGCGCTTGAAGATGCCACCGGCGGGCAAACTACCCGCTGATCAGGTCGCCGACCTCGCCCGCTGGATCACCGACGGTGCCGCCATGCCCACCTTCTGGGCCTTCGCCGCACTCCCGAAGCCCGCCCCGGTCGAGATCGATCACCACCTTGCAACGGCCCGTCAACAGGCCGGCCTTAGCCCCAACGCCCCCGCCGACAAACGCACGCTCCTCCGCCGCGTCACCTTCGACCTCACCGGCCTCCCCCCGACGCCCGAACAACTGGCCGCCTTCGTCGCGGATACGTCCCCCCAAGCCTTCGCCACCGTCGTCGACCGCCTCCTCGCCTCGCCCCAATACGGCGAACGCTGGGCCCGCCACTGGCTCGACCTCGCCCGCTACGCCGACGGCCAACTCGGCGCCAGCTCCGACACCCCCTACCCCAACGCCTTCCGCTACCGCGACTGGGTCGTGAACGCCCTCAATTCCGATTTACCGTATCCCCAATTCGTCCGCGCCCAACTCGCCGCCGACCAACTCCCGCTCAACGCCAGCCTCCTCCCCGCCCTCGGTTTCCAGGCCCTCGGCATCAACGCCAACGACCAACTCGACGTCTCCACCCGCACCTTCCTCGGCCTAACCGTCGCCTGCGCGCAATGCCACGATCATAAATACGACCCCATCCCGACCAAGGATTACTACTCGCTCCTCGGCGTCTTCAAAAGCAGCAAGTCCCACGAAGTCCCCCTCGCCGAGGAAGCCGCCGTCAAAGCTTATAAGGATCACCAGAAGCGCATCGACGACGCCAAATTCTCCCTCGAACGCTTCGTGCAGCTTCAGTCCGCCGACCTCTCCGAAATTCTCTCCCGCCAAACCGAAAAGTACCTCACCGCCAAATCGCCCGAAGGCCTCGACCCCGAAATCTACGCCCGCTGGAAGGCCTACCTCGCCGGCCCCCTGAAAGACCATCCCTTTGACCCGCTGAAGGACCCCGCCGCCTTCCAAGCCCTCGTCACCCGCATCTTTACCGACCGCCGCGGCATGGAAGAACGCAACTACGTCAAACTCGGCGGCATCAAGGGCCTCCGCGACGAATCCACCCGCCAGTGGACCAACCTCGAGTCGCTCCCGATCCTCGAATACTACCTCTGGCGAGACCTCGCCTCGGACCCGTATAAGAAGGACTTCCTCGACTTCCAAGGCGGCATCTACTACTTCGGCGAAAAAGATATCGACCGCTGGCTCGCCCCCGCCTGGAAGGCTGAACACGACCGCCTCCGGCAAGACCTCAAGCACCTGAAAGAGACCCTGCCCCCGCAGTACCCCTTCCTCCACACGATCTCCGATACCGACAAACCGGGCAATACGAAAGTGGCCATCCGCGGCGACGACCAGAACCTCGGCGAAGAGGTCCCCCGGCATTTCCTCCACGCCCTTTCCGACTCCAAACCCACACCATTCTCGAAAGGAAGCGGCCGCCTCGAACTCGCCGAAGCCATCGTGACCCACCCGCTGGCCGCCCGGGTCATCGTGAACCGCGTCTGGCAAGGCCACTTCGGCGCCGGCATCGTCCGCAGCGCCTCCAACTTCGGCCAACTCGGCGAACGGCCGACGCACCCGGTGCTCCTCGACGCTCTCGCCGCCGAGTTCGTCGCCGACGGCTGGTCGCTGAAGCGTCTCCACCGTCGCATCCTGCTCACGAGCGCCTATCAACTCAGCGGCACCCCTTCGGAAACCAACGCCCAGAAAGACCCCGAGAACAAGCTCCTGTGGCGCGCCAACTTCGTCCCCCGCCTCGACGCCGAATCCCTGCGCGAAGCGATCCTGGCCGCCGCCGGTCGTCTTGACCTCAGCCCCGGCGGCCCCGCCCAGCCGCTCACCGACGATTTCCACCGCCGCACCCTCTATGGCTACGTCGGCCGCACCAAGCCAGACCCCAGCCTCACCCTCTTCGACTTCCCGAACCCCAACAACCCGACCGAGAAACGTACGGTGACCCTCGGCCCCCTGCAACGCCTCTACTTCCTCAACAACGCTTTCGTCGCCAAACAGGCCGAGGCTTTTGCCGGGCGGTTGCAAGGTGACGACCGCGAAAAAATCCGCCAAGCCTACGAGCGTCTCTATCTCCGCGCGCCGCGCCCGGACGAGACAGCGATGGGCCTGGCCTTCCTGAAACAGAGCAGCTCCTGGGCCCAGTACGCGCAAGTGTTACTCGCCTCCAGCGAATTCACGGCGGTGAACTAAGCCATGTTGAGACGAGACGTATTGCGCGGTATCGGCGGCAGCCTCGGCCTCCTCGGCCTGGCCGAAACCGCCGCCGCCGGCCCCCACTTCGCGCCGAAAGCCAAACGGGTGATCTTCCTTTTCCTCAACGGAGGAATGTCCCACGTCGATACCTTCGACCCCAAGCCCGTCCTCGACCAGCGCGACGGCGAGCCCATGCCCGGCCCCAAACTGAAGACAGACCGCGCCGCCGGCAACCTGATGAAGTCGCCCTTCAAGTTCTCCAAGCACGGCCAGAGCGGCCTGGAAATCAGCGAGATCTTTCCGAAGCTGGCGCGCCGTGCCGATGACCTCTGCGTCATCCGTTCCATGTATTCCGACAACGGAAACCACGGCCCGTCGCTGCTGATGATGAACTGCGGCCACAATCTTCCGGGTCGCCCGTCGATGGGCTCGTGGCTGACGTATGGCCTCGGGACGGAGAACAAAAACCTCCCCGGCTTCGTCGTCCTTTGTCCCGGCTACCCCGTTCTCGGCCCCCAACTCTGGGACTCGGCGTTTCTTCCCGCAACATATCAAGGCACCCACTTACTCACTAAGGAGAGCGGCCCCGAGAAGATCCTTCAGAACATCCGCAACGCGAAACTAACATCGAGTGAGCAGGAGCGGCAACTGGCGTTACTCGACCGCTTGAACCAGGGCTATCTCCATCAGTTGGGTCACGAACCGCAGATGGAGGCCAGCATCGCCGCGATGGAGGTTGCCTACCGGATGCAGACCGAGGCGCCGGAGATCTTCGACATCACGAGGGAGCCAGAGAAGGTTCGGGCCCGTTATGGGGACCACGAGTTCGGCCGAGGCTGTCTGATGGCCCTACGAATGGCCGAAAAGGGCGTCCGCATGGTTCAGGTATACTTCGGCAATTTCCAGCCCTGGGACAGCCACGACGACATCCGCATTCACTCCAAACTAGCCAACGCTGCCGACGGCCCCATCGCGGCGCTGCTGGAGGACTTGAAGCTGCGCGGCATGTTCGAGGATACGTTGGTCGTCATCGGCAGCGAATTCGGCCGGACGCCGATGATTCAGAACAGCGGGCTCGAACGCGTCGGAAACGGGCGCGACCATAACGTCCACGGCTTCACGACGCTGTTGGCCGGAGGAGGAGCCAAGGGCGGCTTCGCCTACGGAGCGACGGACGAGTTCGGTTACAAGGCAGTCGAGAACAAGGTCCACGTCCACGACTTACAAGCGACGATCCTCCATCTGATGGGTCTCGACCACACGAAACTAACTTACCGCTACAGCGGCCGCGACTATCGACTCACTGACGTGGACGGCCACGTGGTCAAGCCCTTACTCGCTTAGCGAATTTCAATTTCCGCTTCGTCCCGATCGAACGGGGTCCTTTTGTCCATCGTGCAGGCGAGCCGTGATTTCACAGGGA
>JAPKZA010000461.1:20800-28538 GCA_026394015.1 Acidobacteriota bacterium
CCCCGATGGAACCTCCGGAAAGGCCCGCAAAGGGCACCTCGACTCCACGGGACTTGGCAAGATCGGGCTCGAACAGATAGCAAGCGAAGGGCGTGGTTACCCGGGCGGCAGGGGAGGTGGGCGATGTCTCGCCGGTACGGATGGGTTGATCGACTGGGCCCATGTTGCGTGCAAATACGTGAATCGTTTCGCCGGGCCGGGCGGGGTCCGCGGGCGTAACGATCCCGCGGAAATCCTGATGGGCGATCTGGGCTTGGAAACTAAGCGCAACACGCTCGAAGGTGATCCCCGGGGTGGGCAGAGCGCTGAACTGGACTTCCTGGCGGAACGGGCTTTCCGGGCCTTGGATGAACAGACTTTCGTTACTGGTTCCGCTCGGAAGCTCCCATGGAACCTGCACCGTGGCAGCTTGAAAGGTCGCTTCGGTGACGGGGAACAGCGTACCGCCGCGCTGGAAGCGGGTGCGAGGGGAGAGGCCGGTGCCGCGGGCACGGAGGACGGACCCCGGGAAGGCGAAGGAGTCTAAGAAAACATAAGGTGTTTCGGGAATGAATTCGTCGATCCCTCCATCGGCCGTGCGGACGCGGAGCAGTTGACCAGCGTTGGTGACGAGCCAGGCGATCTGGCCATTGCCGCTTAGGATCGCGGTCTGCACTCCGTGCTCCGTCCCGACCAAGGACCGCGGCTCCCCACCGAATGGCACCAGCATCGGCTGGACGACTCCACCGACTCCTGGGGACAAGTACAGCAGGGTGCCGTCGTTGGCGAAGGAGGCTTGGAAAGCGTTCGCGGCCGGCCCAGTTGCCACGAGGCGATGATTCTTGCCGTCGGGGTCGGTCAAAACCAGCTCGTGGCTGTTCCCGGCAGGCCGAACGTAAGCGATCAGGTCACCGTTGGGACTCAGGGCGGCCCAGCCAGCGGTCTCAGTACCGGAGATGGGCCGAGGTTCGGCACCAAGCAGAACATATTGGAGCGGTGTCGAATCTGTTGTTCCAATTAACCGAATGACCACGGCACCGGTGTTGGCCACACTGGGAGCCACTCCGGCCAGTATTGGGAGCGGCCAGATTCGCTTCGTCGCAGTTTCGATAATGCGCCCGTTCCAACTCGCGTCCACCAGAAAGCGACCATTCCGGGAAACCCCGAATCTTCCAGTAGTTACAGCGCTAATCTCATCGAGCGTAATCCCTTGGAACTGGTATTCAACAGACTTAAGCGAACCCCGGGGCACGCACGGGGAGAAGCTATTCGTCGGGCACGGAGTATCCAAGGCATAGCCGGTGATCGAACCGTCTCCGCTCGTCAGCGGCAGGACAACCTCTGCCCCCTCGTCGCTGCGCATAAGCTCCAGCCCTTCGCTGGAGACCCGATCCACCTTGGAGCGGACGTTCTCGCTGCCCCGCGCCCGCCGGCTCGAAAAGAACAGCCGCCCATCGTCGGTCGCGGCGAGTTCGGAAAACTGCGCTGCCGCGATCGGAACAACGAGGGCCGATAGCAGCAGCGGGCGGAGGTTCACTGCGGTAATCCGGCCTTCTTCATGTCCCCAGCCTTAAAGATACTCAGCGCACTCATGTCAATGTACTTCTTCACCGCGGCGTTCACCTCCTCCGTCGTCAACGCAGCCACCTTCGTCTCCATCTGGGCGGCCCAGTCCATCCGACGCCCATAAAACTCAAAGCCGGACAACATCCCTAACAACGATTGATCCTGCGTCCTCTGCACCTGTTGCGACTGCAACCAGGATTTCTTCCCCTTACTGACCTCCTCGGCTGAAAAACCTTCGGTAAGGATCTTGTTGAACTCTTCCTTCACCCCATTCTCCAGCTTCGCCAGATTTTCCGGCGCCAGAATGGCATACACCTGCATCGCCCCTCCGTTCTCCTTCGTACCCGCCCCCAGACTGGAACCCGCTCCGTAACTCCAGCCTTCTTTCTGGCGCAGACGATTGAACAAGCGCGAATCCGCGTTCTGCCCGAACAGGTAGTTAGCAAAGGTGATCGCCGGGTAGCCCGGGTCTTCATCGCTCAGTGCAATGTTCATCCCGGCCATAAACATGGCGTTCGCCTTATCCGGGGTATTGATGGTCCGGTTGACCGCCTCAACCTTCTGGTAGGGAGAAGTTGTCTTCACATAGCCCTTCGGCGACTTCCAATCCCCCAGCAGCCCACGCAATTGGGCCTCCACCGCCGTCGGATCAAAATCGCCCACCAGCGTAATCACCCCACCGCTCGTACCCCCGAAAAACTGCGTGTGGAAGTTCTTCAAATCCTCCAGCTTGGTCGCCTTAATCGCCTCAATGCTCTCTTCGTAAGACTTCACGGCGCGGATGTCGCCCTTCGCATAAGGCCGCAGATGCTTGCTCAGCATCACCCCGGCCAGCGCCTGGGGCTCTCGCAGATTCGCCTCGTAACTGGCCAAAATCGATTGCTTCAGCGTGTCGAACTCCCGATCGTCAAAGCTGGGCTGCCGCAACACCTCCACCGCCAAGCTCAGCGCTCCCGCCAGATTCTCGCGCGTCGTCTCCACATTGGCCGCGCCAAAGGCGGCCGACCCACCTACATTCAGCCTTAACTTCAACTTGTCCGCTTCATCCTGAATCTGTTGCCGCGTCTTGCTCTTCGTGCCGCGCATCAGCATCGACCAAGCCAAGCTAGCGTTCTCGCTCGCGCCAAACAGCGACTTCTCATCGCCCACGCGCAGCGTGATCCGGCCATAAACTGTATTGCCCCGATTCTTCTTCGGCATCATCACCAGCTTCATGCCGTTCGGCAGCGTCGCGCGCTTGGTTCGGCTATCGATGTTTGCCGGGCTCGGGTCGAACACCTCGCCTTCCGCCATCGCCGCTCGGCCCTTGTAGTTGGTCACCAAATCGGTAAAGTCCGGCGGCGGCGGAATCTCCGCGCGGTCCGGCTTCTCCACCGGGAGGAACGAACCGACGGTCCGGTTGTCATCCTTCAAATACGCCTTGGCCACCCGCTGCACATCCTCCGGAGTAACCTTTTGCAATCGGTCGCGGGCGACGAACAACATCCGCCAATCCGCCATCGACGCCACTTCGCTCAACGTGATCGCGATCTGCTGCGAGTCGGTCATCATCAGCTCGATCTGCTTGGTGATATTGCCCTTGGCGCGCTCGACCTCCTCTTTGCTCGGGGGCTCTTTGACGACGCCGTCCAACGTGGCGTACATCGCCCGTTTCGCTTCGTCCAGGGACTGGTCCTTCCGCAACTGCGAGCCGAACATCAACAGCCCCGGATCAGCTCCTTGCATGCCGAATCCAAAGATCCCCGCCGCCTTCTTGGTCTCCACCATGGACTTGTATAACCGCCCGGACGGATTATTCGTCAGCACGCTTGACAGCACATCCAGCGCCTCGGAGTCAGGATGGATTCCGGACGGAATATGATACGCCGCCAGCAGCATCTGCACATCCCCGACCCGCCGCACCGTCACCGTGCGCTCGCCATCCTGCGTCGGTTCGGTCGTCCAAATCTTGTCCAGCTTCCGTTCGGGGCGGGCAATGGCCCCAAAGTTTTTGGCCACCAAACGCAACGCCTTCGGGGCGTCGAATTTCCCGGCAATCACCAGCACCGCATTGTCGGGCTGGTAGTACTTCCGATAGAACCCTTGCAACCGTTCAATCGGCACATTTTCGATATCCGCGCGCGACCCGATCGTCGTCTTGCCGTAGTTGTGCCATTCGTACGCGGCCGCCTGGGTCCGCTGCATCAGAACCCGCATCGGGCTGTTCTCGCCCGCCTCAAACTCATTGCGGACCACGGTCATTTCCTTGTCCAAATCGCTTTTGGCGATCAGCGCGTTCACCATCCGGTCGGCTTCCAATTCAATCGCCCATTGCAGGTTTTCATCCGAAGCGTTCACGGTTTCGTAGTAGTTCGTACGGTCCAGCCAAGTGGTGCCGTTGAACTGCGCGCCATGGTCTGTCATTTCTTTGATGATGTTGCCGCGGTTCTTGGTCGGCTTGAACGCCATGTGCTCCAGCAAATGAGCCATGCCGGTCTCCCCGTAGTTTTCATGCTTCGAGCCGACCAGGTAGGTGATGTTCACCGTAAGTTTCGGGCTGGAAGCATCCGGGAACAGAAGCAACCGCATTCCGTTCGTGAGCCGATACTCGGTGATTCCTTCCACGGTCGAAAACTTTTGGATGCCGTCCGGTAGGGCAGCTTGCCCCAATAGCAATCCAACCGAAGAGAGAGTAAGAAATAGCAGCCTGAGGCGGAGCGCGGTTTTTTGTTTCATGGTGGTTACCTGTCTTTTGTAGAATATCGCCATTTCCTGTTTCGAATCGACGGCTTCCTGGAACAAGTGCGTAAGGCGGCCGAAACCGGGCCCTCCCGCCACGCCCTGCCTGCTCCGCAGCACCCTAGTGTTACAACCCATCCTCTCCGGCTCTCGACGCACCATCGGCCAAATCAAGCCGGTGCTCCGCCCCTTTCCCCGTCGGGGACCACTTCCCCCTCTCGCCTGGCAACGGATCGCCGGTCCGCTTCTCCTGGCAAATCCCTATGCAGCCCCGGCCCTCACGCTCCCTTCTGCCTCCTCGCTGTTTGGTGTGGGTAGTGCCGCGAAGGGCGAAGCGACGGCGTTCGACTCTTGGAGATGCTGCGCTGGATGGAGTCGCGAATGGGTCGGGGACCTCGGATTGTGCGGTGCTCTTGTTTGGGTTGGAACGGGGAAGCGAAAGCATCGCGTCGCGGCGGTGGGAGTCTGGAAATCGGGCCGTTGGGCGATCTCCAAGGGCGGTGGGAAGAGGGGGGAAACCTGCTGTTGGTTTTCCTTGCTTTCCACGGCCCGCCATTTCCACGGCCCACGGGGCCACGTAACCTTGCTCGCCCCTCGCGGGCGAACTTTGACTGGTGCATTTGCCCGCGTCATACAGCGACGAACCTCCTTTGTCCCCCTTCTTCGTTCACCTCCTGCTCCACCATGCTCGAATCGACGCTGGCTCCCTCGCCCGCGGCCTCTTCCCGTCCTCCACGCCCGCGACACTCGCGACACTCGCATCGTGGAAAGGGGCATCGACAGTTTCGCCGCTAGAATGGCTGGCCCGGACGGCAAACCAACCAACCTGATCAGGGATTCCGCGAGCACGGAATACAACCGCGACGATTTCCTCGACGCCATGGAGGCCACTGACGGGCAGACCCGTCCGCGCCTTCCACTCTCTCGTCACGCTCGGCCTCATCTCCCGTGGCCACGCCGAAAGGGTCGTCCACCCAGGATCCTTCCTCGAAGCGTTCCGCCTTCTGAATGCTGCTCCGGGTCACTCAACTACAAAATGTCTTCCGTGTTTTGACGGTCGGCCGCGACGATGACCGGAGCTTCTTCTCCCCTCGGCCGTAACCCTTCCGCGGTCACCTCGAGCTTGACCACCAGCCTGCCGCTTTCCGCCCTTCAGGTAATTCATTACTCCCGGTACCTACAGAACCACTGGAGCCCTTTGCCTCCACCCCGGCAGCAATTAACTCCAGCACCATAGCAAGTAGTCTAGTCGACTCGATAAGTGGCACTTAAATGAATTAGGCAACACTGACGGACCCGGGTCCCCAGATCACCCTTCTCGGACTATTTCATCCAATTATGTATTTTTTTATTGTGACGGAACGAACTTATAGTATCCTCGGGTGAGTCAAACACATGTCATACCTCGTTCTTCCCAGCTTTATCCAGCGGTCGGTCTGCCGGAGTCTCCTGGCCTGGACTCTCGTCAGCGGAATTGTCGCTTGGGGCCAACCGGTAAAGACAGAACCGCTTTCGTTGAAAAAATCGCAGCATCTGCGGGTCGGATGGTCTTCTGACATCAAAAGGGTGGCGGTGGGGGACAGCGCAATTGTGAGCGCGGTTCCGATTGAAAGTCGCCATTTACTGTTGCTCGGCAAGGCTTGGGGGCGGACGTCGCTCATTGTTTGGTTGAAAGATGGAAGTATCCGCGAATACCCGGTGGTGGTGCAAAGGGACATCTCGTTACTGGACGGGGCGTTAAAGATGCTCGCCCCCGCAATTCGCGCTGAAATTGCCCCGGATCGCGATGCCGTCGTGCTCACCGGCACTGTTCCGGATTTGGCAACCAGCCGAGCGGCGGAGGCCTTGACGCACAGCTATCTGGACGCTACGGACCAAGGCCGGAGTCGCACGGACAGTGAACTGCTCCTTCCTGCCGGATCCCAGGGCCCGGCGCCCCCCCCCGGGACGGGCCCTCCAACGGTACGCACGGTAGCCAGGAATGGTTCGCAATCGAATTCCGCGGTAATTAATTTGTTGCGACTCGTGACACTTCCCTTACGGACCGAAGAAAGGCTCGCCGAGGCGATTAAGCCATTGGGCGGTCTGAAAGTGTCGGTTCGGAGGATCCTCAAAAGCGCTCTGCCGGACGACGAAAACGACACCTTCGTTCTTGAGGGCGAGGTTGCAAACCAAGTGACGCTCGTCCGTGTTGTCCTCATCGCCGTCCAAACCGTGACGGGCAAGGTTGGCACCGCGGGTGAGATCAAAGCGCTAGTGGACGAAGCCGGGGGGCTTACCGCAGGCGCTGCGGGCGGCGGGCAGCAGCAGAGTGGGGGGTCTGGCGGCGGCGGTCGCGCGGGCGGATCGTCCGGGGGAGGTGGTCAGCAACTCAAGAATCAAGTGGGACGAAACTTGGCAAGGGCAAAGGCGCTCGAAGCGGGTGGCGGACGGGTACTTTCTTTCTTATTAGTCCGTGACCTGCCGCAAGTTCGAGTCAACATCCGGTTATACGAGGTTAACCGCAACAAGCTGCGGTCTCATAACCCCCGGCTGGGGGCTCTGACGTCCTCCACAAAACAATCGCCTCTCAGCGCACCTGCCCTCGCCCAGGACCTCCAGGGTGGCGGAGCCAACGAACCGGTGGCGATGGCAGAAATGCTCTGCAATCGATCTTATCCTTTCTGGGCGGAACGGTAGCGAGTCAAGCTCAATTTTCGACCGCCCATTTCGCCATTGATGCGGCGTTGTCATACCTGGAGCGGGAAGGCGTAGCGCGAAGTCTATCCTCGCCCAGTCTGACGGTGCTCTCCGGCGAATCGGCTCAATTCCAGGTAGGCGGACAAATCCCCATCCCGCAATCATTCGTCCCGCCCTCAGGATCGCCGGGGGGCACGCCCGGTGGGATCTTCAACTCAGTCGTTTTCGAAGAGTTTGGAGTGAGCCTAAATATTCGGCCCCTGGTAGATGAAACCGATGTAATCACGTTGGATGTTGAGCCCCAGATTGTCTCGCCCAATGCCGACCTGACTTCGTCAATCAAAGCTTCTACCGGCTCTGCTCAAGTAACAACGTCCTTCACAACGCGGGGACTCCGCACCAGCGCCCGCCTGCGGGATGGGGAGTCTCTGGTCATTGGCGGCCTAGTCGCGCGCGAGACTAGCGACGGAACAGAACTCATCATCGTCGTCAACCCTGTCGTTCTGCGGGACCCTGTCCCCGGTGCCGGTCTCTGGGTGTACCCAGACAGCGTGGTTTTCCCGGGTGCCTCGCAACTCGATAGGCCTTGATCAATGGTATGCGGGTCTTTCGTTAAGGCCCGTCTTATTATCCACGTAGATAACCCACCAATAGGATTGAATAAATGTTTATAAAATTGCACTACTGTCCAAAACAGCACTTACTCTCTCCTAGAATCTGATTTCGGCGAGCCCGACGGGGTCGAGCGGTAGAGTAAGCGCCACTTTGATCGGCACCCTGGTTTCCGGCGATAGGA
>JAPKZA010000282.1 GCA_026394015.1 Acidobacteriota bacterium
CGTAAGAGAGCGATTGCCGCCCTCTTACGCAAAGTACTTTCCCGCGAGAGGGGGTCCGGTGTCGAAAATGGGGTAATTCTGGACGGGCTCTAGCTATGGGCCGGAGGGGGCGCGGGATGCGGTAAGGGCGGGGGCGGATACGTTGGAACACGCGACGGATATGGACGCGGCGACGATTCAGGAGATGGTGGCCCGGAAGACGTTTTATGTGCCGACGATTGACCATAACCGGTTTTATGCGGAGAACTTCCGGGTGCTGAATTTTGCTCCGGAGTCGGTGAAGAATTTGGACGCGTTTCGGGAGCGGAATTTGGAGACGGCGCGGGTGGCGTTCAAGGCGGGGGTGCGGTTTGCGATGGGGTCGGACGCGGTGCGATCGATGTTTGGGGAGAATACGCGGGAGTTGGGGTGGTTTGTGAAAGCGGGGATGACGCCGGAGCAGGCGTTGCGGGCGGCGACGGCGAACGGGGCGGCGTTACTGGGGCAGGAGGGTTCGCTGGGGGCGCTGCGGGCGGGTTACTTCGCGGATATCGTGGCCGTGGAGGGGGATCCGTTGGCCGATATCCGGGTGGTGATCGATAAGGTGCGCTGGGTGATGAAGGGGGGCGAGGTGGTGGTGGATAAGCGGGTTCAATAGCCGAGGAAGAGGATGGTGAGGCCGATATAGTAGGCCGGGCCGATGACGTAGCCGGCGACCTGCCAGGCGATCAACATGCCGATGATCTGGTAGCCACCCATGGTGACCTGCCATTCGCGGAGCTTGCCGGCCATGGACTCGGGGAGGATGAGGCCGATGGCGGTGAAGCCGTCGAGGGGCGGCAGGGGGATGAGATTGAAGACGCCGAGGAGGAGGTTCAGGGCGAACATTATGCTGAGGAGCGTGGCGATGGCTTCGATGGGGGCGGCGGCTCCGTCGGCAGCTTGGACGATGTCTGTGAAGCCGGGGCGGAAGAGGCCGATGAGGAGGCCGACGCGGATGAGGACGGCGGCGATGGTGGCGAGGATGAAGTTGGCGACGGGGCCGGCGAGAGACATCCAGGCGGCGCGGCGGGGGTAGCGGACGGCCCAGTAAGGATCATAGGGGGCGCTGGCCCAGCCCATCATCCAACCGTTCATGAAAAATGTGAGCCAGGGGAAGACGAGCATGCCGAAGGGCTCGCGTTGGATATGGGGGAGGGGGCTGAGGGTGACTTGGCCGAAGTGATAGGCGGTCGAGTCGCCTCCGCGGAGGGCGGCCCAGGCGTGGGCGGCTTCGTGCGCGGTGGCCGAGAGGAGGAAAACCACGAACCAGATGACGCCGACGGCGATTTGAGATGGATCAAGCATTACGTTCGCCCAGGATAGCAGGGGGACGGCGGTTGACGAGCAGCCAGGTGCCCATGCCGACGAGGGGGAAGCAGATGGCGAGGAGGAAGGAGTCGGCGAAAAGCTTCTGGTCGAAGAGGCGGCCGAAGATGGGCATGGTGAGGGCGACGAGGGCGGACCAGGAGCCGGCACCGAGGCCGGCGATAAAGCCGGCGTGCTTTGTGCCGAAGACGCTGGTGCCGTAGGCGACGCCGGCGATGATGAAACCGGCGGTGACGAACATGGCGAAGAACATGGCGACGAGCGGGGCGATGACGCCGGGGAGATAGGGGACGGCGGCGAGGGGGAGGCTGAGGAGGGTGAGGATCGAGAGGACGGTGCGGAGGGAGCCGCGGGCGCGATCTGTAAACCAGCCCCAGAAGAAGTAGCCGACCTCCCAGCCAAGGGGCGGGACCCAGAGGAGTTGGGCGATTTGGACTTGGGAGAGGCCGAGGGCGCGGAGATAGAGCGAAGAGTAGTAGAGCACGAAGCCGAGGGGGAGGGCTCCGAAGGCGTAGATGAGGATGAAGCTCCAGAGGCGGGGGTCGGTGAGGCGGGGGTTGGCCGTATTCGCTTGGGGGATTTCGACGGGTTTTTGGATGGCGGGGCGGCGGCTGATGAACTGCCAGAGGAGGAGCCAGGCGAGGCCGACGAAGCCGGTGAACCAGAAGGCGCCGCGCCAGCCGAAGGCTTGGAAGACGGGGGTCATGATGAAGGGGGTGACGACGGCGCCGAGGGAGCCGCCGGAGTAGGCGACGGCGACGCCTTTGGCGCGGTGTTCCGGGGGGAGGGTTTGGAAGGCGGTGCGGAGGCCGCCGGGGAAGGTGGCGCCTTCGCCGAAGCCGAGGGCGAAGCGGGCGGCGAAGAGGGAGACAAAGCCGATGGTGAAGGCGTGGGAGACGCTGGAGAGGGTCCAGAAGGCGACGGCGACGGTCATGGTGGCTTTGATGCCGAAGCGGTCCATCCAATTGCCCCAGAGGGGGTTGGCGATCATGTAGGCGATGCTGAAGCCGCTGATGACGTAGCCGTACTGCTCGCCGGAGAGGTGCATTTCTTCGAGGATGACGGGGGCGAGGAGGACGAGGGTGTTCCGGTCGATGTAGCTGATGAGGCTGACGAGGAGCATCGTCAGGGTGGGAATCCAATCGTTTTTGGCAGGGGGCAACAACTCAGGATACGAAAGATACGGTTCGTCGGAAAAGAAATACGGTTCGTCGGATGGGGCGAGGGGTTTTGAAAGCTTGGGGGCAGGATGGAAACATGAAGACCTCACACAAACTCTTTTCGCTGATTGCAGTTGCCACGATCGTGCTGGCGCAGGAGCCGGTTCGGTTTGACCACATGGTTCGGGAGATGTTTTTCGCCGGTTTTGCGGGGGATAAGGAAGCGATGGCCAAGGGGATGAAGATCTCCGAGGCGACGCTGGCGGCGGAGCCGAATCACGCGGAGGCGCTGGTTTGGATGGGGGGTGGGTTGTTATTCCAGAGTGGCGAGTTCTTCCGGAAGGGAGAGATGCAGGCGGCGATGGAGATGATGGGAAAGGGAACGGGGATGATGGATCGGGCGGTGGAGTTGGAGCCGAAGAGCGTGGCGGTGAGGATTCCGCGGGGGTCGACGTATTTGGCGGCGAGCAAGGGGATGCCGCCGGCGATGGGGGATCCGCTGTTGAAGAAGGGCTTGGCCGACTACGAGGTTTGCTGGGAGATGCAGAAGGGCGACCTCAGCGGGTTCAGCCAGCATTCGCTGGGGGAGTTGTTGCAGGGAATTGCGGATGGGAATGGGCGGATGGGCAACAAGGAGAAGGCGACGGAGTATTTCGGGTTGATTCAGCAGAAGTTGGCGGGGACGGCGTATGCGAAGAAGGCGGAGAAGTGGTTGGCGGAAGGGAAGCTTTCGGCGCGGGAGACGAACTGCATGGGCTGCCATATCGGAAGCCCGAAAGTGCAGTAAGGTGGGGAAGATGAAGGTGCCGCGCTCAGTCGTAATTATTCTGTTGGTTACGCTGGGCGCGTCGCTCGTGAACATGCTGTACGGCCGGATGGACGGTTGGCAGGATGTGGCGATTACGGTAGCGGTGTCGCTTGTGTACAGCGCGGCGATCGGAACGCTTTGCTACGCGGCGGGGGAGCGGCTGTGGAAACGGGGGAGGGGGCGAAGTTGGACGGTTAGCTTGCTGGTGTTGGCGGGGGCGGTGGTGGTGGGTTGTTTGGCGGGTCATGCGGTGGTGGTGGGAGTGGGGTTGATTCGGCCGCGGTCGTTCTGGCTGAGTTACTGGTATACGCTGCGGTTTTCGGCGCTGATTACGGTGACGTTTGGGATGAGCGCGATGATTTATGAGTATTACCGGGGGAAGTTTGCCTGGGCGGAGGAGCAGCTTCGGCAGAAGGAGTTGGAACGGGAGCGGGCGATGAAGTTGGCGACCGAGGCTCGTTTGGCTTCGCTTGAGTCGCGGATTCATCCGCACTTTTTGTTCAACACGCTGAATACGATCAGCGCGTTGATTCATGAAGATCCGATGAAGGCGGATGAGCAGTTGCAGCGGTTGGCGAAGTTGCTGCGGTTTTCGCTGGATGCGCCGGAGACGAGTTTGGTGCCGCTGGAGCGGGAGTTGCAGGTGGTGGCGGATTATTTAGAGATTGAAAAGACGCGGTTCGCGGATCGGCTGCGGTATCGGATAGAGACAACGGCCGAGGCGCGGGAGTGCAGTGTGCCGCCGCTTGCAGTGCAGACGCTGGTGGAGAACTCGGTGAAACACCATGTGTCGAAGCGGCGGGAGGGGGGCGAGATTACGGTGAAGGCGGAGCGGCGGGGGGACTTTTTGACGGTGACGGTGAGCGACGATGGGCCGGGGATACCGGTGGGGTCGGCGCTGCCGGGGCATGGGTTGGACGTGCTGCGGGGACGGTTGGGGGCTTTGTTTTCGGGGGCGGCGACGCTCGAGATAGAGGGTTCGGAAGTGAGGGTTAAGATACCGGCACATGTCGATTCGCGTGTACGTATTGGATGATGAACCGCTGGCCGTGAAGCGGCTCGTGCGGATGTTGGGGGCGACAGGGAAGGTTGTGGTGGTGGGGAGTTCGTCGGACCCGGAGACGGCGATTGAGGAGATGGGCGCGTTGCGGCCGGAGGCGTTGTTTCTGGATATCGAGATGCCGGGGGCGAATGGGTTCGAGGTGGTGCGGCGGTTGACGGGGGAGCCGCATGTCGTATTTACGACGGCGTACGATCAGTATGCTTTGCGGGCGTTTGAGGTGAACTCGGTGGACTACTTGCTGAAGCCGGTGGAGGCGGCGGGGTTGGACCGGGCGTTGGCGAAGTTGGAGCGGATCTTGGGGGGGCAGGAGAAGGCTCCGGATTTGCGGAAGTTGATAGCAGCGTTGGCGGCGCCGGTTTGGCCGACGCGGTTGCCGAGCCGGACGGGGGAGAAGGTGGAGTTTGTGGAGTTGGCGCGGGTGACGCACTTTTATTCGGAAGATAAGCTGACGTTTGCGGCGACGGCGGGGAAGGATTTCGTGGTGGAGCCGTCGATTGTGGAGTTGGAGGCGAAGCTGGACCCGGAGAGGTGGTTTCGGATTCATCGGTCGACGCTGGTGCAGCTTGAGTATGTGCAGGAGGTGCATGGGTGGATTGGGAATCGGCTGCTGATTCGGTTGAAGGATGAGAAGAGGACGGAGTTGACGGTGGCGAGGGAGCGGGTGGCGGAGTTGAAGGGGAAGCTGGGGTTGTAGAATCTTGGCATGATGCTGCTTGCGTTTTTGCTGCTGTTGCCTTGGGATTTGGCGACTTTGTTCGAGAAGCCGCGGGTGTATGAGGCGAAGACGGAGGAGCCCGGGGTGAGGGCGCTTTACTATGAGTCGGTGCCGTTTCGGGGGAAGCCGACGCGGGTGTTTGCTTACTATGGGGCTCCGAAGGGGAAGAAGCTGCCGGCGATGGTGCTGATCCATGGGGGCGGGGGGACGGCGTTCGCGGAGTGGGTGCGGATGTGGAACGCGCGGGGGTATGCGGCGATTGCGATGGACACGGGCGGGCTGCGTCCGGAAAAGGCGATACCGGGAAAATGGTGGAGCCCGGTGAAGGCGCATCATGAGTTCGGCGGGCCGGAGGGGTGGGGCGGGTTCAAGGCGATCGATGAGCCGTCGGGGGATCAGTGGAGCTACCACGCGGTGGCGGCGGCGGTGTTGGGGCATTCGTTGCTGCGGTCGATGCCGGAGGTGGACAAGGACCGGATTGGGGTGACGGGGATTTCGTGGGGCGGGTATTTGACGGACATCGTGGCGGGGATTGATGGGCGGTTCAAGTTTGCCGCGCCGGTGTATGGGTGTGGGTTTCTAGGGGAAGACTCGGCTTGGTTAAAGGACTTCGCGGCGATGGAGCCGGATCGGGCGAAGCGGTGGCTTTCGTGGTGGGATCCGTCGGTGTATCTGCCGGGGTCGAAAGTGCCAATGTTGTGGGTGACGGGGACGAACGACTTTGCCTACCCCTTCCCTTCCCTGCAGAAATCGTATCGGTTGGCGACGGGGCCACGGACGTTGGCGATTCGGGTCCGGATGAAGCATAGCCATCCGGACGGGGCGCAGCCGGCGGAGATTTTTGCGTTTGCGGATTCGATGTTGAAGAAGGGGAAGCCGCTAGGGAGAGTCGTGGCCGTGGAGCGGGAGGCGGTGCGTTTTTCTTCGAAGGTGAAGATGGTGAAGGCGGAGTTGAACTACACGATGGACCGGGGGAAGTGGCCGGATCGGAAATGGGAATCGGTGCCGGCTTCGATGGCGGGGAAGCGGGCGTCGGCGAAGGTGCCGGCGGGGGCGACGGCTTGGTATTTCAATCTGTTTGACGAGCGGGGGATGGTAACGAGTTCGGAGCACTTCGAATCAAAGTGAGGAGGAAGGCCGTGGCAATTAGCGGGACGGCGCTGGCGACGAGGAGGACGGGGGCGAAGGAGTAACGGTCCGAGATGATGCCGGTGAGGAGGGTGGCGGCGATGGTGCCGAGGCCGGCGCCGGTGCCGCTGAGACCGCTGACGGAGGCGACGCTGGGGGCCGGGAAGAGGTCGCCGGGGAGGGCGAGGACGATGGTGGAGAAAGCGGCGTAACAGAGCGTGGAGACGGCGAAGCAGGCGATCATGGCGGCGTAGGAATCGACGAAGACGGCTCCGGCAAGGGTCGACATGCCGAGGCCGGAGAGGAGGGCGATGAAGCGGCGGGAGCGGAGGGTGGTCCAGCCGCGACGGATCAGGATGCTGGAGACGCCGCCGCCGGCGAAGTTGCCGATGTCGGCGGCGAGGAAGGGGACCCAGAAGGCGAGGAGGCTTTGTTCAGGTTGGTAGCCTTTCGATACGAGATAGATGGCGAACCAGTCGGTGATAAGGTACCAGACGGGGTCGGTGAAGGTTTTGGAGAGGATGATGCCCCAGGTTTGGGGGAGGCGGAGGAGGGTCGAATAAGGGAGGGGCGGGGCTCCGGTGGGGGCGGGGTCGGCGCGGTTTTCGAGGATGTCGGCGCGTTCGGCGGGGGAGAGGCGGGGATGGGTTTCGGGGGGATGGTAGAGCCAGCGGAAGAGGGGGATCCAGAGGAGGCCGAGGCAGCCGGTGAGAAAGAAGGCCGGGCGCCAGTCGTTGAAAAAGTGATAGACGGAGTAGACGAGGAGGGGGGCGATGGCACCGCCGACAGCGGAGCCGGAATCGTAGATGGCGACGGCCCAGCCGGTTTCGCGGCGGGGGAACCATTCGGCGACGGCCTTGGCGGCGCCGGGCCAGTTGGCGGATTCGCCGGCGCCGAGGAGGAAGCGGCAGGCGGCGAGGCTGGTGAGGCCGGAGGTGAAGGTGGTGGCCATGGCGGAGAGGCTATAGAAGGCGACGGCGAGGGGGAGACCGCGGCGGAGGCCGATGCGGTCAAGAAAGCGGCCGGAGAGGGATTGGCCGACGGCGTAGGCGACGCGGAAGGCGATGATGAGGAGGGCGAAGGTGGTGTTGTCCCAGTGGAACTCGGTTTTGATGTAGGGGGCGAGGACGGAAAGGGTTTGGCGGTCGATGTAGTTGATGACTGTCGAGAGGAAGAGGGCGGCGACGATGTACCAGCGGAGATGGGAAATGGGCGAGGGCATGTGCTCGTGTGACGATAGCGCAGATAGGAGTGGTGATGGGTAATTGGGCTATTTGTAGCTACAATGAGAGCATGGAAATAGGCATTCGGGAACTGAAGGACAACCTTAGCCGGTACGTTCGACGAATGGAGGCGGGAGAACAGATTATTGTCACGGCCCACGGGCGGGTGGTGGCGGAACTTGTTCGGCCGACCGGGGAACGGCAAGGCCGGAATAGCCAATTTGAACGACTAATTGCTTCGGGGGTAATCAAACCTCCGACTGAGGATGGGGACCCCTTGGAAGACTGCCCTGAAATCGGACTTCCTCCGGGGACCGCCGCCGCCCTGATTGACAGCGACCGTGGCGAAGCTTAAGGCTGTTCCGCCGCGTGGCACTCGGTCGAGCAGTACTGCACCGGTGCCAGTGAGGGCCGAAGAAGCACTCACCAAACGCTATATTGAATCGAGTGCTTTGGTTGCGGCCATATTGGAAGGTGATGCGGCAGCCAGAGCTTCCATTCGTGCCCCGGGCAAGCGGGTGACGTCTGCTTTAACGGTGGCCGAAGCCAGCCGCGCTATCGTTCGCGCGCGGGTATCGGGTAGGATCACGGTTCAGCGGGAACGAGCAGCGACGATCGCACTGCAGAGGTTCATCGGGCGTTGCCACATCGTTTCGGTCACCGACGAGATCCTCTCTTGTGCTGGACGTCCATTCCCCTTGGAGCCGGTCCGTACGTTAGACGCTATTCATCTGGCGACGGCGCAGGCTTTGGGCGATCCTCCTGCTCTGGTGACCATCGTCACGCGCGACGTTCGCGTCCGGGACAATGCCAAGGCGCTCGGCTACCTCGTGGAATGATGGTCTGACCCTGAAAACTTCCTGGGGGGCGGCCGACGCGGGCTTCGACGAGGATGGATGGACCGGGTCAGTTGGACTTGCCGGAACCTTATGGGATGCAGAAGGCGAGGATGCGGAGAGGAAGGTTGGAGGGAGGCCCTTGCGAGATTTACTTCACCGACTCGATCAGTTGGATGTCTTCTTTCAACAGCGTGTTGACCATCTCGCCGAGCGGTACACCCTTCTGAGCGGCGTGCTCGGTCAGGTAATTTTGAACATCGGGGCTTAAGTAGATCGGCAATCGAAGTTCCGCGTTAGACCGGAAAAACTTGCCGCGTTCGCCTTTGCTGAAATCATATGCAGGTTTCATTTTTGTTCCTCGCCGTCACGGATTTCTGCTTTCGTTGGCCGCCTTGCTGAAATCAACCGAACTCGCCCCCGTTCATTCGCCAACCATTCGAAGGTGTGGATCACGAGCTTGTACTGGCCATTCGCATCCTTTCCCAGCGTAATCCATCGGGCTTCGATTTCGCGGTGCTCATCGTCAGGGATAGTGATCGCGAGGGGGTCCTTGAACACGGTTGAGGCACGCTCAAAATGTAAGCCGTGCTTGGTGAGCTTGATGTTCGCCTTCACCGGGTCCCATTCAAGAGGATTCTGTTGCTTTGGCGCTGGGGCGCTGATGGATGTCTCGGCGGGGCTATCGAGACGAGCGGCGGAAATCGAGACCGGTGGAAAACAGTTGGATTCGATCGGTCCAACCGGGGCCGACCACTTCGAATAGATCGGGAGCAAGTTGGTGGAAGCCGGTGATGATGGGCTCTTCGGCGATCGGTTGGAGGAGGGTGACGAAGCGGGTTTTGGTGGCGGTGCGGCGAGCCAAGACGTAGGGAACGGGCTGGCGAAGGTCGGGGCCGAGGCCTTGACCGGTGACGATCGTCGAATCCGGGGCGGCGAGCATGGAGACACGCAAATGGCGGAGGAAGAACTCGAAGTCGGCGGCGAGGGCGGGCTCGGAATTGCTATAGAGCACTTGCACGTCGTCGATGAACAGTTGGCCGGACCGGGGGCCGGTGGGGGATTGATCGATGACGAGGGCGAAGTTGCGGGCGGGGCCGTCGAAGATGCCGTCGTTGTTGCCTCCGAAGTGGCTGCCGGTTTCGGGGGCGGCGACGGAGATTTCGCGCCAGCCGGTCCAATTGACGGGTCCGGCGGAGAGGACGAAGCGTTCGTCGGTCGAGTCGTGGAGGCGGAGGGAGAGTCGATGGCCGGAGCCGTCCCCATAGACCATGAGGCGGAGGCCGGAGGGGGGAGAGGGGGGCAGATCGGGGATGACCGGGGAGGTGAGGAGGATGTAGCCGGGGCCGTTGAATTCGTAGGAGGCGACGGCGCTAGAGCGTCCGGAGAAGGCGGTTTGGCGGGTGAGTTGCCAACGGCCACGGACGCTCGTGGTGCTGTTGAAGACGGCTCCGTAGTTCGTGGGGGCGGTGGAGGTGCCGTCGAAGGTGAGTTGCCAGTCCTCGGAGGAGACGGCGGCCCGGTTGTCGGTGAGGTGCTGGTATCCGTTGGCGCGTCCGAAGCCGGACCAGTTGGCGACGAGGGGAAGAGTCGTGAGCGGAGTCCCTTGGTTGTGATAGACCCAATCAAAGCGGTGGGGTTGGCCGTCGGTGGATTCGGCTTCGGCGAGGTCGAGGGTGTAGTCGGCGGTGTGGGCGGGGGGGGGGGGGGGGTTGGCGTTGCGGGGGGGGGGTCCGGCGGCGGCGGAGACGGCGGAGTAGGCGTCGCCGAACTGGGACCAGAGGAGGCGCCCGGTGGCTTCGTTTTGGCGGAGTTCATCGACGACGAGGGTGTTGTGGGCGACGGTGGTGATGTCCCAGGTGTTGTGGGAGGGGGCGGTATAGGCCTGGGTTCCGGGGTCGATGGCGAGGGGTCCGGCGAGGGCATAGGAGACGATGCCGAGTTTGTCGTAGTGACCGTGGCCACCGCCGTGGGGGCCGAACTTGAGCATGACGGTGTGGTCGCTGGCGGGAGCGCGGAGGACGGCATAGCCGGCGTTTTCGAAGAGAGCGCTGGAGAGGTTGAGGGATTGCCCGGGCGGGAGGGAGTCCGGCCCCCAGAGGAGGGCGGAGCGGCCTCGATTGCGGCGACCGAGGACGTTGAGCAGGGCCGGGTCGGCGGTGCGGGCATAGGCGGCTTCGTAGAGGCCGTCCTGGGTGTAGAGGTTGACGGAACCGGAGTCGTTGAAGGCGGGCAGGGAGCCATCGGCGAAGACGAGTTGGAGAGGGGCGGCGAAGAGGGTGAGGAGATTGGGTTCGGTGGCCCAGAGATCGATGCCGTGGCGGGTGGCCATTTCGGCGGTACGAACGAGGGCGTCGAGGGCATAGAAGTGGTAGCTCCAAGCGCCTTCGAGCCAGAAGCCATCGGGAAGGACGGATTGGCGCATTTGGAAGCGGAAGCCGGCGGGGCCATTGAGGGCGAGATCGATGAGGGGTTGGTCGGCGAGGACGAGGCCGGCGGAGAGGAGCGCGGCGTTGTGCCAGGATTGCCAATTGGAAGTGCCCATGTCATTGCCGCGGATGAGTTGGGCGGCGGGGCGGAGGAGTTGATCCTGGATGCGGCGGGAGTCTTCGGGGGTGAGGACGTCGGCGTCGCGGATGAGGTCGTATGCCCAGGCGATGGAGAGGAGCCAGATGGAGTCATCGAGGGTTTGCGCGGTGATGCGACCGGCGGAGCGGGAGGAGCGGTTTTGGCTGTCTTTGACGGAGTAGGCGAGGTATTTTTGGCTGTATTGGACGAGTATCCAAGCGGAGCGTTCGGCGAACTCGCGGCGGCCGGTGAAGTGGTAAGCAAGGGCGAGGTCGCGGGCCATGTCGGCGAGTTCATTGTGGCGATTGGTGAAGATGACCTGGTCGTAGGGCCATCCGGAGTAGTTCCGCTGATCGGTGGGGCAGTAGTGGGTGGAGGGGGGACGGAATTCGAGGCGCACACCGGAGGTGGGGCAGACGTAATGGTGGGTCCACTGGCCGCCTTCGGGCGGAAGGGCGAGAGAGGGGAGGCCGAACTTGGTGAGATGGGATTGGGGCCAGGCTTCGGCGGCTTGAATGATGCCGGCGCGGGCGGAGGCGGCCCAGGGTTGGGAGGAGGCTAGGCGGTCAATACGGGCGAGGTCCTCAGAGTTGAGGAGGAGGCTGGGCTGCGCCCAGAGGGCAGCGCCGGCCAGGAGGATTACGGCGAATCGAGGGAGGGCCATTTCGATCTTTCGATGATCGCATTAGAAGTGTATGCGGAAGCAGTTTGGCGTATCCGGGCTACCATGGGGACTATGTTGCTTGGGTTTTGGCTTCTGGCTGCCGCGGGGGCTTGGATGGATGTTTCGGCGGGGAGCGGGATTACGGCCAAGCTCAATAATGGGCTGACGGCGGAGAAGCATTTGCCGGAGACGATGGTGGGCGGGGTGGCCTTGTTCGACTTTGACAAGGATGGGAAGTTGGACGTTTTTCTGACGAACGGGGCGGAGCAGCCGAGCCTGCGGAAGACTTCGGCGAAGTACTGGAATCGGCTTTATCGAAACTTGGGCAACGGTAGATTTGAAGACGTGACGGAGCGGGCATTTGAAGACGTGACGGAGAAGGCGGGATTGGCGGGGACCGGGTTCGATATGGGGGTGGCGGCCGGGGACTTCGACAATGATGGGTGGACGGATTTGTTCGTGGCCGGGGTGGCGGGGAATACGCTTTGGCGGAACAAGGGCGATGGGACGTTTGCGAACGTGACGGGGAAACTGGGGGCGGGCGGGCCTTGGGCGGTGGGGGCCGGGTGGTTCGATATGGACAACGATGGCGATTTGGATTTGTTTGTGGTGAATTACGTGCGGTGGGATCCAGCGACGGAGTTGTTGTGCGGCGAACAGGTTCGCACTTACTGCCATCCGAAGCATTACGCTCCGCTGGCGAATACGCTATATCGGAATAATGGGGATGGGACGTTTACGGACGTTTCGGCGCAGAGCGGGATTGGGGCGCATCTGAGCAAGGGGATGGGGCTGGCGTTTGGGGACGCGAACGGAGACGGGCGATTGGACATTCTGGTGACCAATGACACGCAGCCGAATTCTTTGTTTCTGAACGAGGGGGGCGGGAAGTTTCGAGAGATGGGCGGGCAGGCGGGGGTGGCCTTTAACGACGACGGACGGGCGCTTTCGGCGATGGGGGTGGACTTCCGGGATTGGGATAACGACGGGAAGGAAGACCTATTTGTGACCGCGCTGACGAACGAGACCTTTCCGCTGTTTCAGGGGATGGGGCAGGGGCAGTTTCGCGACCGGACCTATGCCAGTTTGGTGGGCCGGGCAACCTTGGCCTATAGCGGGTGGAGCGCCGGGATTTATGATTTCGACAACGACGGGTGGAAGGATCTGTTTGCCGCGTGCGCGGACGTGCAGGACAACACGGAGAAGTACTCCGAACGGGCTTCGCGGCAGCGGAACCTGTGGCTGCGGAATCGGGGGAACGGGACGTTCGAGGCGGTGCCGTTCGGCACGGCGGCGCTGCATCGGGGGGCGGCTTTTGGTGACTTGGACGGGGACGGGCGCGTGGATGCCGTGGTGAGCCGGATTGGAGAGGCTCCGCTGGTTTTGCGGAACACTATGGGTGAGGGACGGCACTGGCTGGGGGTGCGGTTGCGGGGGACGAAGAGCAATCGGCAGGGCATCGGGGCGATGATCAAGCTGACGAGCGGGAGCGGGCGGACGCAGTGGAACCGGGTGACGACGGCGGTGGGCTATGCGAGTTCGAGCGAGGCGGTGGCGCATTTCGGGTTGGGCGCGGAGGGGGCGGTGAAGGAGTTGGAGATCCGGTGGCCTTCGGGCATCGTGCAAAGAGTGGCCGCTCCGAAGACGGACGCTTATCTGGACGTGGTGGAGCCCTGAAGGGCGAGGCGGCTGTGCTGGGCGGCTAGTTCGGGGTTGCCGAGGCGGAAGTAGACGCGGCTGAGGAGGCCGTGGGCTTCGGCGAGATTGGGGTTTAGGGCTACCGCTTGGCGGAGGGCTTCGGCGGCGCGGGGCCACTGTTCCTGCTGGGCGAGGGCGCGGCCGAGGAGGTAGTGGAAGCTGGGGATGCGCTGGTAGGGGGACGGGGCGGATTGGAGGAGGGAGAGGACTTCGGCGGAGCGGCCTTCGCGATAGAGGAAGTGGCCGAGGGCGAGAAGGGGGTCGGGTTCGGCGACGGGGGCGGGGTCGCGTTGGGGGAGTTGGAGGGCGGCGCGGAGGACGGGTTCGGCGGCGAGGCGGCCGAGGGCGTCGAGGGCTTGGCCGCGGGCGGTGGCGACCCGCCAGGAGGACGGGGCGCGGTCGAGGGCGGCGAGGGAGTCGGCGAAGCGGTCGAGGGCGTAGAGGGCGCGACCATGGTAATAGCAGGCGTCGGGTTCGTTCGGGTTCATGCGGCAGGATGAACCCAGGGCGGGCTCGGCGCGGCGGTAGTCGCCGAGGGCGGCGTAGACGATGCCTAAGGATTTCGTGCAGAAGGAGGTCGGCGGGGCTTTTTCGAGGAGGGCGAGGGCGGCTTCGAGTTTGCCCTGGCGGAAGAGAGCGACGCCATTGTCGCAGCAGGCATCGCAAGAGGCGGCGAGGAGGAAGAGGGCGATCATTTGGGGAACCCGGGGAGTTTGCGCAGGTAGCGGCTGGGTTCCTGGGGGCGGCCGAAATTGTTTTGGCGGTGCCAGGTGAAGATGAGGCGGTGAGGCGGCGGCGGGCTCGGCTGGCACCGACGTAGAAGAGGCGGTGTTCTTCGGTGAGGCGGCCTTCTTTCTGCGCGAGCCAGGCGGGGAACTCGTTGTCGGTGGCGGCGGCGAGGATGACGGTGGGGAATTCGAGGCCCTTGGCTTGGTGGACGGTGAGGAGGAGGACGCGGTCTTCCTTCTGGAGGTAGCGGTCGGCGTCGTTGCCGAGGGAGGAGATTTCGAGGACGGCTTCGGTGGCGAGGTCGGGGGGGAGGGAGGGGTCGTCGTAGCGTTCGAACATGGCGCAGAGGTCGACGAGATTTTGGACGCGTTGTTCGCCGGAATCCTGTTTGCGATACCACTCTACGAGGCCGGAGGTGGCGAGGATTTCGCCGCGGGTGGAGGCGAGGGTGCGCCATTCGGCGAGTTGCTTGGCGAGGACGGCGAAGTGGCCACCGTGACTGATGATGGCTTCGCGGCGCTGCAGGGCGTGTTCGCGTAAGGGGACGATGAGGCGGGCGATGAGTTTTTCGGTGGCGAGGACATCGCCGATGGCTTGATGGGCGTTGACGAGGG
This sequence comes from Acidobacteriota bacterium, assembly GCA_026394015.1. GTDB lineage: Bacteria > Acidobacteriota > Terriglobia > Bryobacterales > Bryobacteraceae. Next base: position 14,554 of record JAPKZA010000282.1, read on the forward strand.
GGATGCCTTTGCCCGCGCAGATGTCGCCGAGGCGGTAGGAGGGCAAGCTTTGGAAGCGGCGGGTGATTTCGAGGGTATCGAACCAGCGGGGCGGCAATGCGTGTGAGAGTTTTTCGCGGCGGAGGGCGGCTTCGACCGTGCGGATATCGAAGACGAGATTGTGGCCGACGAGGACGCAGCCATCGATGAACTGGGAGAAGGCTTCGAGTGCTTCGAGCGGGGGGACGCCGTTGGCTTTGAGGAAGGCGTCGGAGTAGCCGTGGATGGTTTCCGAGAGGCCGACGGGGCCGCGGGGGCGGACGAGGAACTGGAGACGGGCTTGTTCGCCATCGGCACCGGTGCGGACGGCGGCGATATCGACGATTTCGTTGTTGGTGGTGTCGGTGCCGGTGGTTTCGGTATCGAAGACGACGACGCGATTTTCGGCCCAGGCGTCGAGGAGAGGCTGGTAGGGGTCGCCGTGTTCGTAGGTGAGGGAGTCGGCGAAGTCGGTGAGGCGGAGGCAGAGGGGCCGGGGGAGGGTGCGAATCTTTTCGAGGGTGGCGGGGCCGATTCCTTTGGGGGGGCGCTGGAGGACGCGGCGGAGGCTGTTGCCATCGTAGGGGTGGCGCATGAGGCGCAGGTGGGCGACGGCGTCGCGGACTTCGGCGCGATGGAAGAAGCGGTATTGTTCGGCGAGGAAATGGGGGATTTCGGCGTCGACGAAGGCGGCGGAGATCTCCATGGCGGCGTTGTTGGAGCGGGTGAGGATGGCGATATCGCGCCAGGCGCAGTGGTCTTCGGCGCGGATTGCGATGGCGCGGCGGGCCAGCCAATGGGCTTCGGTGGCGGCGGTTTGGGCTTCGTGGAACTCAACGGGGGGGCCGGGTTCGGTGGAGTGGCATTCGAGCGACTCGGTGATGGCGCCGGGGCATTGATGGATGATCGTGCGGCAGACGTTGAGGATGTGTTCGGTGGAGCGGTAGTTGCGGACGAAGTGGATTTCGCGGATGGGGGCGAAGTCGGCACGGAAGATATCGAGGATTTTTTTGGGGTTGGAGTGGCGCCATTCGTAGATGGTTTGGTCGACGTCGCCGAAGAAGGCTAAGTGGCGGGTGGGGCGGGCGAGGGAGGAGAGGATGGCGTATTCGGGGAGGTTGGTGTCCTGCACTTCGTCGACCTGGATCCAGCGGAGGCGGTCCTGCCAGCGGGCGAGGGCGAACTCGTCCTCGTTGAAGAGATGGCGGACCATGGAGATGAGGTCTGCGAAATCGACGGCGTGGTTGGAGCGGATTTCGCGTTCGTAATCTTCGAAGATTTTTTGGACGGGGAAGGCTTGGGCGCGGCTCGTGTTTTTGAGATTTACCTTGTCGAGTTTGGCGCGGAAATGTTCTTCGTAGTCGGTGTGGATGAGGCCGAGTTTAGCGTCCTGCGTGACGCCGGAGAGGAGGCCGGAGAAGCGGTCGTGATCGTAGTGGTCGATGACGATTTGGCGGTTGGCGCAGACGCGGAGGAGGGCTTCGCGGCAGTCGTCGTCGTCCCAGATGACGAAGTCGCGATCGATACCGAGGACTTCGCTTTCGGCGCGGCAGATGATGGCGCAGAGGCCGTGGAAGGTGCGGGCTTGGATTTTCTGGGCGGTAGAGCCGAGGTCGGTCTGGAGGCGTTCGCGGATTTCTTTGGAGGCGCGGTTGGTGAATGAGACGCAGAGGATGTGTTCGGGGGCGACGCCGGAGGCGATGGCCTGGGCGGCGCGGGCGACGAGGGTTCTGGTTTTGCCGGTGCCGACGGGGGCCATGACGAGGACGGGTTCGAAGACGGCTTCGGCGACGGCGAGTTGTTCGGGGTTCAAACCTTCGAGCAGCGAGGATTTCACAGTCACAGGCTATCAGGATGCATCTCATTACGAGCAGGCAATGATCGAACTCATTACTTTATTTTCGTTTTTGGTGATTCTTTGGCTTGTCCTGGTGGGGAAAGACGCGCTGCTGGCTTGGAAGATCCGGCGGCGGCGGCGTTTTATGGACGCGATGATGGGGCGATTGGCGGGGCAGGATTTGCAGGAGGCATTTCAATTGCTGGGGTATCCGCGGGAGATGGAGACGGGGAGCGGCGGGACGCAGATGTGCGTTTGGAAAGACCCGGAGGAGACGCCGATTCCGGCGACGCCGGAGTTGTTGATTGTGACGATTGTGGCGGATGCGGCGGGGACGATTACGAAGGCGGGTTGGGAGACGCGTTAGTCGTCATTTGTAGGCGACGCTTTATGCGTCATTTGCAGACGACGCTTTATGCGTCGTCGTCGATCGTCGGGTCGAAGTCTTCGAGTTCGGCGGCGTTCGCGGAGAATTTCTTCAGAGCTTTGCTGGCGGCACCGGGGGAGAAGCCGGCGTAAACGAGTTTGCGGAAGGCGCTTTGGAGGTTCTTGGGATCTTTGAAGTGGGCGGCGGGATCGGGGACGCGAATCTTGCGTTCGAGGTGAGCGAGGGCGAGGGCGACTTCGTCGACGGCGCCGTAGGCTTCGGTGAGGGAGGCTTCGGCGACGGCTTTGGGGATTTGGCGTTGGGCGAGTTCGCGGCGGACGCGTTGGGGGCCGAAGAGGCGGAGGTCGCGGCGGCCTTGGGCGTAGGATTCGGCGAAGCGTTCGTCGTTGAGCAGGCGGGATTCTTCGAGGCGGGCGAGGATGCCGGGGATTTCGGCGGGATCTTCGGCGCGGGCTTCGAGCTTCTTTTTGAGTTCGGCGACGGTGGACGATCGACTGCTGAGGGAGCGAAGGGCGAAGTTCATGAGAGCTTCCCCGGAGTAGAGTTTGGACGCGGCGCGACGCATAGCCATATGCAAATATTGTGGAACAGTTCGGGGTGCGTGGAACGTCCTTGATTGCAGAGACTGCTGTACACTACAAACGAGGGATCAAAATGGACGAAGATAAGCGCATTCCGTATTTCTTTCTTGGTGTTGGGATTGGCGTGGCCGTCGGAATTCTCTTCGCCCCGAAGTCGGGGGAAGAGACCCGTACGCTGCTCCGGTCGAAGGCCGATGAGAGCAAGGATTTTTTGAAGCGTAAATCGGATGATTTGCGGGAACAGGTGATTCGGAAATCGGAAGATTTGCGGGATCAGGCGGCCGAGGCCGTCGACAAGGGCAAGACCGTCGTACAACGTCAGAAAGAGCAGGTGCTGGCCGCCGTAGATGCCGGCAAGCAGGCGTACCGCGATGCCATGCGGGAAGATGCTGGCCTGGCTGCCGATTAGTTTTAGTTCGATTTAATTCAAGTAACTCCTCCGCCTTATGAACCAAGAAACTCTACTTACTGTGATGACCGTGTTCGTTGCAATCACGGCCATTTCTTTTGTTGTGCAGGCTGTGGCGTCAATGAAGATGGCCAAGACCGCGGGAGAAATCAAGAGGAGTCTCGATGCGTTTCTGCCTAAGGCGGAGGCGGCCCTGGCTACGGCGGAGAAGACTCTCAGCGAATCGAGCCGGGAGATCATGAGCGTGACGAAGCGGGCCAACGAGGTTTTGGATTTGACGAAGACGCAGCTTGTGCGGGTGGATTCGTTGATTGAAGACGCCTCGGGCCGGGCTCGGGTGCAGATGGACAAGGTGGAAGTGTTGCTCGATGACACGATGGCTCGGGTGCAGAGCACGGTGACGGGGGTGCAGACTTCGATTGTTCGACCCTTGCGGGAGATCAATGGGGTGGCGGCCGGGGTGCGTTCGGCCGTGGCACACTTGCTAAAGGGTTCCCCGGCGAATGTGGCGCAAGTTACGGCAGACGAAGAGATGTTTATTTAGCGGCTTTTGGCTGCTGTGGACGGCGGGCGTAGGGCTGTCGGCCACGGCGGCGGAGACGGCGGCGTTGCTGCGTGAGGCGTCGTTTGACGCGGGCCGCTGCTATCGGGTGCGGGATTTCAGTATTCTGCGCGACGACGTGAAGCTGTTTTTGACCGACGGCTATTTGATTTTGGCGAAGCCGGTGGCGGGGGCTCCGCTGGCGGCGTTCTTCAGCGCGGAAGCGGACCAAGGCGATGGGGAGTTGCTGCTGGTGCCGCCGGACGCGAGCGAGCGGGCGGCGCTGGCGCACTATACGCAGACGCCGACGTTGAACGAGCATTTTAAGGGCGCGCTGTTGCTGTTTACGGATCGGACGGGGGCGGAGATCGAAGCGATGATCGCCGATCGGCAGTTGCAGCCGGTGGCGGAGATGGGGGCGTTACTGGCGGGGCAATGGACGCCGACGCTGCGGAGCTTGACGGGGAGTTTTGAGACGCGGCTGATTGAAGACATTGCGGGGGGGATTGAGCCGGAGAAGGGGCTATTCTTTGCGGCGCTGGCGAAGACGCGGTTTGGGAACTTCGATGTGATCTTTGATCCGCAGGCGCGGGAGGAAGTGACGGTGGGGCAGATGACGTTTCGGGAGAACCGGAGCTACTACGACATCTGGACAAGTTTTCCGGCGAGACGGACTCGGCAGGGGCGGACGGCGATGCCGGAGTTGGATTTCCAGGTGAAGCACTTTGCGATTGAGGCGGCGCTGGACGCGAATCTGCGACTGAAGGCGAAGACGAAGGTGCAGATTGTGATGCCGGCGATGGGGGCGCGGAAGCGAACCGGGGCGCTGCTGGCGTTTGATATTTCGCGGCGGATGCGGGTGACCGGGGCGCGGATTGATGGGCAGCCGGTGGAGGTGTATCAACGCGAGGGTTTGCGGGGGAGCCTACTGCGGGGCAGTGACGACGAGGCGTTCCTGCTGAGCCCGGCCACTGCGCTGGCGGAAGGGCCGCATGAGGTGGCGATTGAGCACGAGGGCAACGTTGTTTACGCGGCAGGCAATGGGGTGTATGCGGTGAGTGCGCGGGGGACGTGGTATCCGCACCACGGGACGCAGTTTGCGACGTATGCGATGACGTTTCGGCATGCGCGGAAGTTGACGGTGGTGGCGAGCGGGGAGATTACGGGCGAGAGGGCGACGGAGAATCCGCTCGAGGTCGAGAGCGAGTTTGGGTCGAAGATTCCATTGCGGTTCGTGGGGTTCAACGTGGGCGAGTATAGACGGTCAACGGTGGAGCGACGCGGGTTGAAGGTGGAGATGTACGCCAATCAGGCGGTGGAGACGGCACTGGCTCCGCGACGGCAGGAGTTGCTGGTGGCTCCGACGCTGGGGCCGATGCAACGGGGGCCGGCGCGGAGGGGCATGGAGACGCTGGCCCCGGCTCCGAGCCCTAGCCCGGCGCAGGCGATTGCGCGGCTGGCGGGGGAGGTGGCGGATGCTTACGAATTTTTCGCGGCGAAATTGGGGCCACCGCCGCTGAAGACGCTTTCGGTTTCGCCGATTCCGGGGACGTTTGGGCAGGGGTTTCCGGGGTTGATTTATCTTTCGACGCTGTCGTATCTGGATCCGCGGGATCGGCCGGCATCGACGGACGACGCGTATCAGCGGGTGTTTTTTTCGGACATTCTGGTGGCGCACGAGGTGGCGCATCAGTGGTGGGGAAACCAGGTGGCGAGCACGGGCTACCAGGACGAGTGGCTGATGGAGGCGCTGGCGAACTATTCGGCGCTAATGCTGCTAGAGAAGCGAAAGGGCGTGAAGGTGTTGGATCAGGTGCTGGACGGGTATCGGCAGCACTTGCTGACGAAGACCAAAGCGGGGAAGACGATCGATTCGGTGGGGCCGATCCGGTTGGGATTGCGGCTGGAATCGTCTGAGGCTCCACAGGCTTGGCGGGTGATTACGTACGAGAAAGGGACGTGGATTTTGCACATGCTGCGGCGGCGGTTAGGAGATGCGGCGTGGGAGCAGTTGCTCGGGAAGATTGTGCGGGAGTATCAGGGGCGGAGGTTGAGCGCGGCGGGGTTTCTGCAAGAGGCGGCGCGTTTGTTGCCGAAGGGGGATGTGGACCCGAAGCTAGAAAACTTCGCGGGGACGTGGATCAGCGGGACGGGGATTCCGACGTTGAGATTAGTGGGGAGCAAGGTTTTGGGGCAGGGGACGATTGAGCAGAGCGAGGTGGACGAGGATTATTCGGTGGATGTGCCGCTGGAGATTGTCTATCGCGGGGGGAAGACGGAGACGCAGTGGATTCGGACGGATGGAGCGAGTACGCCGTATCGGTTGAAGCTGAGTGGGGTGGCGGTGAAGGTGACGCTGGACCCGCAGAACGCGGTGCTGGCGACGAAGGGGAAGTGACTAGTCTGGACGCCGCATGCCATGCGGGAATGGATGCGGCGTCCAGAGATCTCTCCATGGGAAAACGAGAGAATTCTTCGTTAGTATAAATGTTTCTGAAACAAAAGCAAGGGAAATTGTTTCAGGAAAAATCTAAGGTACTAAGGTTATCTTGACCCATTTGGGCTATTGCCATTTTCGACTCTGGGGGGCAGGATCGGAGTAGGACTCAAAATGGCGAAGGAAAAGCGACTAGCTCCCCGCTTGGCGGTGGAGAAAAAGGTTGGATTGCGTTGGGCCGAGGCTTGCGGCCGGGAGCGTTCGGTGCAGGGTACCTGCATCGACATTACTCGCCGGGGCATGGCGGTGATGGTTCGCGAACGAATCCCGGTGGGGACGCAGATTCATTTGCGGGAGAAAGAGCTGCAACTGATCGGGATGGCCGTCGTGCGAAACCAGTTGGAGAAACGGGGTTGGTATCAGACGGGACTCGAGTTCTGCGGGGCGCTGTTAACGCCCCACGAAGTGTTGAACCGGTTAGAGCACGTAAGCGTAGAGAACAGTCAGCAGGCCAATTAGCGTCGCCAGGAAGACGCTGTGACGGAGGGTGAAGCGGAATAGCTTGGCTTCGTCGGCAGCCTTCATTCCGGTGGCCGCGGCGGCCACGGCGATGCTTTGCAGGCTGATCATTTTGCCCATGACGCCGCCGCTGGAGTTGGCCGAGGCCATCAGGACGGGATCGAGGCCGAGGCTGTTGGCGGTGACGACTTGCAGGTTGCCGAAGAGGGCGTTGGCGGAGGTGTCGGAACCGGTGAGGAAGACGCCGAGCCAGCCGAGCATGGCACTGAAGAACGGGAACGTGGGGCCGGTGGAGGCGAAGGCGAGGCCGAGGGTGGCGGTGGCACCGGAGTAGTTCATCAGGAAGGCGAGGCCGAGGACGCTGGCGATGGTGAGCAGCGAGAGGGCCAGTTGTTTGGTCGTCGTGACCAGCATGCCGCCGAACTTTTTGGGAGAGACGCCGAGGCAGAGGGCGGCGACGATGCCGGCGAACAAGCACGAGGTGCCGGAGGCCGAGAGCCAGGAGAAGGCGTACATGGCGGCGTAGGGGGTCGGCTTGGGAACCGTGGGGGCGATGCGTTCGACCATGTTGTGGAGGCCGGGCCAGGGGATGTTGATGGTGAAGGTATTGAGATAGGCTTTGACGTCTTTCTGGCCCCAGATGAGGACGAAGACGACGAGGAGGAGGTAGGGCAGCCAGGCGCGGAAGAGTTGCATTCCGGTGTAGTGTTTCTTTTCCGGCGCGGCGGAGCTTTCGCCTTCGAGGCGGAAGGTATCTTTCGGCTTCCAGAACTTGAACAGAATAACGAGCGAGCCGATGGCGGCGAGGGAGCTCGTGATATCGACGAGTTCGGCGCCGAGGAAGTTGGAGACGAGATATTGGAGACCGGCGAAGGCGCCACCGCAGATGAGAGCGGCGGGGAGGACGCCCCGCAATGCGCGCCAGCCGCCCATGACGAGCATGAGGTACGACGGGACGAAGAAGGAGAGGGGGGCGCAGAGGCGGCCGACCTGGGCGCTGAGGGCGGCGACGGGCAGGCCGGTGGTGAGGGCGAGCGTCGTGACCGGGATGCCGATGGAGCCGAAGGCGACGGGGGCGGTGTTGGCCAGCAGGCAGATGCCGGCGGCGTAGAAGGGGGAGAAGCCGAGCCCTGTCAGCATGGCGGCGGCGACGGCGACGGGACTGCCGAAGCCGGCGGCTCCTTCAATGAACGCCCCGAAGGCGAAGGCGATGAGCAGGGCTTGGAGGCGACGGTCCGGGGTGAGGTTGCCGATGGAGTCCTTGACGATTTCGAAGTTACCGGTTTCGAGGGTAATGCGGTAGAGGAGGATGGCGGAGAAGACAATCCAGCCGATGGGCAGGAGGCCGAAGGCGGCTCCGTAGGCGACCGAGCTAAAGACCGCCGGGGCGGGCATGCCGTAGGCGAAGAGTGAGACGGCGATGGCGGTGGCGAGGCCGGTGAGGCCTGCCATCCAAGCCGGTTTGCGGAAGACGCCGAGCATTAAAAGCAGCGTCAGGATGGGGAGGCCCGCGACGAGCGCGGAGGCGGCGAGGTTGCCGCCGATGGGGAGATATATCTGTTGCCACATGAATTGGACCTCAGCCATTGTATGCGCGGAACGCGATAGACTGCTTGGCTTGACCCTGACGATTCTCGATTACGGCATCATCGCGCTCTACCTTTTTTTCGTTCTGGGCATCGGCTGGACGCTGCGGAGCAAGGTGGCGAGTGCGGACCAGTTTCTGATTTCGGACCGATCGACGCCGCTGTGGGTGACGAGTTTGGCGTTTGTCGCGGCGAATTTGGGGGCGCAGGAGTTCATCGGGATGTGCGCTTCCGGCGCCAAGTACGGCATCATGACCGCGCATTTTTACTGGGCGGGGGCGATTCCGGCGATGATTTTTGTCGGCGTTTTTATGATGCCGTTTTATTACGGCAGCAAGGCGCGGTCGGTGCCGGAGTATCTGAAGCTGCGGTTTGACGAGAAGACGCGGGGACTGAACGCTATTAGTTTTGCGGTGATGACGCTGTTTTCGTCCGGCGTTTCGATGTATGCGTTGGGACTGCTGTTTCAGTTGATGTTGGGATGGAGCTTTACGGCGTCGGTGATTTTGTCGGCGACGATTGTGTTGGTCTACACGTTTCTGGGTGGATTGAAGAGCGCGATTTTCACGGAAGTTTTGCAGTTCTTTTTGACGGTGCTGGGGTTTGCTCCGCTGGCGTTTTACGCGGTGCAGCGGGTGGGCGGATGGGAGGGGATCAAGAAGAACGTCGCGCCGCAGATGACGCATTTGTGGGCTTACACGGGGAGCCCGGAGCAGAACGGGATGGGCGTGGAGTGGTTCGGGTTGGCGGCGGGACTGGGATTTGTTTTGAGTTTTGGGTACTGGTGCACGGACTTTCTGGTGGTGCAGCGGGCGATGGCGGCGGGGAGCATGAACGACGCGCGTCGGACGCCGGTGTTGGCGGCGATTCCGAAGATGCTGTTGCCGTTTGTGGTGATTTTGCCGGGGTTGGCGGCGGTGGCGCTGATGAACTCGGGGAGCGGATATACGCTGCCGATGAAGGGGGCGGGCTACGACTATGACCAGGCGCTGACGACGCTGATGGTGCAGTTCTACCCGAACGGGATGTTGGGAGTGGGGCTGACGGCGTTGATGGCGAGTTTTATGGGCGGGATGGCGGGGAACGTGACGGCGTTCAACACGGTGTTCACATACGACATCTACCAGAGCTACATCCGGAAGGGTGCGCCGGATGCGCACTACCTGATGGTGGCGAAGATGACGACGGTGGTGGGGATTGCGCTATCGATTGCGACGGCGTTTTTGGCGCAGCAGTACAACAACATTATGGACTTGCTCCAGCTCGTTTTCGGGTTTGTGAATGCGCCGCTGTTTGCTACGTTTTTGCTGGGAATGTTCTGGCGACGGACGACGGGGCACGGGGCGTTCAGCGGCTTGCTGGCCGGGACGCTGGCGGCATGGTTTACGCATAGTTTGACGTTGGCGGAAGGCAAGGGCGGAATGTTTGGGGTTTGGCACTCGTTTCCTTCGACGATGGCGCAGAATTTCTGGATTGCGATTTTCGCCTGGTCGACGTGCTTTCTCGTGACGATTGGAGTGAGCTTGGTGACGAAGGCGAAGGGGGACAGCGAGCTTGAAGGCCTCGTATGGGGATTGACGAAGATGCCGTCAACCGAGGGGGCGCCTTGGTATGCGCGGCCGGGGGTTTTGGCGATCGGGGTAGGCGGCGGATGTTTGCTGTTGAATATTCTGTTCTGGTAGGGAGGACATCATGAAGGACTTTCGCGCGATTATGGGAGTGTTCTTTGGTTTGCTGGGACTGCTGCTAGTTGGCGCGGGAGTGCTGGCACCGGAGATGCGGGCACCGCTGGCCCAGACCAATGTGAACTTGTGGAGCGGGATGATGATGTTGAGTTTTGGAGGAGTTTTACTGTGGTTCTCACGACAGAGAGCCTGAGCGACGCGCACCGCCGGAAATGGGGCGGAAGCAGCGCGGACGTGAAGGTTTACCGGGCGCCGGGGCGCGTGAATTTAATCGGCGAGCACACCGACTACACCGAAGGGTTTGTGCTGCCGATTGCACTGGACCTGACTTGCTACGTGACGCGGAGTAAGAACGCGAGCGGCGAGTTGCGGGTGGTTTCCGAGAACAACGGCCAAGAGCGGCGATGGCCGAGTTCGGCGCTGCCGGTGGTGCAGCCGATGGGCGATTGGAGCGACTACATTGTCGGGGTGGCGAAGGAGCTTTTCCGGGCGGGCTATCCGGTGGAGCCGGCAAATTTGCGGGTGCATTCAACGATTCCGATGGGGGCGGGGTTGAGCTCTTCGGCGGCGATTGAAGTGGCGACGGCGTTGGCGTTGCTCGACGGTCGGGCGATTCCGGCGCTGGATTTGATTCAACTGTGTCGGCGAGCGGAGAACCGTTTTGTGGGGACGCCTTGCGGGGTGATGGACCAGTACGTGTGCGTGAAGGCGGAGGCGGGGACGGCGCTGGAGATTGACTGCCGGACGCTGGAGAGCCAAGTGGTTCGGCTGCCGGAGGATTTGGCGATTGTGACGGTGAATTCGATGGTGCGGCATGAGTTGGGGCAGAGCGCGTATCGGACGCGGGTGGCCGAATGTGCCGAGGCGCGGGACAAGCTGGGGGTGCGTTCGCTGCGGGATGCGCGGATGGAGCAGGTGGCGGAGCTGGAAGGGGTGCTGCAGCAGCGGGCGCGGCACGTGGTGGGCGAGAACGGGCGGGTGAAGGCGTTTCTACAGGCTGAAAGCGCGGTGGCGATGGGTGCGCTTTTTTACGAGAGCCATGCGAGCCTGCGGGATGATTTTGCGGTGAGCTGTGTGGAGCTTGACGCGCTGGTGGAGATGGCGCGGGGGATCGAGGGGGTTTATGGGGCACGGATGACGGGGGGCGGATTCGGAGGGTGTACGGTAAACCTGATGGCGCCGGAGGCCGTGGCGCGGTTTGAGGCGAAGATGCGGGCGGGTTATCGGGCGCAGTTTGGGTTGGATCCGGCGGTGTCGGTTTGCGTGCCTTCGGCGGGCGCGGGGCGGCAAACGTAAGCTGATTTTGCCACTATGAAGGTAACGGGCCGCCGTTGCCGCGTATCCCTAGAGTGAGGAGAATTTCGTCCATGCAGAGAAGCATTTTTTTGTTGGTTTTGTGGGTTTCGACGGGACTTTTGCTGGCGCAGAAGCCGGATCCGGATGTCCCGATGGTGACGTTCAAAGTACAAGTGGTGGCCAAGACGGCCAAGGCGATCAACTATCGGCATCGGAGTGGGGCGACGAAAATCAACTTCGCCGGTACGGCGATTCTTCCGAAGGCGCGGGGCGAGGCGAAGGTGGAGTCCAAGCAGGGCTATATCGAAATTGAAGTGGAGTTCGACAATTTGGCCCCGGCGACGATGCATGGGCCGGAGTACTTAACGTATGTGATGTGGGCGATCACGCCGGAGGGTCGGGCGACGAACCTGGGCGAAGTGCTGCTGAACGGGACGAAGAGCAAGCTGAATGTGACGACGGAGAACCAGGCGTTTGGTTTGATTGTGACGGCGGAGCCGTACTTTTCGGTGACGCAACCGAGCGATGTGGTGGTGCTGGAGAACATGGTGCGGCCGGATACGGTGGGCAAGGTGGACGTGATCGACGCCAAGTACGACCTGCTGCAGCGGGGCAATTATTCGGCGCTGGTGACGGAGAAGATGGTGGTGGACCCGAGGGTGCCGATTGAGCTTTACGAAGCCAGGCAGGCCGTGCAGATTGCGCGGGCGACGGGGGCGGCCAAGTATGCGGCAGACACGTTCAAGAAGGCCACGGATCTGCTGGCGCAGTCTGAGGGCTATCTGGCGCGCAAGGCGGGGATGAAGCCGGTGGCGATGATTTCTCGCGAGGCGGTGCAGACGGCCGAGGACGCCCGGGTGATCACGGTGAAGCGACGGGAAGAAGAGGCGTTGATGAACGAACGCGCGGCGGCCGCCGAGCGGGAAGCGAAGGCGCAGGCGGAGGCGGTGGCCGAAGGCGAGCGGGCGAAGAAAGAAGCCGAGAACGCGCGACTGGAGACCGACCGCCGGAAGCAGGCCGAGACGGACCGGGCGATGGCGGAGAAGGCCAAGGCGGAAGCCGAAGCCGCGACAGCCGAGGCGCGGAAGTTGAAGGCCGAGGCGGAGGTGGCACGGGCGGAGGCGGAGAAAGCCAGAGCGGAAGCGGAGAAGGCGCGGGCGGAGGCGGAGGTCGCCAAGCAGGCGGCGTTAGTGGCGCAGCAGGCGGCGCTGGCGGACCTGGAACGGGCCAAGGCGGCGGTGGCCGAGGCGGAGAAGGGCAGATTGCGGGCCGAAGATGAAAAGACGGCGCTGCGCAAGCAGTTGCTCGACCAGTTCAACTTAATTTTAGAAACGCGGGATTCGGCGCGCGGGTTGATCGTAAATCTTTCCGACGTGCTGTTCGATTTCGGTAAGTTCACGCTGCGGCCGCCGACGCGGGAGAAGCTTGCGAAGATATCGGGCATCATTCTGGCGCACCCCGGGCTGAAGCTGGAAGTGGAAGGGCATACCGATGACGTGGGCAGCGACGAGTTCAATCAGAAACTGTCTGAACAACGGTCCGACGCGGTGCGGACGTACTTGATGGAGCAGGGGCTGAACGGCGACCTGATCACGTCGGTTGGCTTCGGCAAGACGGTTCCGTCGGTTCCGAACACGAACGCCGCTAACCGCCAAAAGAACCGGAGGGTTGAGATGGTGGTGAGCGGCGAAGTGATTGGAACGAAGCTGATGAGCAAGCCGGCGAACTAGCTTTACAGATGGCGAAGGGCGTGTTCGAGAGCTTCGATGAAGAAGTGGTCACCCCAGATGACGCTTTCGTTCACGCCCAGTTTTTTATCGTGGTGATAGACGCCGCCCTTGAGAATGCCTTCCCAGCCTTTCGTTTTGTCGGCCAAATGCTTTTCGCAGAGAGTGCGCAGAATGCGAAGGCCGGTATTCCAGTAGAAATGGCCCTTGACGGGGTCTTGGAGTAAGCGGGAGAGGCGCAGGAGGCCTGAGGCGGCGATGGCCGCGGCTGAGGTATCGAGGAGCTTGCGGCTTTCGGTAGGGGCGTTGAAATCCCAGGGGGCGACGCCGTCGGCGGGGGAATGGGTGATGTAGTAGTCGGCGCAGGCTTCGGCGGTTTCAAGGAAGTGAGGATCGCGACTGTATTCGTAGCAGGTGCCGAAGCCATAAAGGGCCCAAGCGAGGCCGCGGGACCAGCAGGAGTCGGCGCGGTATCCCTGATGGGTGGCTTGGCGGACGAACTCGCCGGTGGTGGTATCGAAGAGGCCTTCGTGGGCGGTGGAGCCGTCGCCACGGACGAGCATGCGGCGCGTCGTGAGGGCGTGGCGGAGGGCGATTTCGCGGAGGTGTTTGTCGCCGGTGGCGCGGGCGGCGTAGAAGATAATGCCGACATTCATCATGATGTCGATGAAGAGGGAATCCTCGCTGACGAAGGAGCGAAGGTATTGGCCTTTTTCACGGAAGCGCAGAGCGAGCGTTTTGCCGGCTTCAATGAGGACGGCTTCGTGCTCGGGGTTGCGGTCGACCTGGTACCAGCGGTAGTAGGTCGAGAGGAAGATGAAGCCGAGATCGTGGACATCGCGATCGTTCTTGCGCACTTCGAGCGGCTTGGAATAGCGGATGGCCTGGACCTTCCAATAGTCGACGTCCTTGCCTTTGCGATCGGCTTCGTAGCGGCGGAAGAGCCAGAGGATGCCGGGGAGGAACCCGTCGCACCAGTGGGTCCAGGTGGCCCCATCATGCTTCCACTTACCCTTTTGCGTGTACATCGGGCAGAAGTCAGGCGACTTCTCGATGAGCTTCTTGACCTGCTTCTGGCCAAAACTGATGGCGCCTTCGAAGAGGGCTTTGTCGGTCTCAAGTTGAAATTGAATCACGGTCGGTTCCAGAACTAGGGTATCACCCGGAGTTGTAGCAGAAGTCCTTTGGGCAGGCGAGGGGGCGTGGTTTTGATATAAACCATGGCGGGACGACCGGAGTTGGCGGGCATGAGGGCGTAGAGTCCGGCGCGTCCGGAGATGGAGCCGCCTTCTTCGACGGTCGCCTTGAGGGGGACGATTTGGCCCTGATGTTCAATTTCGACGAGGATAATGCCCACGCCGGCGTTGTAACCGCGGATGGCCCGGCGGTCGATGTCGCCGACGCGGGCGCGGATTTTGGTGCCTTTGGGAATGATGGTGACTTTGCGACGGCGGACGTCGGAACGGACGGTGAACTGGAGAGGGTCGCCGGTGGCGGCCTTTTCGAGGAGGACGGTTTCGTCGAGCGAGGCCTCGATCAGCAGTTCCGCGGGGAGTTCGGTGGGCATGCGAGGGGCGGTGGGGGCGTCGACGGGGCCATAGGTGGGTTCGACTTCGTCGAAGCGGACGATCGAGTCGCCGGAGTACTGGCGGCAGGCGGAGAAGCTGACTTTGTTGCGACTTTCGGCTCCGTCGAGGCCGACCATGCTCATTTCCGAGGAGAGGGGCAGGAGGAAATCGCTTTCTCCGATGCGCTGGCGGCCATAGTGCATGAAGTCGGTGGCTCGTTTGAGCATGAGGATGGGCGGTAGGTCGTCGGCGACGACTTCGAGATCGATGACGTCGAGGGTGGTGGAATCGACGACGACTTGCCCGTGATAGGGGACGACGGCGGAGGCGTCACCGACGCGGATCTGGTAGCCGCTGAAGTTTCGCGGGACGTCGTAGTCGAAGCGGGCGACTTCGCGGCCGTTGCGTTGTTCGCGGCCGCGGAACGTGAACGTGACGTAGCCGCCGCCGAAGACGGATTTGGCGTGGAGGGCGAAATTGCCGTTGCCGATGGCTCCGCCGGGGGCGAGTTCGCGGAGGTCGCGTTCCTTGAACTGGCGCTCGCCGGGCCAGGAAAAGAGTTCCTTCCCATCGACGACGGCGACTTCGAGGCGGAGAGCATCGACAATGGAGGCGCGTTTGGAATCGGAGCGGCGGACGGAGCGTTCGATGGTTTCCAGACACGTATAGTTTGGGATCCGCCGGAGGGTCTCGATCATGTGGTAGCGGGTGCGCCCGATCAAAATAGCATCGGGGCTCATCGGCTGCCCGTAGAGCAGACTTACCAGCCCAAGCACAAAGAGACAACGACCCATGGGAAGATTATGGCGCGGTTTCGGCACGACTGCGGATCCGTTTCCTTAGACCCTGTCTTTGCATGGTGCATTCGGTTTTCGCGCACCCCGCATTTTGAGGAACCGCGCACAACGGACTCGCTTCGGCCCGGCAGGATGGGCGAGTTCCTCGCCCATTGGTGCCGTGCCTGCGCGGCCTGTGCGCTTTTGAGGATCCTGGCGCAGAGTTCGTATGGTGGCGGGTGATTGCCCGACACGGCCAGCCCTCGCTCTTGGCTGTGCCCGGGTGGGATTCCGGGATGGTTCCGGCGCTGCGGCGGGTTTGCTGGAAGCAGTTATTGCGCTCAGCTTTGAAGATTAACCCTTCCGCTTTCCAGTGAGCACTAAAGAGCCAAGCTATAGAAAACAACCTAACACTTTGCGCCGGGATCCGTGTTTGGAATTAATGTTTGAAGGATCGATAAACGTAGTAAAATTTTAATCAGGAATGTTGGTTTACAAACAGATGCTGAGCAAGCAAGACG
>JAPKZA010000361.1:0-26107 GCA_026394015.1 Acidobacteriota bacterium
TTGGGTGAGTGGCGCGGCGGGGGGTGGGCTTCGACATCCCCAATATTGTCCGTCACTTGGCCGCCATTTCACTCGCCAGACTGCGTTCAACTGCCGGAAATAGGATAATGGGTCTGGTTTTTCGTTGTTCGTGGCCGCGGATGGGGTCGAGGTCACACCAGAAGATTGACCCTCGTTCGATTACCCTTCTTCGCCTTTATAGTCACGCGCCGTACCTTGTTCCCAGAGTTCGATTTCGGCCTTCTGGAGGGCGGCCTTCTGGGGGTCTGCCGCGATGCGATCGAATGCATCGACGACTTCGGCCCAGAAGATCCGCTCTTCCAGTTCCTTAAGGGCGAATTCGATGACTTGCGCTTTCGACTGGCCTAGCTTGGAGGCGAGCGCAGAAAGGATATCAATGGCGTCGCCAGCGATGCGTACGCTGGTGGCTATGGATTCCATAGCGCGAGAATACCATTGACGCCGGCTATCCTTTTGCGGCGGCCATTTCGACGCCTTTGGTGGAGACGTAGTATTTTGCCAACATGTTCGGTTTCTCCCAGGCTGGGAGTAACTTCGGGTTGTCCAAGTAAGTAAAGAATTGGCGGGTTACTTCGGCGAAGTGGGCCTCGTGGCCGACGCGGTGGTGGTCCGGGATATTGAGCAGGAACTCGCGGCCGCGGTCTTCGATGGTTACTCCGTCAATAGTGGATTGGAGTTGGTCGAGCTTGGCTTGTAGCGCGGTTTGGATTTCGTCGTGGAGGTCTGCTGAATTGGGGACGATGTAGACTTCGGGGCGGTAGATTTCGTCGGCGCCCTGCCGGACTTCGATGCTCGCCTTCGAACCGCGGAAGCGGGCCATGTGGGTATCACTTACTCCTTCGAGATCCCAGCGGACGTCCATCTGCACGTGAATGCCGCGGATCGTGTAAGAGACGAAGTTATTGCCGTAGTAATCGAAGTTGCCGGGCGAGAGCGGGGCCGTGCCGGTGACGGTGCGCCATTGCTCCTCGTTCAAAGTGGTGGGCCAACGGCGGGCGTCGAGCATCTCGATGTCGGTCTGGTAGTTGATCGCCGTGTCGGGGAAGGCGATCCATTGGGTGAGGTCGACGAGATGGGTGCCAACGTCAGAGAGCCCTTCGCCCTGGCGTTCGATATCGAAGAATTCGAGGGGACGGAGCATGGGGACGCCGGCGACGGTCTTGGAAACGCGGTGCATGCTGTCCATGTAGATGGCGGGGTTGGCGGGGGTGCCGGCCTCCAGGGTGCCGAAGACATCAGGGGTGTTGACGAGTTCGCGGTGGAGCATGGAGGTTACTTCGTACCGCTCGGTCATGATGTCGTAGGCGATGATGCCCTTTTCGTCGGCGGCGTCGAGTGCGGCGGCGACGCGGGGGAGGTCGGCGGAGCGGAGGATCCAGGGTTTGTCGGCGAGGACGTGGAAGCCGTGGGCGACGGACTGCTCGATGCGCTCGATTTTCGAGCTGTTACGGCCGGAGAGGACGACGACGGATCCGGGCTTTTGCTCGGCGATCATGCGGGCGAGGGAATCGGGGCCGGTGTGGACATCGAGTTCCCAGGTGGTGGGGCCGTCGGCGCGTTGGTTGAACCGGGCAACGCGGGTGAGGTGTTCGGTGAGGTCGAGACCGAGGGGGGCGTAGACCGTGACCAAGGGAGAGACCCCGGCGTACATCTCTTTTTGGACGAGGGCGGCATGAAAATGGGCGGGATCGAGAGTGATTAGGTGAACCGAAGGCATCGAAATCGATTGTGGCACAATAGGGGGCCTATGGATAAGCAACGAGTAGGCGGCTGGGTAGTGAGCGCGATTCCGGGCTTGATGATTGGGTCGAGCGGAGTGAACCTGATGATGAAAGCATCGTTCGTGATGGAGGGGTTGGCGAAGTACGCTTATCCGGAGAGTGCGATCGTTGGAATGGGGTTGGCGGCGTTTCTGAGTGCCGTATTGTTTATGATTCCGCGGACGGCGATGGTGGGAGCGATCCTGCTGACGGGCTATCTGGGCGGGGCGACGGCGACTCACGTGCGGGCGGGGGAGCCTTGGTTCTTTGCGGTGGTTTTTGGGGTGCTGGTTTGGGCGGGGCTGGTGATGCGGGATGCGAAGGTGCGGGCGGCGGTGGGGATTTAAGTCAGTGAAAGTTACTCCTTACTTGAGTTTTGACGGTAACTGCGAGGAGGCGATGCGCTTCTATGCGGATTGCCTTCAGGGGGAGGTGGACGTCCGGTTGGAGGGGCGGCGGGTGTTGCACGGCTACGTGACGAAGGGTGACTTGACGATTATGGCTTCCGATTGTCCGACCGGGATGGCGATCGTGCCGGGGAACAACTTTTATGTCTGCCTGGAGTGCGAAAGTCCGGCCGAGCAGGACCGGGTATTTGCGGCGCTGGGAGAGGGCGGCACCGTGACGATGCCGCTACAGATTACGCATTGGGACGCGCGGTTTGGGATGTTGACAGACAAGTTTGGCGTGAACTGGATGTTCAACGACCTGGACGCTACCAAAGAAGCTTAAGGCCACCCTGGAGGTTGCGCGGGGTTCCGGAGCTGGTGATGGTGCCAAAGCCGGGGTTGCCGAGGACGATGCCGGGCGTGCCGAAACGGGGCGTATTCGTGAATTGGAAGGCTTCGAAACGGAACTGAAGCCGGATGCGTTCGTGGAGCGACCAGTTCTTGAGCGCGGAGAAGTCCCAGTTGTAGAGGCTGCGCTGGCGGAGGATGTTGCGGCCGGCGTTGCCGAGGGTAAAGGGCTGGTTGCGTTGGAAGGCGGCGATGTTGAAATCCTGCTGGAGCGTCTGGGTGCCGGCGCGGGGATCGCCGATGATGTCGGGTCGATTGACGGTGGCGATATTGCCGGTGTTGGCGGGGTTGCCGGCGACGGTGATGCTGTAGGGCAGGCCGCTCGAAGCGGTGACGATGCTGCCGAGGGTCCAGCCGCCGAGGATGGCGTTGGCGAAGGCGTTGGAATTGGCTCCCCAATGACGCCCGCGGCCGTAGGGCAGGTCGTAGAGTCCGCTCATGACGAAGCGGTGGGGAACGTCCTGGTTGTCGATGGCCTTCTCCGGGGTGAGGTTGCGCGGGTCCTGGTAGCCGCAGCCAGCAGCGTTGCCGACCGCCGCGGCGCCGCAAGTGTCTCCGAGGTTTTTGGAGAACGTATAGGAGCTGAGGACGGTGAAGCCGGAGGCGAAGCGGCGTTCGATTTTGGTGGTAAACGCGTGGTAGTTGGAGTTGCCGTTGAAGCGGTGGTTATAGAAGCCGCCGAGGGGGGAAGTGGTGATGCCGGTGCCGGGGATTTCGAGCGACTTGAAGAAGCGTTTGGCGTTGAGGTTGCCGGGTCCGGGCGGGGAGAAGTTGCCATCGTATTGCCGAAGCAGATGGAGGCCGCGGGAGCCGCTGTAACCGGTTTCAAGGAGCCAGTCGGCGCCGAGTTGCCGCTGGATATTGAGGTTCCACTGATGGGCGCTGGAGAGGTTGGGATTGCGTTCGTAGGTGCTGAACTGGAGGCCGGTGGCGCGGGCGAATTCGGTGGCTCCGGCGGGCGGGCCGTTGCGGAGCAGGAAGGCGGGGGCGGTGGGGCTGCCGGCAAGGCTAACACTGTACGCGAACGGTGGGTTGCCGACCAGGTGCTCGCTGTCGCCGAAGAACTCCATGTAGGCGTAGTAGATGCCGTAGCCGGAGCGGATGACGGTTTTGGAGTTGGCTTGGAAGGCGAAACCGACGCGGGGCATGAAGTTATTCTTGTCGGTGGAGATAAGGGCGCGGTCGGCGCGGGAGCCGTTGGAGGCGTAGACGAGGCGGGCTTGGCCGGGGTTGGAATCGAGGTCGATGGTGCCCATTTTGTTGTAGCGTTCGATCCACGGCGGGGAGAGTTCGTAGCGGAGGCCGAAGTTCAGAGTGAGGCGGTTGTTGATGCGCCAATCGTCCTGGACGAACATGCTGAGATTATAGGTGCGGAGTTGCACGTTGAAGGGGGTGTCGTAGGTCCATGCCTGGGAGAGACCGAGGAGAAAGTCGGCGGCGCCGTCGGAAGTGTATTGGGAGTTGAAGGTGTAGTTGCCGACGGCGTTGCGGGCGCTGAGGAGGTTGTTTTGGGATTTGATGAGGCCGGCGCCAAACTTGAGGCTGTGGCGGCCGCGGATCCAGGTGAGATCTCCGGAGAGTTGGCGGTTTTGGGAGTCGCGGTCGACGGGGTTGAAGCCGCCGATGCCGAGGGCACGGTAGCCGGTGATACTGAGTTGGGAGAAGCCGCCGGGGATGTCGTCGGAACCGCCGCGGATGCCGTACTTGCGATTCAGGAGTTCGCCATTGGTGGAGGCGGGGTTATCGCGCTTAAAGAGCGTAAAGTTCCAGCCGGCGCGGATCGTGGCGATCAGCGTCGGGGTGAAGACGTGGTTCCAGCCGGCACCGGTGTTGTAGCCTTCGGTGATGAAGTCGAGGTTGCCGCCGCCGTAGGCCGGGGCGGGGAGGTTGGGGGTGTCGGGGACGAGTTGGTCCTGCTTGCTGAGACGCCAGAAGAAGGTGTCGTTGGAGCGAACAGTTTGGTCGATGCGGACGTCCCATTTGTCGACATCCTGCCAGCGGGGGGAGAGAGCGGTGTAGTTGTTGGCGAGGGCGGCGGATTGGGTGTTCGGATAGAGTTTGATGAGATTGGCGGAGAGGGGGTCGAGGCGGGAGGCGGGGATCGAATTGTTGGGGAAGGGCTGGCCGGAGGCGGGGTCGTTGATGCGGCGGGTGAGTTCGCCGAAGTCGCCGGAGCGCATGCGGGTGGTGGGGAGGGTGGAGATGATGGTGGCGGTTTCGCGGATGCGGGTGCCTTCGTAGTCGGTGAAGAAAAAGGTTTTGTTGCGGCCGTTGTAGAGCTTGGGAATGACGACCGGGCCGCCGATGGAGAAGCCGTACTGGTTGCGCTTGAAGGGGGGCTTGGCGGCGGTGGCGGGGGTGAAGAAGTTTTTGGCGTCGAGCTTTTCGTTGCGGAGGAATTCGAAGGCGGAGCCATGGATATCGTTGGTGCCGGACTTGAGGGTGAGGTTGATGATGGCCCCCATGGCGCGGCCGAATTCGGCGGCGTAGGCGTTGGTTTGCACCTTGAACTCCTGGACGGCGTCGATGGAAGGCTGAACCATTTCGGGGCGGCGACCGGCGCCGGCGAGTTCGACGGAGTTGTTATCGATGCCGTCGAGGAGGTAGCTGTTTTGCGTGACGCGTTGGCCGCCGGAGCTGAACGAGTTGTAACGACTGCCGGCGGCGGACTGAACGGTGCCGGCGGAGAGAAGGGCGAGGTCGCCGTAGTAGCGGCCATTGATAGGGAGTTCGACGACGCGTTTGTTGTCGATGACTTGGCCCTGGCTGGCTTCGGTGGTGTTGAGTTGGGCGGCGGCGGCGGTGACTTCGACGCGTTCGCTGACGGTGCCGACTTCGAGGGTGAAATCGACTTGGGACTTTTGATCGACGGCGAGTTCAACGCCGGAGCGGAGGGCGGATTTGAAGCCGGGGACGGAGGCGGAGACGTCGTAGGTGCCGGGGGGCAGGAGCGGCAGGAGGTAGAGGCCTTCGGAGGCGGTGGCGACTTTGCGCTCAGCGCCGTTGGCGGTGTTTCGAATTTTGATCTGGGCAGCCGGGACGGGGGCGCCGGAGGGGTCGAGAACGCGGCCTCCGATCTGGCCGGTTTGGGCGAGGAGGGGGAGCGCGAAGAGGAGAAGAGATATAGACCGCAACATTGCGGCCAGTTTATCAGTTTGTAATGAGCGACTGTTGGCGGAGCCATTCGGCTAGTCGGTCGGGCCAGGAGTCGGCGGCGACGCCGGTTTTGCGAAAGCCGAAGCCGTGTTTGCCGGTTTGGTAGATGTGGAGGGTGGCGGGGCGCTTGGCGGCGGCCCAGGCTTGGTAGAGCGGGATGGCGCCGGTGATGGTGAGGGGGTCGTCGTGGGCGGCGATCAGCAGGATGGGCGGGGCGTTGGGCGGGACGGTGAGATCGGGCGGGGCGGCGGGGTAGATGGGGATGGAGAAGGCGGGGCGGGGGGTGCCGCGGAGGGCGAGATCGGCCGCGAGGTAGCCGCCGGCGGAGAAGCCGAGGATGCCGGTTTTGGCGGGGTCGATTTTGAATTCGGCGGCGCGGGCCTGGAGGATGGAGAGAGCTTGGCGGGCGTCGGCGAGGGATTGCTGGATGACGATGGCGCGATCGGGGTTGGAGCCGGCGCTGTACTGGAGGACGAAGGCGGAGACGCCGAGCGTGTTGAGGAATTTGGCGAGTTCGTGGCCTTCCTTGTCGATGGCGAGATGGCGGAAGCCGCCGCCGGGGGCGATGAGGATGGCTGCGCCGGAGGGTTTGGGGGCGAGGTACGCGGTGATGGTTGGGTTGGTGACGTTGCGAACGCGGCGTTCGGTGTCATTGGGGCCGATGAAGGATTCGGCGTGGTCGGGCTTGTCGGGCCAGAGGGGGATGACGAGGGCGGCGGCTAGGAGGAGGGTAACCATATTGCAGTATTCCGCTTGATATTATCGAACATTGTGGGAGGGCGGAGCATTGTACCGGGGGAGGATCCGGACCAGTATTCAGACTATTCAAGTCATGGGACGGCGGTGGCGGTGGAGCGGGGAATTCGGATAGTGTCGCCGAAGGATGGGTGGGAGGGGGAAGCGGAGCGAGACGTTTGGAGCTTGCGGGTGGCCGCGGCCAATTCCGGGTCAGCCGCAGGAGCGGAATTTGTATGGGATTAGTTTTGCGGTGGCGAACGTAACGGGTTGCTTAGCGCGGGAGTTGGCCGAAAAAGAAGAAAGCCCGCCGGGGTGAGCGGCGGGCTTTCGTGGGTTGTTGCGTTGGTTAGAAGCCCATGCGGAGGCCGAAACGGAAGGCGCGCTGGGAGACCCCATCGCGGCCGTTGTTGGCCAAGCTGGTGACTTCAAAGGCACCCGAGCGGAACGTCCCGTCGTTGTTGAGCCGGAGATTCGAGATGTTACCGCTGGGGTTAGCGAATTGCGGGGTGTTGGTGACGTTCAACAGTTCGATGCGAAGCTGCGCGGTGAAGCGCTCCTTGGCCTTGAACTGACGGAAGATCCCAATATCGCCATTGGCGAGGCGGGGTCCACGGAGGGCCATGAAACCGACGTCGCCGAAACGGGCATCGGTAACGGGCTTGAAGGCGGTGACGTCGAAGAACGGTTGTCCTTGACCGACCTTACCGATCTTGGTGACCGGGCCCAGGCGGGCGTAGTCAGCGCGCTGCGTGGAGCCAGCGAAGAGGTTCAATGACGCGCCGTCGGCGGTGACGTTAAACGGAGCACCGCTGTAAGCGCTGAGCAGGCCGTTGAGCTGCCAACCACCCGCGATGGCTGCCATTACGCCGCTCTGCAGGAATGACTTGCCCTTGCCGAACGGGAGTTCCCACACCGAACTGACGTTGAAATTGTGGGTCCGGTCGAAGTCGGTGAGGGACCGATTCAGGCGGTAGAACGGAAGCGCCTGAATGGCGGGTCCGCCGTCGCTGTTGGAGTTGCAGCAGATCCCCATGGCTTTCGACCAGGTGTAGGACACGTTCATCGAGTAACCTTTGGCAAAGCGCTTGTCGAGGGTGGTCTGGAGCGAGTTGTAGCTGGTGTGGCCGATGGGGGTAAGTAGTTGGGTGGTCACGCGGCGACCGAAGCGGGCGAAGTATGGCGCGCCGTTGATGCCCGCTCCGGGAACTTGGCCCGAGTTCAGGTCGAGGTTTCCGGTTTGGTTGACTTGGCGGTTGGCGACATAGCCGGCCTGATAGACGAACCCCTTGCCGAGTTGGCGTTGGATGGTGAAATTCCAGCTCATGATGTAAGACCGGGTGAAGGAGTCACCGGCGCTGACGACACCGTAGTTGACGGGGAGGTCGATGATGCCATTGCCGAGATTCGGCGTGGGGATGCTGGGGATACCGTCTTCGAGGCGGCTGAGTTGGGCGAACGCGTTGGGGGCGTTGCCGTTGAGGATGACCAGGATCGGGAAGTTCGTCCGGTGGGTCCGGGCGAGATTCCAGGGGTCGAAGTTAATGCCGAAGCCGGTGCGGATGACGGTTTTGTCGTTCGGCCGGAAGGCGATGCCAAGGCGGGGCGAGAAAAGCAGTTTCTGCTGTCGAATGCCACAGTCCTTCGGGACCAGGCCAACGCCACAGACTAGCATTGTGTTGTTGGCGAAGTTATAGCGTTCAACGCCGCGGTCAGCGCGGGTCGGCATGGGGAAGAGTTCGTAACGCATGCCGTAGTTCAGAGTCAGCTTACTGGTGGCGTTCCAAGTGTCTTGGATGTAAGTGGAGAACATGCTGGTGCGGGTCTTGTAAACATCGTCAACCTGGAGGAGACGGCCGTAGTTATTGGTCGCGCCGAGCATGAAGGCACCCCAGGAGTTGAACTCGTTGGCCGAAGCGCCGCCGTTGATCTGGGTGGGGCCGCCGGTGAAGCTGAAGCCGCCCTGCGCGCCGTGGTTCGCGCCGGCGAACTCGGGTTGCAGATGGTTCATGTTCATCTTGTAGTAGTCGAAGCCGAAGCGGATGTTGTGCTTCGCGCGGGTCAGGTTGCCGTTGGCGACGTACTGGAATTGCGGGTCGCGGCGGTTGTACGGCATGAAAGCATCCGGAATGCCGAAGTTGGTGAAGTTGGCGACCGAGAAACGGGGCCAGCCGCCTTCAAAGGTGCGGGTCCCATTGGTGCCGGGGAGTTTCAGCAGGTCGCGACCGAAGTTCTGATCGAGGCCGGGCTGCTCCACTTTGGTGTTCATCTGGGTGAAGCCGAAGTAGGAGTCGATGATGAAGGTCGGCTTTAGAACGTAAGTGGAAGCGATGGTGGTGGAGTAGGTCTCTCCGACGGCGGTACCGACGTTGCCACCGGCGCCGGAGATACCGGGTCCGATCAGTTCGCCGAGCATACCCTGGTTGCTCATGTTGTAGTCGAGGACAGAGAAGCGGCCGTACATCGTCCATTTGTCGGTGATGTTGTAGTTGACTTTCGTATCGACCGTATTGCGGTCGAACAGAAAGTTACCCACGGCGAAGTAGTTCTGCTGAATAAAGGCAGAGGGGACGTTCGGGTTGGGGAGTTTGCCGGCCAAGGTGCGGGCGGCGGGGCTGATGCGGTTGGCCGGTAGGACGTTGCCGGCGAACGGGGTACGGTTGCGGCCCTGGTCATCACCGGTAAGGGGGTCGTAGATCGGCCGATCGGTGGCGGAGAGGTCACCGGAGCGCATGGCCGAGGTGGGCATGGTGCCGAACTGGTTGGCGAATTCGCGACGGGTGGTGCCTTCGTAAGCGGCAAAGTAGAACAGCTTGTTCTTCTTGATGGGACCGCCGACCGTGGCACCGAACTGGTTGAAAACGTACTTGGGATTGCGTTGGCCCTGGGGCAGGAAGAACGGCTTGGCAATCACCTTATTGTTCGTGTTATAGAGGAACGCCGAACCGTGGAGGTCGTTCGAGCCAGACTTGATTTGGACGCTGATCGAAGCCCCGCCAGCCAGACCCTGCTCGGCTGAGAAGGAGTTCGTTACGACGTTGACCGTCTCGATGGCTTCGAGAGACGGGACGTAGGCCGAGATATGCGGGAGCCAGATGTTAGTGGAACTCACGCCGTCGATGCGGGTGTTGACCGAAGAGCGGGTGGCCCCGTTGACGTTGGCTTCGAGAGAGCGGGAGGGGTTCGAGGGAACCGAATGGGCGTTCCGCGGGGGCGAGAAGCCGGGGATGGTCACGAGCAGATTCTGGTAGTTCCGACCGACGGGCACCGGGAGGTTGGTCAACTGCTTCGAGGTGACTTCGGAGCGGACTTCGGCGCGATCGGTTTGCAGCGCGGCGCTGGAGGCTTCGACGTTGACGGTCTCGCTGACGGCACCGATTTGAAGGGCGACGTCGACGCGAATCGTCTCGTTGACGTTGATTTCGGTTGTGTTGGAGATGCCTTTGAAGCCATCTTTCGAGATGCGGACTTCATAGGTCCCGTTCTGAATCGTCGCGAAGTTATAGCCGCCTTCGTTGTTGGAGACGGTTTCACGGACGAGTCCGGTTTGCTTATTAGAGATGACGACTTTAGCGCCGGGAACGGCGGCACCGGAAGCGTCTTTTACGGTGCCAACCAAGGCGCCGTACAAAATCTGGGCGAGGGCGATGGGTGCGCATTGGATGAGCAAGCACACAAGCAAAGCCGCCATGCTGCAACGATGCAGCCGCGAGAGAATATTCATGAAAGACCCCTAACTACGAGCAGTTGATTCGAACTCGCGAAGCCGAGACAAACTTCGCTTGGTAACCATACTGTATTATCATCTTCGTTGAAATGCAATGGGGTGTCGGCGGACAGCCCTGGCGTAAATAGGGACCGCGCGCACGGTAGTATGGATTCGTGAAGGCGACCCCTGAAATTGCCGATCCGCTCTTTCAGCAGGAGAAGGAACGCGGTGCGGAAGACGGGTTGGCGGCGAAACAGCGAATGGAGATGGGACTTCGTTTGTAGCCGCTTGGCTTCGGCGGCGACGGTCCCATTTGCCACGACTGGGCGGTAATTCGAGAGTTAGCGTAGGAGAGTCGGGGTGGATTGGCATCCTGGAAGCCGGTGGAATGATTGCGATCGATACGAATATGTTGGTCTATGCCCATCGCCAGGGTTCTCCTTGGCATGCACGCGCCCCTAACGCGTCGATCGCTTAGCGGAGAGTCCGGACGTGGTTTGCGTCGCCGAGCCTGCGATCGTTGGCCGAGACTCCGCGCTATTGGTCTGTTTTGCGGGAGATGGTCCGGAGCAGCGGGATCGCCGGTCCGATGGTGCATGATGCAAGGATCGCGGCTATTTGTCGGGCGCACGGGGTAACGCGGCTATGGTCGGCTGACCGCGATTTTTCGCGATTTGGGATCGCGGTGCATAACCCGTTGGTTGGGGGGGGGAGATAGCAGCGCATCAGTGATGCTAAGATGAAGCATCATGGGCATTCGAACGACCGTAGTGCTGGAAGAGGACGTTTTAGAGCGGGTTCGGGACCAGGCACGAGAGGATAATGTTCCATTCCGGACCAAACTGAACGACTTGCTGCGGGACGGGTTGGCAAGGCGGGCGAACAAGACGCGAGTACCCTTTGTCGTCAAAACCTATTCTATGGGCCAGTTTCCTTTGCCATTCCCGATACGGGTCTCCGATATCGATGCGCTGGAAGACGATGAGCGGTGGGGAAAGCCTGAATGATTTTGCTCGATGTGAACATCCTGCTCTATTCGTACAATCGGGAAGTTGCTGAGTATGATCGTTGCTCGGAATGGTTGCAGAGCGTCTTGGATCAACGAGAAATCCTGGGAATCCCGTGGCACTGTTTGATGGCTTTCCTTCGACTCACTACCGTCCCTCGCGGGCTGTTCCGCGCGTTGAGCCTTACCGAGGCGGCAGAGATCATTGATGGTTGGATTGAGCATCCGCAAGTGGTGATTCCGGAACCTGGACGTCGATTTCGGCGCATTCTCGAGGATGCAGGCCAGGATAGCCAGACGCGAGGGCGTGACTGGTCCGATGCCTACCTGGCGGCGCTGGCGATTGAGCAAGGCGCCTCTCTTGCCACGTTCGACCGCGATTTCCGCAAGTTTAAGAATCTGAAACTGATTGAGCTCTAAGTCGGAAGGCGGTTTTCAAGAATTCGATCCGGAGAGAAGTGCTCGATCTTGAGGTCGACTTCCGGGTTCAGGGCGGCCCGGGGGATCAGGCCAATCAGTTCGCTGGTCGCCACGGTAACTCCGAGTTCGGCCCCGATCCGCGTGATCGCTTCGAGAACGATATGCGGCGGGGTGATTTCGAAATCGGTCAGATTCATCGAGATCTGCGCCTGATTGCGTTCGGCCAGGAAGAGGCCTAGAGCCTTGACGCACGCCAGACCGCCGTTCGCGTGCCGGATCCGGCTGGCGATCTCCTTGGCGGCTTCCAGGTTGGGTTCGTTCAGAAAAACGTTCCACGCGATGAGGATTTTGCGGGCCCCGACGGCCACCGCTCCGGCCGTGGCGTGGGGTTCGGCGTTGCCGAAATCGGGTAGCGGGAACGGCGAACGGTTCCCGGCGCGGCGGACGTCAGCGAGATTGCGGCGGTGCGGGAACTGGGCGGCGGCTTCATACAAGAAAACCGGGACCTGGAAGCGGTTCCAAATTTCGGCCCCGACGGATTGGGCGAGCCAGGCGCATTCGATGAGGGTGATGCCGCGGAGAGGGACGAACGGGACAACGTCGGCGGCACCAATGCGGGGATGGACGCCGACGTGCGTCGTCAGATCGATGCGAGCGACCGCCTCGCCGACCGCGCGCACCGCCGCTTCACCGATGGCTTCCGGGGAGCCGACGAAAGTTATGACGCTGCGATGATGGTCGGGGTCGGCGGTTTGATCGAGGACGGTTACGCCAGCTACGGCGGCGATCGAGTCGGCTATCGCATCGATAGCCGCGAGGTCTCGACCTTCCGAAAAGTTAGCGACGCATTCGACCAGAGGGGAGGAGGGAGACTCAGGCAACGCGCCACTCCGGCGCAGTTTCTTGGTGGACGATCTTGCCCCGCCGGATGACGGTGGAAACTAGGTTCATTCCAAAATGATAGGGGATTTCGCGGTAGTCCTGTACGGCGAGGATGAGAATGTCAGCCGACTTGCCGACTTCGAGGGAGCCCGATTCGCGCGAGCAGCCCGCGGCCGCGGCGGCGTTGAAGGTGGCCGCGTGGATCGCTTCGGCCGGGCTCATATTGAGGTGATTGCAGGCGAGGGAGACTACCATTTGCATGTTGCAGGAGGGGCTCAGAAGCGGGTCGTAGCCGGAGGCGAGAGCGACCGCCGATCCGCTCTCGATCATCCGGCGGGCGGGCGGGAGACGGTCGAGGCGGAGGTGATAGGCGAGACCGGGCAGAAGGACGGCGACGGTGGAGGAGTCGCAGAGATGGCCGATTTGATCGTCGGTGATGTAGTTGCAGTGCGAAACGCTTTCGGCGCGGAGGGCGACGGCGAGTTCGATGTTGGAGTCGGCTTGATGAAGCCCGGCGTGGAGACGGGGGCTAAGTCCGGCGAGGCGGGCGCCGCGGAGGAGCTGCATCGTTTGGTTCAGGGTAAAGCCACATGCGGCGGGATCGGCGTCAATGTACGGAATGGTTTTGCGCTTCGCGATGCGGGGGAGCATCTCTTCGGAGAGGAAACGGAGATAGCCATCGGCGTTGTCGGTGAACTCGGGGGGCAGAGCGCGAGCACCGAACCAAGTGGGGATGACGGTGATCGGACAGTTTCGGAGGTCTTCGAGGACGCGGACGCATTTCATTTCGCCGGTGTCGTCAAGGCCGTATCCGGTTTTGGCTTCGAGGGTGGTGGTTCCATGGCGAACGCATTGAAGCAGCGTATTGCGGGCCTGAAGTTCGAGGCGGCGGGCGGGTAGACTGCGGACGTTGCGAACCTGGGCATGCAGGCCATCGTGCAGCACCCCGCTTTGTTCGAGGGAGGCCCCGAGAGTTCGCATTTCGAATTCGTTGACGCGGGGGGGGCCGCTGACGAGATGGGTATGAGGATCGACGAAGCCGGGCATGACGACGCAGCCATCGGCTTCAATCACGAGGGCGTCCTTCGATTCGGCGAGGTTCTCGAGTCGGCGACCGGGTCCGATCGTTTCGATGCGTCCGTCCTTAATCAAGATGGCGCCATCGGGAATAACGGCTAAATCACTGAGCGAATTGCCGCGTCGCGGGGCGGAGCTGCCGCGTAGAGTCAACAATTGCCGTGCGCCACGAATGAGTATCTTCTTAGGCATAGCGGGCTCCCGAGAAGCGCCGCAAAAGGAATCCCACACGAGGAAGCCGACGTCCGTTCAAGCAAAACAAGCGAAGGGACGCACCGGGGGAGAGTGTCGGACCCATGGGGAATTAAGAGTGCTAGAGCCCTCAGCGTAGCACAATTGTTTTTTTAATCAATATAAATAATAAATAAAATCAAGTTTATTTGTTAATTGAACTCAGTGCCGAGTTGGAAGCTAAGGGCGGCGGTTTGGGCGGCGTAGTCGTAACGGGCGGAGGCCTGCTGGAGTTCCGCCGTGGTTTTTGAGAGCTGGGCCTGGCTGAGTTCGACGATGGAGCTGAGGCCGAGGTCGTAACGGGCCTGAGCGAGTTCCAGGGACAGGCCGGCGCGTTTGAAGAGTTGGTCGGTGAGGGAGAGGCGTTCAAAGGCCGTTTGGGCGTTGAGGTAGGCGACGGCGACCTCTCGGGCAAGGCGGTTTTCGAATTCTTTGAGGCGTTGTTCGGCAGCCCGAGCCCGCAGGGCGGCTTCGGTTCGCCGGGCGGCGAAGAGCCCGCCATTGAGGAAGTTAAGATTCACGGACAGCCCGGCGGCGGCGTAGAAATCTTTCTCATAAGCGACGACGTGAGCGGGTACGACGCCGGCGGTTCCGAAGCCAGAAACAGTAGGTTTCGTGAGCTTCCCTTCGGCGGCGACCAGGCGTTGGGCGGCTTCGACTTCCAGGCGCCGGGCTGCGAGTTCGGGGCGTTGGCGAAGGGCGGTGGCGAACAGGGCTTGGCTATCGGCGGGGAGCGCGGGGGGCGGAGGAGGATCGGTAAGGACCCACTGGGCGGGTTCGGTGAGGCCGACGGCGACGGCGAGATCGGCGACGGCGGCTCGAGAATCGTTGCGGGCTTGAGCGGCAAGCAGTCGGGCTTCGGCGACGGCGACTTCGGCGAAGCTGAGGTCAAGGCCGGACTTCAGCTTGGCGTCGGTAAGAGCGGAGACCTGATCGAGAACGGTTTGGCGGGCGCTGATGGTTTGCGTGGCGACGCGCAGGATGGCTTGCGTGCGGAGCGCGAGGAGGTAAGCTTGACGAACTTGGAGGAGGACCTGGGCGCGGGTGGCGTTCGCGATTGCCGCTTCGCCCTTGGCGCGGGCGGTGGCTCCTTCGGTGAGGAGTTTGGTGCGTCCGCCGTCGTAGAGGAGTTGGGAGAAGTTGGTGCCGAGACCAACGCGGCTGAGGATGAGCGGATTCGTGAAAAGACCGGCCCCGATGCGCGCTCGTTCCGAGGCTGCGGCCCCAGAGACGGCGACGCCGAGCTGAGGAGCGAGAGCGCTGCGGACCTGCTGCGGGACTTGGGCTTGGGCCTCGGCCGACAGGCGGGCGGCGGCGACGGCGGGGTGGTTACGCAGGGCGAGGGCTTCGGCCTCCGCCAGGGTGAAGGGCTGCGGTTGGGCGAAGGCGAGGGCGGCGAGGGGCAGGAGGCAGAGGAGCTTCACGCGGCTACCTCCGGCTTTTCGCGATATGCGAGAAGGTAGGCGGCGGGCACGAGGAAAAGGGTGACCACGAGCGAAACGATCAGGCCGCCGATGATGGCTTGGGCGAGCGGGGCGTAGCTTTCGCTGCCTGCGCCGAGCTTGGCGGCCATAGGCAGGAGTCCGATGATAGTGGCGAGGGAGGTCATAAGAATGGGGCGGAGCCGGGTGCGGGCGGCGGAGGCGATCGCATCCTGCGCTTCAAGACCGTCGGCGCGGAGTTTGTGGGCGAAATCGACGAGAAGGATGGAGTTCGAAACGACGATGCCGACCATCATGACGATACCCATCAGCGACATGACGTTGAGCGTGGTGTCGGCGGCGTAGAGCATAAAGAGCACTCCGGAGAGGCCGGGGGGAACGGCGAGCAGGATGATGAGGGGATCGAGGAAGGAGCGGAACTGAGCGACGAGGACTAGATAGAGCAACGCCACGGCGAGAAGGAGGCCGCCGCCGAAACTGCTAAAGCTCTGGCGCATACCCTGGACGACGCCGCGGAGATCGATTTTGACGTTAGCGGGGACTTTTTCCTGCGCGATCAGGGCGTCGATCGCGGCGGCAACGCGGCCGAGATCTTCGTTTTCGAGGTTGACGTAGATGTCGACGACGCGGCGAAGTTGGTAACGATCGATTTCGGTGGGAGCTTCGATCTTCTTCATTTGGGTGATCGCGTCGAGGCGGACGGGGTCCGAGGAGCGGGCGCTATGGAGGGGGATGGAGCGAAGGTCGTAAAGGGACTTGATACGATCTTCGCTGTACTGGACCGTGAGGAGGTAGTCGAGGCCGGAGCGTCGGTCCGTCCAGAAGCTGGGGGCGATCATTTGTGATGAAGTTAGGGCGGTGATGACGTTAGAGACGACTTCGCGCTGGGTTAGGCCGAGCTGAGCGACTTTCTGGCGGTCGAAATCGAGGCGAAGGGCGGGGGCGTCAATGTCCTGGGGGATGAACGCGTCGCTGACCCCGGGGATCAGGCGGATTTGCCGGGCGAGCCGGTTGGCGATCGAGTAGTCGAGGCGGAGGTTGGAGCCGGACACCTGGACGTCAATGGGAGCAGGTAGGCCGAGGTTGACAATGGAATCGACGAGGCCGCCAGACTGGAAATAGGTAGCTATGTGGGGAAGTTCGCGGGAGAGGCGGACGCGGACGCGGCGCATGTATTCGAAGCTGCTCACCTGGTGGCGTTCCTTAAGGCTGACTTGGATGAAGCCGGTGTTCTGGCCGGCGTTGGGGGAGTAAATCGCCGCGAAATCAGGAACGTTGCCTAAGTTAGAAACGAGTAAGTTCAGATCTGCCGGGGGGATCTCGCTGCGGATGATATTCTCGATGCGTTCGGTTTCCCGTTCGGTGACGTCGAGATTAGTGCCGGCGGGGGTCTTAATGGAGATCACGAACTGGCCGGCGTCGGTGCGGGGGAAGTAACTCACGCTCAGGAGTGGAAACATGGCGTAGCTGAGGCCGCAGGCGAGGAGAATGCCGAAGAGGGTAAGGGCCGGCCGGGCGAGCGCGGTTCGGCCAACCGCGAAAGCATAACCGCGGAGGAGCGCTTCAAAGCGGCCATCGAACCACTGCACGAAGCGACCGAAAAGGCTGCGGCGCTGTCCGGGATGGTGGGCTTTCAACAGGCGGGAGCAGAACAGGGGGACGACGGTGAGAGCAACGAAAAAGGACGCGAACAGGGAGATGACGACGGCGAGGGCAAGTGCAGTGAATAGGTAGCGGCTGACGCCATAAAGAAAGACAACCGGGAAGAAGACGATGGCCGTCGTGAGCGTTGAGGCGAGGACGGGCAGGGCCACTTCGTTACCGCCGATTTCAGCGGCTTCCTGGGGGCTTTTGCCCATTTCGAGATAGCGGAAGATGTTTTCAAGCACGACCACGGAGTTATCGATGAGGCGCGAGAAAGCGAGGGCGAGGCCCCCGAGGATCATGGTATTGACGGTGCTGCCGGTAAGGCCGAGGACAAGGAACGTCGCCAGTGCGGAGAGGGGAATGGAGAGCATGACGGCGGCGGTGGCGCGAAGGTTGCCGAGGAAGACGAGGATCATCAAGGAGGTGAGGAAGAGGCCGAGACCGCCTTCGTGAAGCAGGTTTTCGATGGCGGTTTTGACGAAGACCGACTGATCGAAGACCACCGAGGAGGAGATGCCCGCCGGAACATCGGTTACCTTGGGCAGCGCGGCGCGGGTGTTGTCGACGACGGCGATGGTGTTCGAATCGCCGCCTTGCTTTAGAACCGGGAGATAGACGCTGCGTTGGCCGTCGACGCGGACGACGTTGAGTTGGATCTGTTCGGCGTCCTTGGCCTTGCCGACGTCGGCGATGGTGACGGTGGCCTGGTCGCGGCCCGTCTTGAGCGGGATCGCGTCGATTTCGCTCATGGCGTCGACTTGGGCGTTGGTATAGAGAGGGTAGTTGAGGGGCCCGATGCGGACTTCGCCGGCGGGCAGGATGAGGTTGGCTTCGTTGATCGAGCGAACGACGTCCATGGGGCTGAGTTGGTGGGCTTCGAGTTTGAGCGGATCGACGTAGACCATCACCTGCCGGTACTTGCCGCCAAAAGGCATCGGCAGCGAGGCACCGGGGACGCTGGCGAGTTGGGTACGAATGGTGTACTGACCGATGTCGCGGAGCTGCGTTTCCGTTACCCCGCCAGAGCTTTTAAGGGCGATCAGACAGACGGGCAGGGAGGAGGCGTCGAACTTGAGAACGATCGGCGGCAGGGTGCCGGGGGGGAGGCGGCGAAGATTCGCCATGGCCAGGTTCGAGATGTTGGAGGCGGCGGCATCGGGGTCGGTGCCGGGTTGGAAGTAGATCTTGATGAGCGACACCCCGGCGAGCGAGCGGGATTCGACGTGATCCACGCTGGAAGCGAGCGTGAAGAAACGTTCGAAGCGGCCGGTGATGTTGGACTCAATCTGCTCGGGAGGCATGCCGGAGTAGAACGTGGCGACGACGACCACGGGGAGCTTGATGGGAGGGAAGAGATCGACGGGCATGCGGACGACGCTGACCGTGCCGACGAGCGCGCAGATGAGGCAGAGGACGATGATGAAGTAGGGGTTACGGATTGCAAAGCTGGCCATGGGTGGGGTTTCCTATTTGCCCATGGGGCGGGGGTCTACGGTCTGGCCGGGTTTCAAATCTCCGCGGTTGCCGATGACAACGCGGTCGCCTTCGTTGAGGCCGCTGAGGACTTCGACGCGGTCGGGCGTTTCCAGGCCCAGGCGGACGTCGCGGAGTTCAATTTGGTTTTTGGCGTTGACGATAGCGATCTGCTGCTTGGCGTCGCCGCGGATGGCTTGAATGGGAATGGCGAGGTGGGAATGGCGAGGACGTCGTCCTTGGCGTCGAGGGTGATGGTGGCGTAGGCGTACATGCCGGGCTTGAGTGCGTAGGCGGAATTGGGCACGTCGACTTCGGTTTGCATCGTGCGGGTGTTCGAGTTGAGCATGCCGGTGAAGCGCATCACTTTGCCTTGCACGACGGTGGAAACGGCGTCGACGCGGACTTCGACCGGGGCGCCGAGCTTGACGCGAGGGACGATCGATTCCGGTACGGGGAGCACGAGGCGGAGGCGGTCCACTTGCGAAAGATGGATGAGCGGCTTCGACCCGCCTTGCACCATGGCCCCGGGGGCTTCGTAACGCTGGGAGACGACGCCGGCGAAGGGGGCCGTGACGCGGGTGTACTGCGTCATGGCGGTCACGCGGGAACGGGCGGCCTGACTGACGTGGACCTGCTCTTCGACCGAGGCGAGGGTGGCGCGGGCGGTCGCGAGTTGGGCGGTGGCTTCAGCGAAGCGGGCGGCGACGTCGTCGAGTTCCTGCTGCGCGATCAGGTTAGGCCGCTGCTTGGCGACGGAGGCGAGGCGGTCGTAGGAAAGCTTGCGAATCTGCAGGGCCGACTCGGAACGGGTAACTTCGCTGCGGGAGCGGACGACTTCGAGTTCGCTCCGCTTTTCGGCCGCTTGCGCTTGCACGAGTTCCTGTTGGAGTTCGGGGACTTCCAGCAGGCCGATCAACTGCCCTTCGCGGAGGCGGTCGCCCACTTCGACGGGCAATGTCTTGATATAGCCAGCGATTTTGGCATGGACGTCGATCTCCTGCCAGGGGCGAAATTCGGCGGCCAGTTCCAGGTCGCGAGCCAGATCGACGCGCAGAACCGGGGACACGGTGACAGCCGTAAGGGTGGCCGTCGGCGCCTCGCCAGCGGGGGGCCGGCAGGATGCGCCAAGGAGGAGAAGAAGGGGGACGAGGAAGCGCATGAAGCCTCTAGTGTTTCGCAGGCGAGGGGCGGAGGGGAATACGGTCTGTCCCGTATCTTTGGCGGGGTCTAGACTGTAGGGTATGAAGAAGCGGACTTGGCCAGTGGTGTTGTTGGGGCTGTGCTGTTTGCTCGTGCTGATCGCTTGGCCGGGCTGGGCGATGCTGCAGCGGACCCAGCGGCTATTTGCGGAGACGGCCGGAATCCAACAGCGGTTCGCGGAACGGCAGGGGAAAATCCAGGCCGTCAACGAGCGGATTCAGAACTCTTCGATTGTGATTCGAGACTATTTGCTGGACTCGGCACCGGCGGCGGGGCCGCGGTATCGGAAGGAGTTGGTGGCGAATCGAGAGGAGGTGGGGCGGTTGTTCGAAGGCCTGCGACAGACGCTACCGGCCAGTGGGGTGGGGCCTTTGCAGCGCTTGGAGGAGCAGTATCGGTTGCATTTCGACATGGTGATGCCGGTGTTTGCTTGGACGGCGGCGGAGAAACAGCGGCAGGCGACGTATTTTTTGCGGATGCAGCAGCGGCCGCGGCGCGAGGGGTTGCTGGCGATTTCACGGGAGGTGGCGGGGTTGAGCGAGGCGGTGCATCAACGACAGTTGCAGGCGTTGGGGGAAGAGCAGGAAACCTTCCGCGCGGAGTTGCGAACGATGGTGGGTTTGGCTCTGGGGATCGGGATGGTGATCAGCGTGGGGGCGGTGTGGCGGATTCGGCAATTGGAAGGGGCTCGGCTGCAGTACGAGCAACAACTCCGGGAGCTATCGGCGCGGGTGATGCGGGCGCAGGAGGAAGAGCGGCGGAGTTTATCGCGGGAGTTGCATGACGAGGTGGGGCAAATGTTGACCGGGCTACG
Organism: Acidobacteriota bacterium; assembly: GCA_026394015.1. Classification (GTDB taxonomy): domain Bacteria; phylum Acidobacteriota; class Terriglobia; order Bryobacterales; family Bryobacteraceae. The sequence continues at coordinate 20,374 of JAPKZA010000361.1, forward strand.
GATGGAGTTGGGGGCTTTGGATCGGTTTCGCAAGGACGAAGCGCAGTTCCGAACCCATCATGGAGAGGCGAAGGAGTTGACCGAGCAAACGATGCGAATGGTGCGGGATTTGGCGGTGGGGCTGCGGCCGTCGCTGCTGGACGACTTGGGTTTGGGGCCGGCCTTGCAGGCGCAGGTGAGGGACTTCAATCGGCGGTGGGGTGGAATGGCGACCTTGGAGATTTCGGGGGCCACAGCCGAGTTGGACGAGCTGCAGCGGACGTGCCGGTATCGGTTGGTGCAGGAAGGCTTGACCAACTGCGCGCGGCACGCGCGGGCGAAGGTGGTGCGGATCGGCCTCGTCGCCGAAGGAAAGGGCATTGTGTTGACCCTGACCGACGATGGCGTCGGCTTCGATGCGACCGGGCGGCGCGGGTTCGGGCTCATCGGGATGGAGGAGCGGGTGCGGGAGTTGGGCGGGCGCTTGGTGGTGGACTCCGCGCCGGGCGAAGGGACGTGCTGAGTGAGGCACCGGAGATCGAGATTGTGGGCGAGGCTTGCGATGGGGATGAAGCGGTGGAGATGGCTTCGGCGTTGCGACCGAACGTGATGATTCTGGACGTGGCGATGCCGAAGCGGAACGGGATTCAGGCGGCGACGCAGATTGCGAAAGCAGAGCCTGGGGTCGGCATCATCATGCTGAGCATGTACTCGGATGAAGAGTACCTGATGCGCGCGATCTCCGCGGGGGCGAAAGGATATCTGCTGAAGGATTCCGCGGAGCCGGATCTGGTGACAGCGGTGCGTACTGTGGCGGCGGGGCGACCCTTTTTCAGCACGGTACTGAGCGCGGCGCTGGTGGCCGACTATGTGCGGAAGATTCAGACCGAAGGCTTGCAGGACCCGTACGACGCGCTGACCGAACGCGAAAAAGAGGTGCTGCAGTTTCTGGCGTACGCCAAAACGAGCAAGGAGATTGCCGCGCTTTTAGGCTTGAGCCTGCATACAGTGGAGACGCACCGGACGAACTTAATGCAAAAGCTCGACCTGCATTCGGCGGCCGAGGTGGTGCTGTATGCCGCGCGGAAGAAACTGTTGGTCTAGCCCAGGGATACAATACCGGGATGATTCGATTGCTGGTTGTTGGGTTCGTTTTCGTGGCTGCGGGTTTGCCGCAGGAGTTTGATCTGCTGTTGCAGGGCGGACGGGTGATGGACCCAAAGAGCCGCCTGGATGCAGGGCGCGATGTGGCGATTAAGGGGGGCAAGATCGCGGCGATTGAGCCGTCGATCGCCGCCGGGCGGGCGAAGAAAGTGCTGGATGTGAAGGGGCTGTTGATTACCCCCGGCCTGATCGACCTGCACGTGCACGCTTACTATACGGCGAGCAATCCGGGTTCCTGGGCGGGCGATAAGAGCTTGCCGCCGGATGCATTCAGCTTTCGAACCGGTGTGACGACGATGGTGGACGCGGGGTCGGCGGGGTGGCGGAACTTCGAGCATTTCAAGGTAACCGTGATCGACCGCGCGGAGACCCGCGTGCTCGCGATGATCAACATCGCCGGCTTCGGGATGATCAGCGATTTGACCGAGCAGGGGGACTTTGACCCGGCCGCGGTGGCGGAGTTGAAGGCGAAGTATCCGGAGACTGTGGTGGGGGTGAAGTCGGCCCATTATCAGAAGCCGGACTGGGATAGTGTGGACTCGGCGGTGGAGGCGGGGAAGATGGCGAAGGTGCCGGTGATGGTGGACTTTGGTTACTTCCTGCCCCAGCGGCCGTATTACCAGTTGGTCGCCGAACATCTGCGGCCGGGCGACATTTCGACGCATGCCTATCGCGGGCCCGTGCCGTGGGTGGATGAGCAGGGGAAGATATTCCCGTACTTACTTGCCGCCCGGAAGCGGGGAGTAAAGTTTGACGTGGGACATGGCGGAGGGAGCTTCGTCCTGCGGAGCGCCGCCGCCGCCATCGCCAATGGATTCTACCCGGATACGATTTCGTCGGATCTGCACACGGCCAGCATGAATGGGGCGTTCATGGATATGCCGACGCTGATGTCGAAGATGATGGCGTTAGGGATGCCGCTGAACGAGGTGATTCGGGCTTCGACCTGGACCCCCGCCGAACTCATTCAACGGCCGGAATTGGGACACTTAACGGTGGGCGCGGTCGCCGACGTGACGGGCTTGCGGTTGATGGAAGGAGAGTTCGGCTACTACGACAGCAGCGGGGGGCGGGTGGCTTCGAAATTACGGTTGTTCTGCGAGTTGACGTTGAAGGGCGGGGCGATTTCCTGGGACTTCAATGGGCGGCAGGGGATGGATTACAAGCGGCTCGGACCGAGGTATGGAATTCGCGAAGGGATCGATCAGATTTTGGTGCCCAAACAATGAGACTGCTTACGTGGCTATTGCTGCTGGCGGGGACGACGGTCGCCGCGGACCCCTTACGGGTGCGGGTCGTAACGGGCGGACACTCGCACGAGCCGTCGTTCTACACGATGTTCGAAGCGATGCCGGAGTTGAAAGTGGATGTGGAGCCCCACCCGAAGGCGTTCGAAGGCAATCTGACGAAGCGGGTGGACGTGTTGGTGCTCTACGACATGATCACCGTTTCGACGCCCGAGCAGCGGGATCGGCTGCGGACGTTCGCCGAGTCCGGGAAGGGAATTGTGATTCTGCATCACGCCATTTGCGGGTATGTGGATTGGCCGTGGTGGTACGAAAATGTTGCGGGTGGGCGGTATCTGACGACGTCGACCTACAAGCACGACGTGACGATTCCAGTGAAGATCACGGGGCAGCATCCGGTGACGGCGGGGCTGAAGGACTTCACGGTTTTTGACGAAACGTACAAAGGGATGTGGATTTCGGACAAGGTAAATGTTCTGGCTTCGACGACGGAGAAGACCTCGGACGGGCCGCTCGTGTGGGTGAGTCCTTTCGAGAAGAGCCGGGTGGTGTTTGTGCAGTTGGGCCATGGCCATCAGGCGCATCAGGATTTGAATTACCGGCAATTAGTCCGGCAGGCGATTGAGTGGGCCGGAGGGCGGCGGTGAGGTTGCTCGGCTCGCTGTTGGCGTTCTGTTCGATCGTGGGTGCCGTGGAGCCGCCCGCGAAAGACCAGGCCGCGATGCAGGATTCGCTCCGTCGATACTTGATCGCCGTCAACGACTGCGACGAGGCGGCGGCGCGGGCCGCGGTGACGAAGGATTTCAGCGTCCAGGGCTACAACATGAAGCCGGAGTTCGTCGCTCGACTGCGGCCGCGGGTAGAAGTTTGCGGGGCGAACAAAAGCCCGGTCGAGGTTACCGCGCTGGCGCGGATTCTCCGGGCGGCGACCGAGGACGTGGCGGTGGCCGATGGGTTCTTCCGTACCATCCAATTGCCGGGTGGGGACCACGCCGGGCGGCTGTACGCGACGTTCGTCCGGCGGGAAGGACGCTGGCAGGTGATGAGCCTGCGCTTTCACAGCCTCCGGTTTGAAGCACCGTACGTCGGCATTGAGCCGTCGGCGAAGCACGATCCAGCCGGGGCCGATGGCTGGGTGACGCTGTTCGATGGCCGGTCTACTGATGCTTTTCAGGAGGTGGGTGGCGGGCCGTTCCCGAAGACTTGGAAGGTGGAAGATGGCCTGCTGCAAACCGTGCCCGGGAAGAATGGGCGTAGCCTGCAAACTCGCGACACGTATCGTTCGTTCGAACTGCGGTTCGAATGGAAGACCGCCGCACGGGGCAACTCCGGCATCAAGTATCACCTCTTCTATCTCATGAAAGGCGACCTTGGTTCGGATGGCATTGGCCATGAGTATCAACTGGCAGACGATGCGGGCGACCCTGGGGCGATCGTGTTCCCGGTGCAACGCAGTGGTGCGCTCTACAACCAGATCGCCCCGCAAGGTGCTGTCCTGAAGCCGCTCGGCGAGTTCAACCAAAGCCGACTTGTCGTGCAAGGACGCCATCGGGAACATTGGCTGAACGGAGTGAAAGTCGTCGAGTATGAATCCGAATCGGGCCCTCCGGAAGGGCCCTTGACGATTCAGCATCACGAGACGGCGATGGCGCTGCGGAACATCCGCTTGCGGCGGCTTAACCCTTAACTTCGGCCAACCGAGTGGCCTGGCGTCCAACCAGTTGCCAGCCGCTTTTGCCCTTTACCCAAACGTAGAGGATGTTCAAGGTAAGCGTCCGGGGCTCGGCACCGAGAAGCCGCATCGTGGTTTCCTGACGAACCAGGGCGGTGTCGCCGTAAAAGGTGACCTGCCGATCTTTCCCGAGGACGACCGAACCGTAGACCGAGGTCTTTTTCACGGCCAGCGCTTCGATCACCTCTTTCTTGTTTTCCAGGCGACCGTTCGAGTGGCTATAGACGAGTTGTTCGCCGAGCAGTTTGCCGAGCACCGCGGCGTCGGGCTTCTGCAGAACATTGGTCAGTTGCGCCATCACGGCGTCGACTTCTGCCTCGCGTTTATCGGCGGCTGCCAGCGGCAAGGCGAGCAGAATGAGCATTAGGAATTTCATAGTCTTCACAGTCTATACGATGGATCCTTGCGGTCCATGAGCCGTACCATGGCGGCGAACTCAGGGTTGGGCTTTTTGCTGTACCCGGCATCGCCTTCCGCCACCAGGAACTCGTCGCTCAATTTGCCGCTGAGTTCGCAAACCTCCCGGGACGGCATCGCGAGTTTGGCCCCGGTGGCCTGCGCGGCCAACTGCACCTGGCAGGCGCGTTCCAGCCGGAACAGGCGCACAAAGGCTTGGGCGACGGATTCGCCGCAGGCGAGTAAACCGTGGGTCTTTAGGATCAAGACGTTTTTCGAACCGAGGTTCGCGGCGAGGCGCTCGCGTTCGTCCAATTCCAGGCTCGGCCCTTCGAAATCGTGATAAGCGACCCGCTCGAAGTAGCCGAGGGCGTACATGCTGATCGGCAGCAAACCGTCGGCCAGCGCGGCGACAGCCATGCCCGCCGTGGTGTGTGTATGCATCACGCAGCGGACGTCCGGGCGGGCCATATGGATGGCGCTATGAATCACAAAACCGGCCGGGTTGATCTCCTTGTCGGAGTCGCCTATGACGGGGTCGCCGATGATGTTGCCGTGAAGATCGACCTTGACCAGATTCGAAGCCGTGACTTCGTCGAACCGAAGGCCATAGGGGTTAATCAGGAAGTGGTGCTCCGGGCCCGGCACGCGGACGGTGTTACGGGTCCAGATCAGTTCGCTCCAGCCAAAGTGGTCAACGATGCGATAGGCGGCGGCGAGTTGGATGCGGAGTTCGCGTTCTTCGGTGGTCATTTGTCCTTGCTGGCTTTCCATGTCGCGTCGCCGATTTCCGGGTACTCGGCTTTGCCGCTCATTTGCGTCGCGCTCTCAATGGTGCCGGAGTACTTCAGCTCGCCCTGTCCGGCGCTGACGACGAACTCGATCTTGTTTCCTTCAACCGTGCCCTTCAGCGGAGCCTTGCCGACCACGCCTTCGTAAGTGCCCGTCAGGACGGTGCCTTTTTGAACTAGTTCAAAAGTCGGGGAGCCGGAGCCCGCGCTGGTTTCGACGGCGAAGGACCATTTGCCGGTGACGTCGGCGGCAAGCAGGAGCCCGCTGAGGGCGACAAGCAAAGTCGCGATACGGAGGTACATGATGCGACGGTATCACGACCAGATATGATGCGGGGATGCCGCTTTCTCGTCGCCATCTGTTGGCCCTTCCGTCTCTCGCTGCCTTCGGTGCTCCGACGCCGTGCAAAATTACGAAGTTCGAA